>NZ_DBMFCD010000007.1:0-155201 GCF_056872695.1 Wujia sp. | reverse complement strand
AGTTTGTATCTCCCGAATAGCACAACGATACATCATCATTAAATTATAAAATTTTGTAGCATTATTTAAAAACTGTAGTGATTCCGGACTGTCCATCCTGATTTTTTTTACTTCATCTTTTGTCATGGAACTTTCCTTTCTACCTCATCCCTGATCTCAAAACATTATTTATTTTGATAGTTGATTCGTTCTCCTTGAATTACTGGATAACAAATCATTTTATCACTATCCAGATTTTCTACATGCATATCTACTGCACTGATCTGATGGTTTTCATAAGTATTGTAATAATAAATACCTTTTGTAACATTACAACACGACGTATACAATGTGATTTCATATTTTCCATCCGCTACTTCGCAACATCCTCGTTGCTGATCCACAGATCCGAGAATGTGGAAGAATTGGCTAACGCTTTCTTCCTCTGATTCACCTGAAATTGCATTTACCTTTGTAAAAGCTACACGTACAAAACGTGAGGAAGATGAGAGATCTCCCGGAAGACCTAATCCTCCCATACCTCTACTATATGCATCAAGAGTCAAAGTTTCGCTGAAAGTATTTCTGGGCTGTTTAGGAGATAAATACATATAATTATTTAGTTGAAACATCTGCTGTGGAAATGGCGGATTATTCGTAAGCACTCCTACTGGATTGTCATAAATATGCAAACCATCTGCCATAGATTCTACCGTAATTGACTCATTCTCATCAGAAATGATCCAGTGTAATTGTGCTAATGGTAATTGCTCGCTGAAAGGAGTATTAACAATATTAATTCGTTCAAGAAGCTCGCGAACTTCAACTAAAGAAGAACACTGACTTAAAATCCACGGAATAAATTCAAACTGTGCAATATTTTCCACATCTGGCTTAATCTCGGCATAAACAGCATTTCCGACAAAATTCAGTCCTGCCATTGCCACTCCTTTTTCATTCATAGCATCATAATACAAAGGATAATCCTCTGCAACATGAGCCATTCCAATAATTGCATAATGATTTTTCATATCGCCAACATGGCGAAAATTAAACGCATAATTACGTGGTGTAATTACTATCTGCTCACCATAAGAGCATTCATAATCGAGGGTTCGTCCAAAGTAAAAATCTTTTGTTTTATAAGTTGCTGCTGTACACATGATCGTTTATCCTCCTAAATAGATTGAAATATGTCAATGAGTTTTTTTCTTGAACAATCAATGCCATTCAGTTACACATCATTTCAGTGGTTTTCTGTCATAGAAAGCCACTGTTTTTATGCCTAAAAACTTTAAAAATATTACAAAAAGCAGTTGACAAGTAAGCCAATATATGTTGCGCAAGCCTTGATTATAAACATATTTCAAGGATGCTCGTTATGGCTGATTTTTTCTTATCTAATTAAAAATCCACACTCGACAGCTGCATCACAGAACTCGATGAATTTGCCTGACAGCGAATTCGATACTCATATAAGAACAACACTTACCAGACGCCATACGAAAGAAACACTGGGGGAATCCTAACACCTATACCATACTTCAGCCTTCTACCGATTTTGATTTTCTTGATGAAAACTGCATGTATTACGATATTGAATTCCGTATAGTACGTATTCGCCTTGATAATGGAACCTAGATCTGTATTGCCACCAATCTTTCAGAAGAAGAATTTCCTCTGGAAGAAATCAATAAACTTTACCGGATGCGCTGGAGCGTGGAAACAAGCTTCCGTGAACTCAAATACACCATCGCAGTAAACATATGCAAGGCATATCTCAAACACGGTGGTAACGAAACAGAGACCATGCTTCTCATACAAAAGTATCTGACACCTGTCAGGTACAATCGAAAATATCCTATCCACCTCCGTCCAAAGAGAAATAGGAATTTCATGTATCGGGTTGCATAAATCTCGTTACCATTATACTGCGTTATGAGGCAGATATGCAATCTGTCTTTTTGTCATACACAAAAAATGATTTGAACTCATCATACACCTGCTTTCTACGCATTAGTGCACCTAAAAAATACAGCATTTCTTAACTGAACAGTATTTTCAATGCATGAACGCATATGATATACTGTTTTCATCATAAAAAACCTTATCTAAATGACATTGATTCATCAATATTAACTCCAAAATATTTCGATAACTTGATTAACTTATCAATTGACGGTTCTGATTCTCCATTTTCCCATTTTGACACCGCTTTATCTGAAACGCCGACAAGTACACCCAACTGATATTGAGACAGGCCTTTTCTCTGTCGTAGTGTACTGATAAAATTTCCAAAACTATAGTCTCTCATACTTATCCTCCGCTACTTGCTAATTACATTTTACACCAAAATAGTTCATTTGCAATTTGTTCATATCGAATTAAAGTAGATTTTTGTTGTTCGAAGCAATTGCGATTCCGATTATCACGAAACTGCGTGACTATTCACTTTTATTTGATAACAAAAAAGAGAGCCACAGAGTGACTCCCCCAGTGCAGTCCGGAAACATACACCTCATTCAATACAGATAATATACAAGATTATTATAAAAATGCAAGCACAATCAAATAATAGCCTCTACTTTCGCATCTGCGGCACCTGTGCCAAGATCACTGCGGTGAACACAAGCACGCAGCCAACGATTTCCCGCGGTGCTAACACCTCATGCAATACGACGAATCCACCGAGCACTGCAAATACAGATTCCAGACTCATCACGATGGATGCAACTGCCGGATCTGCATATTTCTGTCCTGCGATCTGAAGCGTATATGCGATACCGCTCGAGAAGATACCCGCATATAGGATTGGGAACCACGCAGCGGCAAGATCACTCCATGCCGGCTGTTCAAAGATTGCCATACAGATTAGGGATAACACACCGTTCGTAATAAACTGGATGCACGAAATCTTCACGCTGTCACAGTCGTTAAAATGATCGACCGTCAGGATATGTCCGGTGAAACAGACTGCGCACAGAAGTCCAAGCAGATCTCCAAAATACAGATTGCCGATACCGCCGGACATGCACAGCATGTACATACCTCCAAGGCAGACAAAAACTGCCACATAAACGATCTTATGTAATTTCTTCCCGAGTAATCCGGATACGATTGCAACCATAACCACATACGTTGCGGTAAGGAATCCCGATCTGCCGGAGCTGGCCACACCTTCCGGATATGCCGCGATACCACTCTGCTGCAGATTCGTTGCGAAAAACAACACACAGCCACAGAGGATACCACCGATCACGGTCCGTTTTATACTTTCTTTTTCGACCGGTTCTCCACTTACCTTTGCTTTCTGCTTCTTCATTCCCGTGCGAGCGAGAATCAAAATCGCAAGAAATGCCGCTCCAACTATGGAGCGGCTTCCGTTAAATGTAAATGTTCCAATCTGATCGGATGCTGTTGTCTGTGCCACAAACGTCGTTCCCCAGAAGAACGCGGCAAACAGCAACATAATACTTCCTTTTGCCTTTTTCATTTCAAGCCTCTTATTCTGCATCAATTGGATCTTTCTTTTTCTCAACTGCCTTGATCACCTGCAACACAACATACAGTAAAATCAGACCGATTACCAGCGGAATCACAGGACTCTTCATTACTCCCGGAAGTCCCTTGCTATTACCAAAGAATCCGGCAATAACATATGTGACGAACGATACAAGTGCAACTGTAATCGCATATGGAAGCTGTGTGCTTACATGATTGATGTGATTACACTGCGCACCTGCGGATGCCATAATTGTCGTATCCGAAATCGGTGAACAATGGTCTCCACATACGGCACCTGCCATACATGCAGAGATGGAAATGATCATCATCGTTGCGTTTGTTCCCTCGAATGCATTTACAACGATCGGAATCAGCATACCGAAGGTTCCCCATGAGGTTCCGGTTGCAAACGCGAGGAAGCATGCAATGATAAATACAAGTGCCGGCAGGAAGCTAAGCAGCGCATCCGGCGTACTCTTCACGAGCTCTGCCACAAATTCTTTTGCGCCAAGGCTGTCTGTCATCGCCTTCAATGTCCAGGCAAATGTCAGAATTAAAATCGCAGGAACCATCGCTTTAAATCCTTCCGGAATACAAGACATGGATTCGCTGAATTTCAATACGCGGCGGAACATATAATAGATAATCGTAATCACAAGTGCAAAGAAGCTGCCATACATCAATCCAACCGATGCATCACTGCCCGAAAATGCTTCTACAAATCCAACGCCTGAGAAAAATCCACCACTGTAAATCATGCCGATGACACAGGCTGTAATCAGAACGATCATTGGGAATACAAGGTCAATCACTTTACCCTTTGTCTCAACGACTTCATTTTCCGCGTTTGCATATGGACGGTCCGGTGTCGTGTAGATATCGCCCTTCAAAGCGTTCTTTTCATGTGTCCGCATCGGACCATAATCAATCTTTCTGACGATCAAAACAATCATAAATATAATCGTGAAAAGCGCATAATAGTTATATGGAATCGCACGGATAAAGATGGAGAATCCGTCCTCTCCCTCTACGAATCCGGCTACCGCTGCTGCCCATGACGAAATCGGGGCAATGATACAGACCGGAGCTGCTGTTGCATCAATGATATACGAAAGCTTCGCACGCGATACCTGGTGCTTGTCTGTCACGGGACGCATCACGCTTCCAACTGTCAGGCAGTTAAAATAATCATCAATAAAAATCAAAACTCCGAGCGCAACTGACGCTAACTGTGCGCCAATCCGCGTCTTGATATGGGCGCTTGCCCATCGTCCGAACGCTGCCGAACCACCGGCTTTGTTCATCATACAGACCATGACACCGAGTATTACAAGAAATACCAGAATACCCATGTTATATGAATTGGTCAGCACGCGGACGATTCCGTCTTTGAATACATGGTTTACGGTTGCTTCAAATCTGAAGTTGGACCAGAACAGTCCACCAATCACAATTCCTAAAAAGAGCGAACTGTAAACCTCCTTTGTAATGAGTGCCAGCACAATTGCCACGACCGGCGGAATTAATGCCCAGAATGTTGCGTACATCTGTGGCACGTAATTTGCGATTTCTTCCATCTTCTCTCTTCTCTCCTTGTTTTCTTTCTTATTGTCTGCCACCCATATTCAGTTGGCGACATGGTATCTGGTGCATCTTACAGCATGGATGCACGAAGCTCTTCCCCTGTTTTATTCACAAGGTAAGCCGGTGCAATATCAAATACGGTCTTGCAGCCGCTTGCTCCCTCATTTGCAAGTCTGTGAGCCGCTCTTGCATAAGCAATCAGTACGCTGGATGTAAACTCAGGGTTTGAATCAAGCTTCAGGCTGTACTCGATGATATGCTTGTTCTCCTTGTTCCAGCCGGTCACGCCGCTGCGGAGTACAAATCCGCCGTGTGGAATTCCGCTGTGATTTGTCTTCAGTTCTTCTTCCGAAATGAAGTGAACCGTTGTATCGTAATCTGCGAAATAGTTCGGCATTGTCTTGATTTCTTCCTCAACCTTTGCCGCATCTGCGCCCTCTTCCAGCACTACAAAGCACTCTCTTGTATGCTTCTGTCTTGTTGTAAGCGCCGGATTCTCGCCGTTACGAACTGCCTCAAGTGCAGATTCTACCGGAATCGTATACTGCTTGGCATCCTTGACACCTGCGATACGACGGATGGCATCGGAATGTCCCTGACTGACACCCTTGCCCCAGAATGTATAATCATTTCCCTCCGGAAGCAATGCATTTCCGTACAGGCGGTTGAGTGAGAACATACCCGGGTCCCAGCCAACGGAGATAATTCCGATATGTCCGCTTGCTTTTGCGTTTGCGTCCACATTTGCAAAATGCTCCGGGATTCTTGCGTGTGTATCAAAGCTGTCGATCACGTTGAAATATTTTGCACATTCCGGTGTCTGCTCCGGAAGATCGGTTGCGCTTCCGCCACACAGAATCATAACATCGATTTTATCCTTCCAGTCTGCCATGTCCTTTACGTTGCACACCTTGGCTGTCTGGTTCTTAATAACCAATTCATCTGGATTTCTTCTTGTGAATACGGCAACTAATTCCATATCATCGTTCTGATTAATGGCTGCTTCTACACCACGGCCAAGATTTCCGTATCCGTAAATTCCGATTCTCGTCATTTTGTTTTCCTCCTTATTCTATCTCCCTGCATGAGAACTTCTACACTTTCTCCGAGTTGTTCTGGATTTTCATTCTACGCAGACGCGCTCTCGCTCACTTCCGCACATAGCAGACACTAAACTCACTACGTTCGTTAAGTGCTGATGTGCTCCAATGGTCTGCTTTAGAATTGAAAATCCGGAACAACTCGAATCTACATATAGTTCCTCATGCCCGAAGGTCGAATCAATTTAAAAATTTACAATCGAATCCACTTTAGCATACTTCGTTGCTTTTCACAACAAAATTCCGCTAAATCGTATCTTTTTGTACCTTTTCGTATGTTTTTCGTGGTTATTCTTTGTTTTGCTGTTCGGTTGATGTGGTGGTGTTTGTTGTGGTGTTTGTTGATTTCCTGCCGTACACATAGCCGTAGAAATCGGTGTTGATGACCTCATCGGACATGTAAAGTTTCGTTTCGACTTCCTTAATCT
Source organism: Wujia sp. (assembly GCF_056872695.1). NCBI lineage: Bacteria > Bacillati > Bacillota > Clostridia > Lachnospirales > Lachnospiraceae > Wujia > Wujia sp. The sequence goes on along the minus strand of NZ_DBMFCD010000007.1, from coordinate 148,606 downwards.
TATCGTCGATGTAGGATTGTGAAACTGTTTTTTCGTCCACATAGTAGGTCACTTCTCCGGTTTTCGTGTTATAACCTATCTTGTCTGTCTTAAAGCTATGGTCGGCGAAGATGACAAGTTCTTCCGAATCGGATAAGATATCGTGTCCTGCGAGGATGCGCGAATCATATGTCACGCCAAGTAAATTCAAGACAGTCGGAAGGACATCTACGCTTGCGCAGAGCTTCTTGACAGGAACCGGTTCTTCCATCGATGCAGACCAGATGCCAAGGCAGGAATGATGTTTTTCAAATGCATCATCGGATACATTCTTGCCTGCAAGCGCATCGTAGCCGCTGTCTGTCAGTCCATATGGATAATGGTCCGGTGTCACGATGAACACGGTCTTCTCCAGCTTTCCAGCTTCATCCAGCTTGTTGATCAGATCCTCTAGCGCTTTATCAAGCTCCATCTGTGCCGCAATATACGCCACCGCGTCTTCCGGCAAGTCCATTCCTTCTGTGCATTTTTCTGCTTCCTCACGGTTCTTCAGGCACATGGCATTGTAATCGTAATTATATGGAAGATGCCCACTGAATGTCATAAAATACATCAGAAACGGTTCTTCGTTAATAAACTCCTTGTATACTGCCTCGATCGTATCATAATCGGAATATGTCACATAGCTTGGGATATCCAGACCATAATCGATTGCCTTGAAATCATATCCCATATTCGCATGTGTCTCACTCCGGTTATAATAATAGAAGTCAAAGTCGTGGTATGCTTTGCTTGTGTAGCCTTTCTCATTCAATGCATTGCCAAGTGCATACGGCTGATATGTATCTGCTGACTTATAAAAACTCCACTCTGAGGAACACGGATACTGTCCCAGACAATCCACAAACTCTCCATCGATCGTACTGTGATACCAGATCGGATTATAGTAATTCTCAAATACAAAGCCGTCATTCATGATCTTATAAAGCGTCGGTGTGCAGTTCTCGTAGATACCGTATTTGCACAGGCTCTCCGCGGTAATGCATACAACATTATACCCTTCAAACATGCCCGTATATTCGTTCTGCATGGTCGGTGTCTGCTGCACACAATAAGCGGACAGATTCTTCAACTGTTCATCCTCGGCTGCCTGATATAACTTCTTAAAATCAACTGCCGGATCAACCTGTTCTACATACACAGGTGCCGCATCCGTATCGGTTGCCGTAGCTTCCATTGCATCACTTTCGGTTGCCGTCACATCATCTGGCTGCATATCTGTATCATCCAAAGTAAATGTCACATCTTTCTTTCCACCCGTGATCATCGTCTGCGCATCCCGCACAGTCGTCACACATACGCCGAGCTTGTTCATCGAAAGCTCCAGCACATACTGGTTGTGGAACAACTGATACGGCGAATACATCGCGCGTCCCTGCACATTCAGCAGAAGGATGGAAATGGTGCACAGACAAACCGCACTTGCCACACTTATAAGCCTTATTTTCATCTTCGGTCTGTCAAACTTTATCAAAAATACACGCAGCAAAACAAGTGCGATCACCGGCAACATAAACAGCAACATCCATCCAACATTCTGGCGGATCTTCTCGAACATCACGACCTTGAAATCCATCGCATTTCCGGCGCCGCCGACAGACACCAGACTTAAAAATGTCCCAAATATCCGGAAATAAATGAGCTGCACGATATCATACACGCAGAACACGGTAAGACCGACATGTGCGATGACCTCATTTCCGATGCGCGGCAGCCATACGGTGAGTGCCGCTAAGAAAAGCCCCAACGTGGCACCGAACAAAACCGGATAGATGCTCGTGCTTTCGAGTTTCTGATAAATCGCCAGATGAAACAGCACCTCCAGATAGATGCCCGTGCCCGCAAAAAATGGGATGCGCCAATACGAAAATGCATGCTTTTCCTTCTTTAATTTTATTGTCTGTATCTGATTTTTCATTGTAATCCTCCAAATCTCACATACGCTCTATCAATCGCGCATTTTATTATATATGATTTTTCCTTGTTTTTCACTATCTTTTATTTTATAATTTAAAGTTAGTGTTTACGAAAAATAAGGAGGTACCCTATGGCTGAAGCATATTCAAATTTTGCTGCTGTCTACGATGCGCTCATGGACAACATTCCCTATGACGCATGGGCAGACTATCTGCACGGCCTGCTTGTGGAATATGATATTGCAAGCGGCATTCTGGCAGAGCTTGGCTGTGGAACCGGAAATATAACCGAGCGTATGGCAGATTTGGGATACGACATGATCGGTATCGACAACTCCCCTGCCATGCTGGATATTGCAAATGAAAAGCGGGAACAAAATCATTCTTCATCGCTCTACCTGTGTCAGGATATGCGTGAGTTTGAGCTATACGGAACCGTTGCAGCTATTGTAAGTCTCTGCGACAGCGTCAATTATATTACCGAACCGGACGAGCTTACGCATGTATTTTCGCTCGTCAATAACTACCTTGATCCGGACGGACTTTTCATCTTCGACTTCCATACGGAGCATTATTACCGGGATGTTGTAGCCGAAGCGACGATTGCTGAGGATCGGGATGATATCAGCTTTATCTGGGATAATTATTATGATGAAGAGGAAGCGATCAACGAGCTTGCTTTAAGCCTGTTCGTAAAGGAACCTTCGGATTCCGACGATAACCTGTTCCGCAAATATGAGGAATTACATGTGCAAAAAGGGTACACACTAAAGCAGATGAAACAGATGGTAACCGATTCCGGTCTCACCCTTCTGGCCGCCTATGATGCATTCACACACGAACCGGCAGACGAGAACTGTGAGCGGATCTATATCATCGCGAAAGAAACACGAAACAAGAATTCAAAGAAACAATATATACAGTAATTTTGTATACCACTGCATCAATCATAAATAACAACACATGCAAGTATATATACAAAATTCAGGCACTCATTTTAAGGAGGATACATTTATGGCAGATACAATGATTCGTGGCATGGCAGCGAACAAGCAGGTTCGTTTCTTCGCCTGCAACTCTACCGATACTGTGGAAAAAGCAAGAATTACACATCATACCAGCCCGGTTGTTACGAACGCACTCGGCAGACTGTTGACCGGAGGCGTGCTGATGGGCGCCATGTGTAAAAATGATACCGACAAATTAACACTCCGTATCCAGTGCCAGGGGCCGATCTCCGGTATGCTTGTCACTGCCGATGCAAACGGACATGTCAAGGGATATGTCAGCGAACCGGAGGTTATGCTTCCTGCAAACGATGTCGCAAAGGCTGTGGATCTCGGTGTCTTAAGCGTCATCAAAGATATCGGTCTGAAGGAGCCATATGTCGGCGACACCCATCTGGTAAGCGGCGAGATTGCAGAGGATCTGACCTACTATTTTGCAACAAGTGACCAGATTCCAAGCTCTGTGGCTCTGGGCGTACTGTTCAACGACGATACATCCGTAGCAAATGCCGGTGGATTTATCATCCAGCTGATGCCATTTGCTGAGGACGCATTGATTGACGAGCTGGAGAAACGTCTGAAAGGTTTTTCTTTCACTGCGCTTCTCAAGCAGGGCATGTCTGTGGAAGCTATCGTACGGAAATTGTTTGAAGGCTATGATGTCGAGCTGACCGATTCCATGCCTTGTGCGTATGTCTGCGATTGCAGCAAGGAGCGTGTCGAGCAGGCAGTTATCAGCCTTGGCAGAAAAGAGCTTGGCGCTATGATTGCCGATAACAAGCCAATTGAAGTTGTGTGCGACTTCTGTCACACGAAATATACATTCTCACCGGATGAGCTGTTGAATATTCTGAAGAATAAATAATCCGCTTATCCGATATGGATTTGCATCACCTAAACAAAACAGATGGTACAAGCTGTGATATAAAATAATACATCAAACACGATCACAAGGAGGTTGGTAATATGGAACGAATCGATTTACATGTACATTCCAATGCGTCCGACGGTTCTCTGACACCGGCAGAGGTTGCCGACGAAGCAATGCGGATGGGACTTTCCGCGATTGCCCTGACCGATCACGACACGGTCGATGGCGTGGCAGAAATCTTAGACTATACAAAGGACAAGCCTTTGGAGGTAGTGCCGGGCATCGAACTGTCCTGCTACTATAACAATCGTGAGATTCATATTCTGGGCTTCTATATGGACTATGAAAACCCGGAGCTTCAAAAAGAGCTTGCCGTATTAAAGGAAGCACGTGAGGGAAGAAATGAGAAAATGGTAGCGATGATGCAGGCAGATGGTCTCCCTGTCACGATGGAGAAGCTGCTTCACGGCAACCCGGACAGCGTCATCACACGGGCACATTTCGCAAGAGTTCTTGTCGAGGAAGGTGTCTGCAAAGACAAGGATACCGCGTTCCGCAAATACATCGGCATCGGCTGCAAATATTACCTGCCGAAGCCACAGGTTACCTGTGAGACTGCTATGCGTATCTTAACGACTTATGGCAAAGCGGCATTTCTGGCACATCCTCTGCTCTATCATCTTGGTTATGCACAGATTGATGAGCTGTTAGCATATCTGAAGTCCCTTGGTTTAAAAGGGCTTGAGGCATTCCACTCTTCGAACAACCGCTTTGAAAGTGAGAAGCTCCGCTCGCTGGCTGCCAAATACGGGCTGGCAATCTCCGGCGGCTCGGATTTCCATGGGGTTGTGAAGCCAAATATACAGATGGGAATCGGACGGGGAAATATGAATGTTCCAAAAGAACTGTTGGATATAATTAAAACTTTATAATTGTATCTCCGCGAATAATATATATGATATAGAAAATAGCACAGAATGATTAAACACAGACGCGCTCTCGCTCACTTCCACACGCAGTGGTACTAAATTCGCAGATTTACGATTATTGATTATTATCAATTATTGATCTGCTCATTAAGTACCAGCGTGTTCCAATGGTCTGTTTATTAATACATTCTGTGCTATTTTCTATAATTCACGATTTCCCGCGAAGATAAAAATCTATTTTGACTCTTATTACGATTTTAACTGTAATCACACAATTCAATCTTTGCGTAATATCTTGCTGAGTTTCTTGTTGTTATTCGTTATTTCCCCGTCTGGCAAGGATTCCTTACCTTGTGTTAAGGAAGAATTTATGTTTACAGTTTCATGATTCCGAGTGTCTGCAGCAAAAGCAGGATCAGGAAGATTGGAGCGATGACCTTTACCATAGCAGTGTAAAGCCGCTTTCTTCCCATCTTACAACCGCTCTTTTCTACTTCTTCGATCACATTCTTCGGTTTGATGACCCATCCAACGAGAATACAGGTTGCAAGTGCTACGATCGGCATCAGCAGATTGTTACTGATGTAATCCATGATATCTAGGATCTGCGCCGTTGAACCATTCGGAAGCTTGAACTCGAAGTACAGCTTATTGTATCCGAGGCAGACAATGATACCAACGATCAGTGCGAAGATTCCCTCGATTGTGCCGGCCTTTGTTCTGCTTGTATGGAATGCATCCATAATACATGATACAACTGCCTCCATGACGGATACCGCACTTGTAATTGCAGCGAACAATACCATTGCAAAAAAGATTGTACCGATTATATTTCCGGCAACACCCATTGCAGCAAATACCTTTGGCAAAGATACAAACATCAGACTTGGTCCGGATGACATACCCTCTGTTCCCATAAATGCATACACAGCCGGAATGATCATTGCACCTGCAAGAAATGCAACAACCGTATCAAAAATCTCAATCTGATTAATTGATTTTCCAAGGTTTGCATCATCCTTCACATACGAACCATATGTAATCATGATACCCATTGCCACAGACAAGCTGAAGAACAACTGACCGAGTGCATCGATCAAAACCGTAAATAACTTTCCGATTGTCAGTCCCTCGAGATTCGGAACAATATACACCTTGAATCCCTGCAGACCGGTTACTACTTCACCTGCATCATTTGTATTTTTCAACGTTAATGAGAATATTGCAATTCCAAAAATCATGACAAGCAGGATTGGCATGATAATCTTCGATGTAGACTCAATTCCCTTATTGACACCGCGGAATACGATAAATGCGGATACTGCAAGGAAGATCACAAATGTAATGATTGGTTCCCACTGTGACGTGATGAATCCGGTAAAGAATCCATCCTGTGCAGCTTCAGCTCCATGTCCCGTCAAAAATACAAAGAAATATTTTACTACCCAGCCACCGATCGTACAGTAATACGGCATGATGATAACCGGTATAATACTCGCAATAGCACCTAAGAATCCCCATTTATCATGAAGCTTCGTATATGCCGTGAGCGGGCTCTGTTTCGTCTTTCGACCGATCGCAATCTCCGTAGTCAGCAGCGTGTAGCCAAATGTCAATGCCAGAATGATATAGACGACTAAGAATAATCCGCCTCCATCCTTGGCTGCCAGATACGGAAACCGCCAGATATTTCCAAGACCAACCGCACTACCTGCCGCCGCAAGTACGAATCCGATTGATCCACCAAATGAGTGTCGCTTCTTTTCTTCCATCCTTTTTCCCTCTCTTTTTTTCGTTCTCGATTCACAACACATACCCTCTTATAAAGAATTCTGTATCATGCATCTTGTCCGTTATTTGCTGTCTGATTTCATTTTGTTGTCCTATAAACAGCAGATAAGAGCCATTTTATCATAGATTCATTTTTAAATCCACATCTATTTGATAAAAACAGCAAAAATGGGCAGATATATGTGTGATACATACATCTGCCCGTACTTATGATTGTTATAATCTTGCAATTTATTTTACCTGATTGGCTTCATGGATGGTTCTATTTTCATAATCAACCGCATTCTGTAAGGTTGTCCGGCTGATTGCCGCAAGTGCCTCCCGCGTCAGAAACCCCTGATGGGACGTAATAATAACATTGGGGAATGAAAGCAATCTGGCTGTGATAGAATGCTGTAACAGCTCGTCCTCCCGGTTCTCAAATACATTGTCTCCCTCTTCCTCGTAGACATCCAGACCGACGCCGAAGAATTTGCCCTGCCGGATACCCTGTATCAGTTCCTCTGAATCGACCAGCGCACCGCGGGATGTATTGACTAAGATCACATCATCCTTCATCTGTACAATCGTATCCTTGTTGATCATGTGATAAGTCTCGTCTGTGAGCGGGCAATGCAGGGAAATCAAGTCACTCTGCTTCAGCACGTCTTCGAGCGGCATGTATTCCACGAATTCCAGCTCTTTATTCGGGTACATATCATACGCGATTACGCGCATACCAAATCCACGGCAGATCCGGCACATTGCAGCACCGATCTTTCCGGTCCCGATGATGCCCGCGGTCTTCCCATAAAAATTCACTCCGGTTAATCCCACTAAGCTGAAATTATTCTCCCGCACCTTGATGTAGCTTTTGTGTACATGGCGGTTGACCGCAAGCGCCAGTGTAATCGCAAGCTCCGCAACGGCTTCCGGAGAATAGCCCGGCACACGCAGCACCGTAATGCCAAGTTCATTTGCCTTTTCCAAATCTATATTATTAAACCCGGCACAGCGAAGCAGCACCAGTCTGATATTTATTGCAGCAAGCTTCTCCAGTACCGGCGCGCTCAGATCCGAGTTTACAAATGCACAGATTGCATCGCAGCCCTGTGCGAGTGATACAGTCTTCGGAGAAATATCAACTTCGTGGTAGATGATCTCGATGTCCGGGAAATGGGTAAGTTCTTTCTCGAAGGATTCCACGTCGTAGGTTGCTGCGTCGTAAAATAGTATCTTCATAATATGTGTCTCCTTTCGTTGTTTTACAAATCAAACAGTTACGAATCCTACTATACTGACCGAGTTGCACAGAATACTTATTCTTCGCAGACGCGCTCTCGCTCACTTCCACACGCAGTGGTACTAAATTCGCAGGAATATCATACATCAATTATTTATTTCTTATTGCCCTGCTCATTAAGTACCAGCGTGTTCCAATGGTCTGCTTAATAATAAGTATTCTGTGCAACTCGAATCTACATATTGTTTCATTTGTAATTATTTAATTGTAACAATGAATCATACACACATATTATATCCAATTTTCCCTTGGTTATCACGTATTACTGCAGCCGGATACTGATTTCACCGGTTGAGAGGTTTTCGCGGGTGCCATCCTCGTACTCGACAAGGAGATGGCACATGTCGTCGATATCAAGTGCGGTTGCCTTGCGCTCACCATCCTTTGTCACAACACGGATACCTTTTCCAAGAACCAGGCTGCGCTTCTTGTATTCCGCGATGAATTCTTTCTTCACAAAGTTTTTGTAGTAATAGAAATAGCGGTTCAGTGTCTCTGCCAAAATCTTATTCTTGATGTCACCGCTTTGCTCCTGCAGGACAGAACCGGCAATATTTTCCAGTTCCTTACCGAATCCTTCCGTCGGCATATACAGATTGATTCCGATTCCAACGATCACGTATTCCGGGTCTAAGTTTTCCATCTGGAATGCCGCCTGTGTCAGGATGCCACATACCTTGTGCGAATCGATGAAGATATCGTTGACCCATTTGATCTGTGGTTTCTTGTCCGTGTATTTCTCGATTGCTTCGCACACTGCCACGGCGGCGATTGTCGTGAGCAGCGTCACTTCCTGATTTGCAATCTGCGGCTTCAACAGGATACTGAAATAGATTCCTGTATTTGCCGGCGACATAAACGACCGTCCCAGTCTTCCGAGTCCGTTCGTCTGTTCCATCGCGGCAAGCACCAGGCCTTCTTCCTCCTGCGTCCGCTCACGGAGTGCAAGGTTCGTGGAGTTGATACAGCGGAACACTTCCAACCGCACCGGGCACTCGACGTCCAGATATTTCGCCGTTCCCTGTACAGACAACACATCCGTATCCTCCGCCAGCTTGTAGCCTTTGTTGTTCACGCCCTCGATTGCAAATCCATCCTCCTGCAATTTGCGGATGGCCTTCCACACTGCTGCCCGGCTGACAGATAGTTTCTTCGCAAGCTGCTCGCCAGACAGATAGGTGCCTCTGTTTTCTTCCAGTGTCTTTATAATTTCATCTCTGACTGCCATATTTCCTACTCTCGATTCTTTGTTTTTCATGTCGCCTGACGGCTCCATGTGTGTTTTCGCAATATGTCTAAGTTTCTTCGGATGACTTACTCCGCAAGCTTCGTAATTCTTGCCGCATCATACGCGCCACTCCGGAGCATATCAATCTCTTCCTTGTATGGCGGAAATGCTTTCTTCGCATCTGCAAGTGATTTCACATATGGTGTCTCCAGAATCTTCGGTACGTCCAAGAAATCCTTATGCCATACGATCTTATACAATGCATCAAACCCAATCGAACCAAGTCCGATGTTCTCATGGCGATCCTTCGCCGCTCCGCGTGGATTCTTGCTGTCGTTGATATGGAATACCGCAATCTGATCCTTGCCAATGATCTTGTCGAATTCTTCGATCACGCTGTCGAAATCATTTGCCACATCATATCCGGCATCGTTCGTGTGACACGTATCAAAGCAGACACGCAGCTTGTCATTATAAATGACACCATCATAGATACGCGCCAGCTCCTCGAAGCTTCTGCCAATCTCGCTGCCCTTTCCTGCCATTGTTTCAAGCGCGATATATACCGGCGTATCTTGGTTAAGCACCTCATTTAACCCTTTAATAATACTATCGATGCCTGCGTCGACACCGGCATTCACATGGGAACCCGGATGCAGGACAAGCGTCTTGCTTCCCATTGCCGCGGTCCGCTCGATCTCTGTCTTTAAGAAATCAACCGCCAGCTGGTAGATCTCCGGCTTCACCGTATTTGCCAGATTGATGATATACGGCGCATGTACCACAAACTCTGTGATATCATTTGCCCGCATCAGCTCCCACGCTTCTTCCACGCGCAGCTCCGACACGTCCTTCCGGCGCGTATTCTGCGGCGCTCCTGTATATAACATAAATGTATTTGCGCCATAAGAGAGCGCTTCCTTCACCGAGCCAAGCATCATCTCTTTGCCGCTCATTCCAACATGACTTCCGATTTTCATACTGTATAAACTCCTTTTTATGAAATGTCTGTATATGATTTTATGCCTTACAACGATTGTCCGGATTGAGGCTGCGTATTATACCCATTGTTCGGCATTTGGTACATCGGATCACCATAGTATGGTGTCTGCTGCATGTTATTATCCCTTCCGCATAGCGTTCCAATCGTGATTGCCAGAAATATCATAGCCAATATATGAAATGGTTTTTCCATAAAATTCCTCATATTATTCAGAATCGAAGCTTTCGCCAGCACTGACGCCCCATAAAAAAAGGCATATTCCCGGTTTACTGCAACCACACATACAACATTTAATACATTTAAAATAATATGGCTCACAAGAACAATGACTGAAATCGCCAATCCGGTTCTTTTCTTCTGCGATTTCCGTGTGATGGTGCATGCAAGAATATACAAGGCCACAATCAAAATCGGACATATAATGCAGCGGACATCAAAGATTCGTTCGGTGTTTACATCCACGCCAAAAGATTGAACATATTTGTCCTGCGGTCCAAAGTAAATAATCCAGTTCATAATCATAGCCAGCACACTGCAGATCATCGCGATTGTAACCAAGACATTTGTGCATTTTAGTTTCATACGCTTCCCCCATATTTATACTATAGTTTGCTAACCAAATAACCGGAGCATTGTCAAACAAGCACTCCGGAATCAGTTTACAATTATTGTAATTATAGCATTTTTCTACAGGAATATCCACAGAAGATTTTACAGTACCTTACTGCCATTGGCAGTCAGCTTGAATTTCGCTCCGAACAACTCCGCCCCGTGCCGGCACATCTGCATGCGTCCAAGGAAAATATCGAAATACTCATACATCGTACAGATCTTCTCGTCAATTTTGAGTTCCAATGCAATCTGGCGTTTCTCCCGATTGATCTTCAGATTCGCTTCCGTGACTGCGTAATTCACCCAGTCGTGAATATCGTAGGTCGACTTATCACGCGAACGCACACGGCTTCTGCGGACATCCGTCTTATCCGCAATAATCATCGCCGCTGACACAATATCCACGGCACCTCCGGTTGACTCGTCGTGATGCCCAATCGCAGAAACGATGGTTGCACGATCTGTAAACGGCATATCCATCCGCCGCAGGATATCATTTGCAAGGAGCGCGCCATACTCGGCATGATGTTCACGATTGACTGCATTTCCAATATCATGCATATATCCGGCGATCTTCGCAAGTTCGATCTCCGCGTCAGCATGTCCGAACTTCTCCATCAGATATGCCGCCCGTTCTGCCACCAGCGTGCAATGTGTCTTCGAATGCTCCGTATAGCCAAGCGTGGCTAAATTCGCATCGCCTTTCTTGATAAATTCGTTAATCTCTTTGTTCTTGATGATGTCTTTGTATAATATCTGTGCCATTTTCTAAACCCTTCTTCTTTAATATGTGAATAGTTCCGGCAGGATCTGCCACATACTCTTCATGTAAAAACCCCCATTTATTATGATTTCTATTTCATAATAAACAGGGGTTGTTAAATATGTTATCTCGCATATGTTAAATACGCGTAAATGCTGTTTTACTTATGCAGTTGTTCTTTGTCTATGATGTAGGCGAGCAAGCCCTTGCAACCTACCAAAACATCCTCAAATGTCTGGTCAAAATCGCCGGTATACCACGGATCAGCCACATCACATGCCTCGCTCAACCTATGCGTCTTCTCATAGTCCGCGAATGACAGCATCTTGTAAATCTTCCCTTCCACATCACTACCACCGGCAATCCGCGTCATATTCCGGATATTCGCACCATCCATTCCGATCAGATAATCATAATATGTATAATCCGCGCGTGTCATCTGTCTCGCCCGATGCGGAATCAACGGAATCTGCTCCTGTTGTAATTTTCTCTTTGTCCCATGGTGCGGCGGATTCCCAATCTCCTCTGTACTAGTCGCTGCCGAATCAATTTCGAAATAGGAATCGAGATGGGACTGGCGGGCGAGGTGGGTGAATACGCTTTGAGCCATGGTGGAACGGCAGATGTTGCCGTGGCAAATGAATAAGACTCTAATCATACGCTTTTTCCTTTATTTTCAAGTGTTTCAGCCATTTTTATACTCTGCTAACTTGGCATATATTGGTATAACATGGCATAGTTTTGTAAGCAAAAGGTGTAAAATAAGGTGTAAAAATATCGCCTTTACACCTCGGTATTTTACACGGTAAATGGATTAGACATTTGCAATTCTTTCAATCTCAGCCTTGGCATCCTCGAACTTAACATGGGTATAAACATTAAGTGTCACACTTATATCAGAGTGCCCCATAAGGTACTGTAAAGCCTTAGGATTCATTCCGGACTTAGCCATGTTTGTACAATAGGTATGACGGCATACATGCGGAGTAATGGTCGGAAGCTGCACCTTATAGATGCCATTGTATTTATCAAGAGCATGCTTGAAATAATGCTCCCAATGAAGCGAATAAGAAATGCTTCCATCCTTATCAAAAAATAAGAAACCACTTCTGCCATCCACCATCGGCTCAATCTTCGGAGGATTACGATTCTCAATAATACGCTTAAAGCATTCCTCTACATCCGCTGACATCGGCAATACTCTTGTTCCGCTGTCAGTCTTGGTTTCCTCAATATAGTATCCACGCTTCCCCTTTTTCTGCAGCTGATGATCTACATTAATTCTGTGATTCTTGAAATCAATGTCTGACAAAGTTAAACCGCAAAACTCAGAGATTCGAAGTCCCGTCTTAAAAAGAATATACATTCCGTCATAATATCGACAGTAATGTGCATCTTCTTTTATAAACTTCATAAACTTTCGTTCTTCCTCTCTGCTGATGGCTTCTCTTTTGATGCTGTCATTGATAACCACATCAACAAGCTGAAATCCAAATGGATTTTTGCGAATCAAATCATCGTCAACTGCTAACTGAAATGCAGGTCGAAGCACTCCACGAATTGTATGAATGGAGCTGTAACTCTTTCCATCCTTCTGCTGAAGCTTAATAAGCCATGCCTTTGCATCTGAGATTTTCACAGTATCAATTCTCTTTCTGCCAAACGGATCCTTCTTAAGAAGATTAATTACTGTTCCATATCCAGCCATTGTAGTAGGTCTTACTCCGTTCTTTACCGAAATATACTTTTCTACAAGTTCAAGCACATTAAGTTTGCCTCCGTTTACAACAATGTGATCAAACTGATCTGCTTCGATTTTCTTTTCCATTTCTCTGAGAGATTCTGTATGTTTCTTTCCCACCGGCATTCTGTCATTATGGTCAAGTCGCCAACTGTAACAATAACGCTCATCCCCATAATTATCTACATACTTATATCTGTACTGTCCGGTGGAAAGCTGAACCTCTCCTGTGTGTAAAATACGTCCTCTGTTATCTCTTCTCTTTTCGCTCATATTCGGTCTCCTTTCTATTTTCCAAGTAAATAAGAAAGGACCATCCCGTGATTGTAATTCTACCATAGGAGGTCCTTAGTGTCACGACATTTGCCGTTTGTGTCATTATATTTTCTGTTGTCATACTACATACGCTGTGCTTAAATATGTTTCAAACTCAGGTCTTTTTATTCTAATCTGAGTTCCAATCTCCATAATATATTCCGCTCCGGCATTTTCTGCTGCAAGCTGTCTTAGCCTCTTCTCACCTATGCCAAAATAAGATGCTGCTTCCTCTATGGTAAGCAGATATTTTTTCCATACCGGGATCGTCTGTGATGATTTCTTTAACGCTTTGTCCGCTTCTGCAAGTTTGCCATTCAGTCTGGCTATTGCATCATAGGCTAACGGAATACATGCAGGTATTGCTTTGGGTGCCATGTTTATTTCTTGCAAAAATAATACTTCTTTCATTTTTAAATTCCTTTCTTTTCTCAATTTATTTTTTCTTATTAAGTTCTTTATAAAAGATTGCAAGCAATGATATCCGTTAGCGAATATCGATTTTGCTTGTTGGGGACGAATTCCCCAATCCCCCCAAACCTCACCTTCGGCTCGGAGCTGCAAAACACTTTTATCAAAATCAACTCCTATAATGAGGTATCACCTTTCTTCTTTTGAATGTCTTGCTCCAGCCGATTCTGCTCTCCAAGAAAATGTTCTACATTCTGTTTTGCAGATAGAAGTTCCCTCATCTCTGTTCTTGCAATCTTGAATTCTGAATAGATTTGATTTTTCTCTTTAACCAACTTTTGAAATTCTGCATCCAGTTCCCTGATTGTAGGAATCGGTCCATCATATTTTTTGAATGCATCTTTTGCCGCCTGATATAATGTCAATGGTTCTCGATGTTCTTCAAAAAAGTTGGCATCAAATTTCCTTGTCTTATATTCCATATAGATTTTCCTCGACTTAGAATAATTGAAAATATGCTGACGAAGAGCTTTTATTTCGGCCAAACGTGCTTCAATTTCCTTTTGTCTTGCAGATAAATAATCAAATTTATCAGTTGCTTCTTTTGCTGCTTCGCTCAACTTTTCATAATCTCCAAGGCCTTTTTCACTTAAGAAAATCAAAGTTTTGGAAATAGCCTTTATATTGTGAAGCTTTGCCCAACGCTCATATCCAGGACCTTTATTCTTTGCAATGATGCTCTGAATATCAAGAACGGTATCTACCTTCTTTTCCGTTTTTTGCTCCGCTCTCTTCCCTGCAATCACATTTCTTGGATCATCTGAAACAATATCAATTACTTCACCGGCAATTCTCTTTTCAATATCTTTTTCTGTATATCCGTTTCCAAGTGAGCGAAGTCGCAGGAAATTCTTCTGTTCTTTTCCTTTAACAGAAATATATTTTCCCCGTTTAACTTCATAGCCGTTACCTTCAAGTGCTCTTAAAAATTCATCAAAGCTATCTGGCCTTTTCCTCTCAAAAATCGAATCTATCAGATTGCGGATATCATCTCTTTTGGTTTCTTTTTTCGGATAAGTTGTCCGGTTTTGCCACTCCCCCGGCTTCTTCTCAGGAATAACAGAAAGGCCATGTTCTAAGCAGATAAGATCACTTAATCGCCTTAGCGAAAATGACGACAGGAAGAAATTCTTATACTTATGCTGCGCATCCAGTGTGGTGGAATTGTAAACAATGTGGTTATGGATATGTGCCTTGTCCACATGAGTTGCAACAATAAAAGCATGTTTTCCTTTCGTCCATCGCATCGCCGTTTCGTATCCTATCTGGTTTGCCTCTTCCGGTGTAGTTTCACCGGGCTTAAAGGATTGCCTAATCTGATAAGCAATTACATCCTTTTCTTTTGGATTTCTTCCGGTGTTAACCGCATACTGATTCTTTGTGATTTCAAATTCCAAATCCACGGTACTGGGATCACATTCATAAGATGAAACAAATTGCCCGGCTTCGGTCTTCTCATCATTTTTTGCATAATCAGTTCTTTCCTTTAAGCACTGTCCCATGCTCCTGCTCTTTTGCAGATGCATGGGAATTAATCTCGTCGCCGCCATAGTACCGTTACCTCCTACTGAATCTTTGCCAGTTCAGAAAAAATGCCACGGAGCAGTTTCTGGATTTCTTTCTGACCTGCGGTAAGTTCTTCAACATCACTCTTATAAACAGCTCCGGTTTCATTTGCATGTTTTGCAATCTGATTTATATTGTTGGAATTGATTCTTGCCAGCCTTTGAATCTCCTGTAAATCACCCAAATCAAGCTTTAAGATATATCCATCCATCGCCATTTTTCTTAAATATGCAGAAGGATGGTTGACTCCTGCCTCCTGCATTCTCTCACTGATACGGGCATATTCACTTTCTGTAACCCTGAAATTAATCTGTTTCGTTCTGTATTCCTTCATTTGTCATTTCCTCCTAAACAAGCCCATTCGCATGGTCATTGTTATACATTGCTTGATAATAATTACTGATTGTCAGTGGTGCATTGTAAAGCGCAGCTAACAGATATTGCTTAATGTTTCTAACCTGTGTGGAATTCTCCTTAAGACAGGACAACACATAGGATATATGGCTATAATCCAGCTTCATAAATCTGCTTTTGACTACCTCTAGTGGCTTGTCATCACCAGCAATCCGTATTGTCTTTCTCTTAGAGCAGACCGTATCAAGAATAAGCTCCATTATTTCCGTAATACTTTCTCTGTCATAAGGATTATCATGATAAAGAGCATCTACACAGAGCTGTTCATCAAAATACTGTTTATATGACCGTCTCTCATCCATATCCACATCTTCATCCGCTGATAAGATAGGATTAATATTATTAATATCAATATAATTTTTATCAGTATTATTACCTGATGATTTTAAGCACTCTGTAGTGCTGATTTTCAGCTCTCCGGAATGATGATTTTCATCACTCTTGAATGCTGAAAACAGATTATCTGCAAAGTTCATAACATAGATAATATCCGGCTTTCCAAGCCCTTGTTTCTTACGTTCAAGCAGTCCCGCTTTTTCTAATTCACGCAATAACTTAGTTGCCTTTTGATGTGCACATCCCAACGCTTCCTGTATGCTTTCTAAAGTGCAGTAGATAAATACCCTGCCGGCTTCATCTTTCCATTCGTTCATTGCTGACAAAGATACCCGGTCTAAAAGAATTCCATATAGAATCTTTGCTTCCGCCGATAAATCTTTGTATTCGTCACTTTGGAAAAATGCTTTTGGTGTTCTATAGAAAGCAAACAACTGCGCTTGATCTCCATAAAATTAATTAAATCGCTTCTTCATCTTTCCTCCTGTTAATATTTCTTTTTGTCGTCTCCCCTCCTCAATTCCTGGCAGGTAACCTCTGGTTTCTTTAGCCCTGTGGACTGTTTTGGACTGTGCCGTTATCACGACCTTGGCTCGCTCACGGTTTTCCGGTCATCGCTTAGCTTCCCCGAATCGGTATTGATTTGGAACGCTCATTTAGTTTTTTTGTTTGTATAGCGATTTTCTCAAAATCAGAGGCCGCATCCCGTATATCCAAAAGGTAGGATTTTTTGCAAAAAAATAAGAATTTCCACGCTTATGGAAATCCTTGTTGATGTGAACTGTTGTTCTGCTGTATAATGTGTCGGTAACCTTTTGTGAGTATAAATGAAAGAAGTGATATAGATGAATTGCAAGCTAACGCTTGGAGAGAAATTAAAAGATTTAAGAACAGCTGCAGGGCTGTCCCTAGTAGAACTTGAAGAAGCTACCGGAATATCAAAATCCGCACTTGGCAGCTATGAAAGTGATGATACCAAGAAGGAAATAACCATTGCACCACTTATTACCTTGGCAAAGTATTATGGAGTAACAACTGACTATCTACTTGGTATGACAGATAATAAAGAACAGCATCTATTTCCGGTTGATGAACTTGGTCTCGATGATGCCACTGTAAAAATACTGAAAAGCGGTGATTTAAATGTCAGGCTTATTTGTGAAATGATTAAGAATCCTGCTTTTGCTAATTTCATGTCTGATATGGAGATTTATGTTGATAATCTAGCTGCTATGCAGATTCATAACATGAACAAATATATTGAATATACCAGAGCAAAACTTCAAGAAAAAGGGACGAATACTAGCGACCACTTCATGAAAACGCTTGAAGCTGCCACTATAAAGGAAGATGACTATTTTGCAAATCTTCTCGGCAACGATATCACCGGAATTGCAAAGGATATTAAAGAAGCTCATAAAAAAGATTCCAATACCGGAAGTGACACAACCGAAGTTGATGAAATCGAAGATGCCTTTGAACAGGTACAGAAGGCTGATAATGCTACACAGGCTCAAATGATTATGTACAGTAAAATGTTCAAAATCAACTTTTCCAAAATGGATCCCCATGAATTCAAGACCTTTACAGATATTCTTCAAAGATATTCAGACGCTTTTAAGGTGCCAAAAGGCAATGGAAGAGGCAAAAGAAAATAGACTTTACTACAACAAAAGGCAGATTAATACCATCTGCCTTTTGTTGTTATATTACTATCTGTGAATGTACATTCTTGTCTTTTCCGGTTCACCATCCCCTTGAACCATACATACGAATTCCCATCCATAACGTTCATAGAAACCAATGTGGTCCGTCACTAAATATAAGGTTGCTACTCCTTTGTTTGCCATATCATCAACAACTTTATTTAGCAGTTTTCCGGCTAATCCCTTTTTACGATGTTCTTCTTCCGTGTATACAGCGCATACATTCGGAGTCAAATCCTTTCTATCATGAAAGTCATTATCTATTACCCCAAGCCCAGCAACTATGTTTTCACCATATAAGCATAACCACCATCCATTCTCTGTCTTACCTGATAAATATGCTTCCATACATTTCAAGTATGCCTCTGTCGGTACGCCCCACTTGCAATGAAACCACTCAGCTGCAATTGGCGCTAATTCTGGCTTTTCTCTTAATATTATAATTTTATATTCGTTCATATATTTGTGTTCTCCAGTCCTATTTTCCTTTCTATAATTTCATAATATCCCTCAAAAACTTCTCGAAGAATTCTTCTTTCTAAATCCACTCTGTGCTCCAGATGCTTAACTAACCCTTCCATTCCTATATAGCCATGCGCTTTGAAGAATGGTGCTCCTTCAAGATATTTTATCATAACAGGAAACCACATCTCATTTCCAGCCTCATCACTTCTCTCTTTTTTTATTATTTCTTCAGCCTCTCTGACATTGTCTACAGAAAGATAAATGATTTTATATTTTTTACCTTTAAGCGCATCCTTTACTCTCCTATAAAAATCCACTATTTCATCGTCATTCATCTGTAAATATAAAATCTGATTCTCAATAATGTTCTGAAAAATAGAGCATTCAAATAATTGATTGTCCTCGCTCCAGCTAGTAAATCTACTTAAAACAATTTCTTCAAATTCTGCCTTAGATTTTAGTCCATTGTATATCTCATACTGCTCCAGTTCTTTATGGAAGTCAGGAATATCTGTGATGATTCGTGTATATGTAATAATATACATTTCACCTTCCTTCACCGTATTCTTTTTTATTTCTCCTGCAAGATTGGCATATTTCTTTATTATTATTTCATATTGTGAATGCGAAACATATGCACACCACGCCAGTTCAACTGGCGAAAAGTCGCCTTCTCTATACGCTTTAAGTTTAGGATTGTCCTGAGTCATTTTTTCAAGCATGGTGGTCTTTCCAGAACCTTGTATTCCTTCAATAAAGTAATTCATATAGCCACAATCTCCCTTCTATAATCTAATAACCTTATTTGCTATTTTTTCTTTAAAAGTCACATCATGCTCTACCAAAAGCATGGTCGGTCTATAAGTTTCAATAAGCTTTTCTATCTGCATTCTTGTAAAAACATCAATGTAATTAAGGGGTTCATCCCATATATATAAGTGTGCTGATGTGAGTAAACTTGCAGCAATCAGAACTTTTTTCTTTTGACCCTCTGAATACTGTTCCATCGGCTTTACAAACTGGACTCTCTCAAAATCTAATTGTCGAAGAAGTGATAAGAAAAGCGTGTAATCAAGCCCCTGTAATTCACAGTAATCCTTAAGAAAGCCCTTTAAATGGGATGTATCTTGGTTAATGTATGAAATAACTAGATTCTCAGGAACTTCGAGTATTCCTTCCCCTTCATAATTTGCATTCTCTTTAACAATTCCACGATTCATATCAAGAATTGCCTTAATAAGACTTGATTTGCCGGAACCGTTTTCACCATCAATAACTACGCGGTCGCCATTATTAATTTCAAAACTTAATCCATCAAATACATTATTATCTGAATCCTTATATTTAAACGAATAATCTCGCCCAAACAGCAAACGCTCTTTATGATATTTAAGTGGCATTAATTTAAGGTCCGTCACCTCTTCGATGTCATTTAAAAGTCCTTCTTTTTTTTCAATTTCTCTGTCAATCCTACCTTCGTAAGCCTTCACCCGCTTTTGCATTTTCTTGGTTATGGCACCAATATATCCTCTAGTATCTATAGACCGGTCGTGCTCCTTAATGGGATCAAATCCTATCTTTGTGTTTTCACTTTTCTCTGCCCATCTGCCTGCTCTTTCTGCTGCTACCTCAAGTTTTCCGATTTCTTTAAGATGCTTTTCATTCTCAACACGTGCATTGCTATCAGCTTTTTCCTTATTCTCCCACCACGAGCTAAAGTTACCTGTCTGAACTTCAATTGAAGCGCGATTAAGTACCAACACATGGTCAATACAAGCATCAAGCACATCACGATCATGAGAAACCAAGATAAATCCCTTCTTTTTCTTAAGGTAACTTTTGACTATCTCCCTAGCTTCTTTATCAAGATGATTTGTTGGTTCATCTATCAAAAGGAAATCATTGCCGCCGGAGAATAATATTGCAAGCATTATCTTCGTTCTTTCGCCAAAACTTAATGTACCAAAAGGTCTGTACAAAAGTTCTGCATCGATAGACAATTCCGGCAATTCACACATAACCCTCCAGATTTCTACTCCAGGCTTCCAGGATTCTATAAGCTCGCCGGCAGTTTTAGTCAGCTCTTCTGAATTAACAATGTACGGAAAGTAGTCAAAAATCGTATTGGTACTAATATTTCCTTCATATTCATATTTCCCAAGAAGCAAATTTAAAAATGTTGTTTTACCCTTTCCGTTTCTTCCGACAAAACCTAACCTCCAGTTGGTATCAATAGAAAAAGAGGTATTCTCAAATACATTATCGAAACTACCTTCATATGCGAAGGTAAGATTATTTACATTAATTTGTGCCATATATTTTCCTCCTTCGCCTGCCCTCAATACATAACAGCATTCATTGTACACGACATGCATAACAAAAGGGGGTCTATCTTGCATACGCAAAATAGACCCGCAAAAATAACTCTATATTTATCCTACGATAAGTATAAAGTGAATTCGGATGCGATAATCTAATTTAAGCGTACACAAACAGCCCGCCATCGGCAGGACTTAAAACTAAATGTGATAACTTAAACTAAACTATCTAATTCTCATTTCTTCACCTTACACTCAATGTGCTCTTTCTTTTTGTTTATTGTCGAAATAATACCATTGTATATGACCAATGTCAATATGCCAATTTGTTTTGGACTATGACTCAAGTTATTCAAATTGCTTTACCTTTTACAATTATTCTTTTGTCTCAATGCTATTAACAACAATGATAATCAGTGTATTAACTTTTCAATCTCAGCAGATACAATATTGAATATGCACGATTATATAAATACTCTATAAACTGTGAATCATTCAATGGTTCTCTTTTCTCCTTAGCAGCATTTAAATAATCATTATGTCTTACATCAAAATATTCATTGGATAACTTCATTAATTCATCCAATTCTTTTTTCACAACCGCATAAACTTTGCCATCCATATTATCGCTCACACTCAGAGCCAACGCTTTATACTGTTCATTTCTAGTATCTCCTTTAGTTGATATTAGATATTGAAGCGCATCTATAATAAAATCTAATGCGCTTTTCTTTTCCATTATATCTTTACTATTAATCATTTCCTCCGAAAACTGTATTTTTCGTTCAAACATTCTATAATTAATAATTTTATCAATAGGAGAAGTTGATTTATAGCCTTGCTTTATTACAATCCCATTTTGCAACCTATATGGCAATTTGAATATTTTAAATCTATCATTAACCTCTATAGTAAATTTATAATGGCATTCTCCCGTGTTAATTATCCAGTGCTTATATGCGATCTCTATAAAAGCCTTTATATCTACAAAGTCACCAGTATTATTCTTTAACGAACTTGGATAAACTGTACCTCTATATAAAGTAAATTCATGGTCATAATCCAATTCTATGAACCACATTCCTCCATCCCAATTATCCCACCGCAAATATTTACCATCTAACAATTCCAAGCCAGGTAATTCTGTTTCGAACCAATGAATAAATGAATTCCAAAATCTTTTCTCCTTAACATTTTCTTCGATTCCTTTACCTTTATATTCAATTCCATTATCAGCCAAATACTTTATCAGCATTGCTCTCACAATATTTGCATCACGTATTTCCGTTCCTGTTCTTATCAACACACTCGTTTGTAAATTTGGTATATCATTCTCAAAAACATTTGATATTTCAATAACAAGATCAAATATTTCATCATTTGAACCTATTGTCGCGTTATAAGTTTCAATTGCAGTATCTATTTTTCTTATGTATTCATTTATAAATTCCTCTTTAACGGAATTAATTATATCTGGCATTATTTCACCTCTTTTTAAATGACAGTAACCATGCCTACGCCATTTCTGACTTAGGCGGTAGGTCAAGGCAGTATTAATCAAATATCTCATTTATGGTAATATTCAAATAATACACACTGTTTTTCCTGCCTAAGTGCATACATCTCCTCATATTCATTTTCACTCAAAGTTGTATAATGAACTGGAATATTAAAAGTATCATAAATGGCTTCTGCCAAAACATCTTTTAGGCGTTTCATTGCATCATAATTTGCAATGCTATATATAAGAATTAAATCAATGTCATTTGCTTCTTCTGTATATTGAAACGAACCCATCAAAAAAACATCAGCCTTAACCGATTCTTCCAAATCCGACGCCTGCTCTGTCATTATCCTCTCTATCAATTGGCCTAATATATACACTTGGTTTTGCACAATTTAAAGCCCCCATAAATTCACTCATAGTAAAAACGCCAATTCCATTTCTTCTACCTAATTCATATGCATCTTGCGTCACCCTATTCCAATTTGAAATTGTAACAAGGCAATCTATTTGATACTCACTTGTTATTTCATAATAATCCGATACACTAAGCGCATAATAATTTGATACAAATACAAATATTGGTGGTAAATCTTCTCTTTGTATTTCGTAATAACTATCACTTATTTTTTTACATCTAAGCACCTTATTATGTCCGTACATAGCGCTCTCAAAGTACTGTATACTTTCCACTCTTGGAAATTTTATAAATTGATCTGGCATATTTATTTCTCCCCCTTAATCATCTGCTCAAATTCTACCGGAAACCTTGGAGTTCCCTCTCGTATAATTTCTCCTTTATTACAACTTTCAAAAGCTTCGGCATGAATTTTAAATTTCTTGTATACTTCCACTTCTTCCATAGAAAGAACCGAAATATTACTTTCAAAAGCTTCCACTATTTTTCTATTATTGGGAATAATAATATTTTGCTTAAACTGATTCCATGTATTGATAGCTGATGACATAGGGTTATTAATTGCAACCAACGAATCTGGACCAAATTGTTCTAGGATTTGTTTATTCTCACAAAGCAAAATCTGTGTTTCCCTGAACAAATCCGTTTTCTTTTTATTCCCGCAAAAACCAATGCTCTTCTTTCTTGGCTTTGTTTTTTTATTTGCGACATCCGGAAAATCTATAATAGGTTCATCTAACAATTTAGAAAACAAATCATCCCACTGCTCATCGTCAGATAGATACACTATTTCCCTATTGCCTAAAGCAGCTGGATTAATCCTAGTTACAACCTCATCATTAATTGGGACAAACGATGCAAAAATAAATTTCTTAGGACATGTTTTTATCTCTTCTAATATTATCCTATACTCATCGCCTACACCTCCTATAAATTGGTCAGCACGCTCTTTATATTTTGGTGTCAATAATACAATTACCTTATTGGCATTTGGAATCATTTTAGCCATCATTTCATTAAAATCCACTGCCGTTTCCTTTTGCTTTAAATATTCATCCATTATGGCATCATAGCCATGCTTTTCTCTTAAACAACTTACAAATGCCACCACTTTTTTATTAAACTCATCGCTATCGTGTGCATAGCTAACTGCCACAACCAAATTATCTGTATTCATGACTATCTCCTTACTCAAACTCAATTTCTTCCTCAGCCCGTGTATAGATATCAACCTGATTCTGAACATCAAGTCTTGTTACAAGCCAGTTACGTGCCATACAACTCTTAATAAACTCATTTATTCTGTTTTTACCGTACATTTCCTTGAGAGTAATAACTAGGCCAAACTGCAAAGCCTCTTTATTCTTTGTCGTCACACGATCTTTGGTTAAAATACTGATTCCCCACATCCCTGATTCGTAGGATTTTCTTGGAACAGCACGCCCCTTTATTTCTTCACATACACGTTTGACATTATCCCATTTACGATATATTTCTCGTGCATCTTCTTCATAAAGAACTTGCCCCTCTTCGGATTGCTTATTATCGTCAATTGTTTTCAATTTTCCGTTTGGCTGAACTCGACCGAAATGAATATCCATTTCAGTACTAGTATAGTCAACGCCCTGATTACGGTCACAATGAGGAAAATATATCATTACAGCACGCGCATAAAATGGATGTTTTCCATCTACAACCGGGACAGGCAAATTATAATTGTATGTTTCATAATCCTCTGTTGTTCCGGTGATGAAAAATTTTATTTCATCATCACTTGTGCTTAAAACATCCTCAATTCGTTTAGGAACTACTCCATATCCTATAGAATCAGATATTCTACCGTTCGCACTCCACTTTGCGGCAGAATCTATTAGTAGAGCCTTTGCAACTTCTCTTGTTAATCCCATTACATGAATCAAGTATGCCATTTTTCGAGTAATCCAAGGGGCTGCAAATGAAGTTCCCGCTTTATAAATTGCCCCCATGTTATCTATGCATAGTGCAATCTTTGTGTCCTGCCTGTTTCCATCTCCTCCGTAGTAGCTGACATCAGGCTTATGGAAAAAAGACAATACCAGTCCTCTTCTCGAATAAGAAGCACTTTCATTTTCCATTGTTACAGAATTTACAACCATTGCATTTAATGAATCTGCCGGTGATCCTACTTTCATTTCAGGATGAACTAAACCATCTGGAGTATTAGTTCCTGCAACAATAAAGATTACGTCATATTCACTTTGAATGCGATCAAGCTCAGCTGCTTCAGGTGATATAAAATTATCCTTGATAGGTTCTGGCGAACCCAAAGAAAGATTCCAAACCTTTATATCAGGATTATTAGCCACAATTTCTCTAATACTCCTCAGAATAGCAAATGAACTAAATCCACTCTGTGTCGCTACTCCAAAGTGACGAACTCTAAAACGACCACAACCATCATCAAGCTTAGGATTACCTTTCGGCCCATCAACAATGATTGATGTTACAGCTGTTCCATGGTAATAGTCCTTTTTTTCAAGCTGAATATCGTTTGAAAGCATATTCTTATATTCCACCCATTCATGAAAATATACCTTCTCATTGAACTGAGTATCTATAACACCGACAATTGGCTCATTACCTGGTACAGGTATTTTTCGTTCACTATCAAAGTCAATTTCTTCATCATCGACAATATCTTCTAATTTCACTTGAGTTAAATCCGTAACACTCATTGAAATAAGATAAGGTGCACGTCTATACAAGGTCTGCATCTGTCCTGGTTCCAACAAAAGTGTGGTTCCATCAATGATTTTATCTTTAGATACAGTAATTCCAAACTTTTCAAGTAGTTCTGTTGTTTCAACGTCTGTTTTGTAAATTGTTACAAGCATATTCTGGGTTACATCGTCACTCGGTCTATCAACTATTTTAGTACAAGCCTTAACCGCGTCAGCCGTTATCTCTTTAGGATGATTAAAATGTGTATTTATCCATAATGGCTTATACTTTTTAAAAATATTTATCAAATCATCGGTTATCCGCATTGGATTTACCACAATAGCTCTTGTACCAATTCTTATTATTTCTATATGTTCTATTTCTTGAAGAGTTGACAATATCTCATCTAATTCATTGTCACCTATCTTATTCATCTAAACCCTCTCCCATAACGAAATAAAGTTTATTTCTCGAGAATATTAACCTTGCTTAATCAAATTATACAATTTAATTTATCTCGCCGCTGCTTCATTATCTACAAGCATACATGCCAACAAGATTCTTAACAAAAAACATTTTAATCACAACAGTATAACCTCTCAGCTCTAATATGTCTATGCTCCTATACAAACAAGCCAAAAGCATAATACAAAATGAATCTTTTTCACCTAATATTATCTATTAATTCTTCGATAACACCATAATACTTTACGTCAAGTGAATACCCCTTATTGAATTCCCTCAGAAGATAGGCAATATCTTTTTTGTAATCTCCACTTAAAGTTTCAACACTCCTCGTCTTATTTAGAATAAATTCATAAATTTCCTGAAGAATACTGTATCCTAGCTCTTCATTTCCCCCTATCCACTTAATAAGCGAACGATGAAATAATCTTTGCATATTCTCCCAATCATCTGTATTCTCTTCTTCTAAAATATTGGTGCATCTCACCACCTTTTCCGCAATATCTCCATCCGTAAAAGCCACACCAATCACATCACAATCATTAATCTCTTCTCTTGTAATTTTATCTCTAAAATCCAAATCCAAACACAATCCATCACTATAAATAACTATCAGAATCCCCAATGGTCTTTGCGTTCTGCTTATTAGAACAACTTCTCCAAAATTAAATATAAATTCTCTCACCAGCTCCTTATCCATCCTTTTTAACACCAAATCTATATCGGAAAATTTATGAGCGGTATCTTTTTGAATTGAACCTTTCAATATCGCCTTGCAGTTTTTTTCTTGAAAAAAACAAAAAGCATACTCTAAAAACTGCTTATGCGTATCCGATGGACACTTTTTTATAATATTTTTCTTAATGTTCATACTAATCTCCATTCCGCCGCCTTCGGCTGGCGGCACAAATAGTAATGAAAGTGTTACAAATTCTACTCCGTGATGTAAAACAACTTAAAAGAAACTACACTACAAAGCACGGGAGGAGGAGTTGTAATAACTTTCTTCGTTTTAGACAGCATACTAATCAGTGTAAGTTCTGCCTTTTCAAGCACAAATAAGTGGCGCCATGAGCCCGTACACTAAGAATTGTTTTAACTTCTTCGTTAAATTGTGTGGCAGTTCAGTCAATGGCTTCTTATCTTTTACGAAAGGAGCATTTGCTATGAAAGTTACTTATCAAACCTGTTGTGGTGTCGATGTTCACAAATCATTTCTCGTTGCCACAATAGTAAAAACTACTGGCGGTATTGAACCTTCTTATCAAAAGAAACGCTTTTCTACATTCAACAATTTTATTCTTGAATTTAAGCAATGGTTGCTAGAAAACAATTGTCATGATGTCTGCATGGAATCTACGGGTAAATACTGAGTTCCTGTCTTTAATCTTCTTGAGGATGAAATCAATGTCGTAATTGCTAACCCTAAATGGGTAAAAGTTGTCAAAGGCAACAAAGATGACACCAAAGATTCTAAATGGATTGGAGATTTATTCCGTCTTGGACTTGTAAAAGGCAGTTACATTCCTTGCAAAAAAAACGTATTCTTAGAGAATACACAAGATATCGTTATAAACTTATTTCCTGCCGTTCCAGCGAAAAGAATCGATATCAGAATGCACTTACTGTTTGTAATGTCGCACTAGACTCTGTAGTTTCCGATATCTTTGGGAAGTCATCCACATCCATTATTGATTATCTACTTCAACAATCGGATACTTCTATCAACCACGAAGAAATCGCTTCAAAACTTCTTAGGAGCCTCAAATCCAAAGAAGATTCTGTGATTGAATCCATAGAAGGATATCAGATGACTGATTCCCAAAAATATCGCATGTGCCTCGTCCGCGCACATATGAATTATATCATAGCAGAAATCAATGATGTAGACTCTATGATAGAAAATTTGATTTCTTCTGATCCTGATTATGAAAATGCTATCCAGTTTCTTTCTACCATTCCGGGTGTTAAACGTGATAGTGCAATCACTATCATCTCCGAAATAAGTATTGATATGTCTCAATTCTCCAGTTCCAAACGTCTCTGTTGCTGGGCTGGTTTAACACCAGGAAGCAACGAATCTGCTGGTAAGAAAAAATCTGTCCGTAT
Organism: Wujia sp.; assembly: GCF_056872695.1. NCBI lineage: Bacteria > Bacillati > Bacillota > Clostridia > Lachnospirales > Lachnospiraceae > Wujia > Wujia sp. The sequence goes on along the minus strand of NZ_DBMFCD010000007.1, from coordinate 120,637 downwards.
AACACGTGCCGGTGTTTACCTCAAACCTGCATTAATACAGTGTGCCCATGCAGCCGTGAAATCGGATAAATCTCCTTACCGCAAAAAGAAATATGAATCTCTTGCGAAACGTCGTGACAAGAAAAGAGCCATTATCGCTATTGCTCGTATGATTCTTACCGCTATCTACCAGATGTTGTCTACTGGAGAAGTTTGGAATCCGAGCGACTTATACAAAATCGATATGCCTATACCACTTGTTGAAAAACAAAAAGCTAAGGCTATCAAACAAGCCAAGCCTTGTCTTCCTATATGCAATACCGTGAATCACAAATGGAAAATTCTACTTTAACAACAAATAAAGAAACAGCATGTGACGATATGTCACTTGAAAACCATAATATGGATTTAGAAACCACCAAAAATCGATTACTATTGTTTAATGATACATTACAAAAAAAGAAAGGGAATGACTAATCCAGTCATTCCCTTCTTACTTGATAGGAACTAGAACTTATCATCCTGCTCCACTTCCTTAATTTCCGTTTCCCAATTTATAACTTTATATTTGCCGTTACCAATCTTTTCATAATCATCATACATTGGTTTATAACACCGGGTAGGAATATTCGCACAACATCTATATGTTAGATGAGCACTCACAGTTCCTTCCGGATACTTACCTCCACTCCTACGCATAGCTGCAATGGCTTCAGCTCTACTAAACTCATTTTCTCCAGTTTCAATAACAAAAGCTCGCATAACTGCAAGTAATTCCTCTCGACAATTTTTATACATATGTATTCTCCAATCTCAATTTTATTATGAGTTTGGGCTCTTAAAATCATCGTTTCACAAGTGGTAAATAAGTGGTAATCGTTAATTACCGTTGAAATATTTCCCACAGAATCAAGGTTTTCACTGGATATTCAAATGCTGCCCCAATAGTTGCCGTTACCAGTTTTTAAAAAAATCCACTTCTGTAATCTTACGCTAAAATATACCTCATTTCAGTACATTTTCAGCCCTAAAAAACTGCCTTTCAAAAGTGGTAAACAGGTGGTAAACTTTTTTCAAAAATTGGATTTTTGCCCGTAAATCAAGGCTTTTTCAAAGAAGTTAGTATAGTGCCGTGGCAGATGAATAATATTTTTATCATTGTCTCATTTTCCTTTAGTTTCTTGGCATATCTTAGCATATCTTGGCATATCGTGGCAAGAGCCCGAAAATACGGGCTTTTTTCAAGATGTTAGTCTACCCGGACGGCAGACACCAAATAGGGGTAAAATGGCATATCTTGGCATATGCTGGCATATCATGGCATATTATTCCCTGCAAAAGTGGTAAAAAAGTGGTAAAGTTGAGGGGCGTACCACTGGGGAAATAGTCTAAGCATTACATCTTGGACAGTTGCTTTCAATTAATCTCCAATATCTACTGTTTGCAAGTTATTCCCTTACATTTAGTACACACTTTATCACATTCTATTAATTGCTTTAATTCTACTGCTCCCTTCTTTTCCCCTATTTTATCTAAGAACTCTGAAATTATCCAAAGAGTATTATAATATTCCTGTATATTTATATTTCTCAGGCAATTATATCCTTCAAGAACTGAAACATATAACTCTCGTATCTTTTCTACATCTTCTTTAAGAAATGGTTCTTTTAACATAAAATTCAATGCATTTGCAAGTCCAAACTCAGTTTTGATCAAACTATATGTACATTCGCTTTTAGTTCTTTTAATCTGTAATGCTTTCTCTAAATAAAAAGACGCATTTTCATAATCAGATATCGATAAATAATTTTTTCCAATATTATGATATACATCCGCAACCTCCATCGAATATTCTCCATAATATTGTTTTTCCCTCTCCAATGCTTCTTGCAAAAACTGATTAGCTTTTTCAAAGTCAATCTTGCTATAAGCCAATCCCATATTGCAATAGTACGCCATCAGGGCCTTTTCTTCTTTTGGTAAAAACTTATCTAATAATTGTTTGACACACAAAAAAGATATTAGAGCTTTATTTTTATCAGATGACAAATATGCCAATCCAGCAGCATTAAATATATCACAACCAATCTTAGCTCGTAATTGACTTTCTTCAAATTTTTCAAGTTCTTGAATTGCCAATCCTACAACGCTATCCAATGAATCATAAAAAGACAGACCATCCAGCAGTTGTATCAAATTATATAAAATATACACATCTTTCTCATTATTGAATTTAATAATTTTTAATAAACTGACTATAATATCAAAATGCATACCTTTCTCTATAATTGAATATTCATCTTGATATAAATCCCTATCAGTATAATATTGTTTTAAATCAGCAACATATTTATCGCATTCTTCAACCTGATTTCTTACACACTCTCTTATCAAAGAATGCATATAGAACCCTTCGTCATTTCGCTTAATCCATCCAAATTCAACTAAATCTCCTATATCTTCGTCAGATGCCTTTATAATTTGAATAAATTTTCTTATAACGCCTTTTTCTTTGGTTAAAGAAAAATTAATCAATATACGTTTCCTTTCATCAGACATATTTTCTAATGAATAAAGCGTTGCTAGATGCTCTGCGATTTTAGCATATGTTTTTTCTTTATTATTTTGAACTTTAATTCCTGTACTAGATATTCCTTTTTCAAGAATACATCCTAAATATTCATTTAGTTCTTTTGTGCTTTTATTAGCAGCTCGTGCAAAAAGTTCAATAAGTAATGTACTTTTGCCAAATCTATTCACTAATTCAATAATCATCTCCTCATCGTCTGATGATATAGTTCTTTTGTAATATTCTTTGAAAAGTTTAATACAGTCAATATCATTAAGAGGAAGGACTTCATGTGTAATATATCCTGAAATTGATTCCATCCTAGATGTAACAATAACTATCGCATTTCGTTCTAAAATATCCCTATTTTTATCTGATAAATAATTATCATCCACATCGTCAATGAAAATTACATTTCGCTGGTTATCCTTTGAATTCATTCGTTTCTCAAAGTGCATTATTAAATCTTCGTCTACACTTTTTTCCGCCATGGCCATCGCAATACCAGCCACCACACTCCCCTTATATGTCATCCATAATGAAACATCAAACATCATCTTCACTTCGTTAAAAAGTTTTTCAGCCAATGTAGTTTTTCCCATTCCACCAATACCTGAAATAAGCAAATGATGCTTTCTGCTTAAAATATATTCCTTTAAAGTTTCAACTTCTATTCTATCAATATATTCAGGACATATCTTTGGCTCATTAATACATAAACATCTCTGTGGCACTGGCGAAAACCATTTTTCGCATATACTCACTTCTTTCATTCTTGATATTAATTCATTACCATCAATAAAAGTAATTTTGATTCCTTTTGTAGAATATTTATTTTTGAAATTTTCAATTTCTATAATTTCTTCTTTTGTAAACTCTTTAGGAACACACAAAAACCATTCATTAATATTAATCTCTTGTTGTTCTAAAACTTTTAAAAAGGAATTATCTATTTGTTGCCATCTTGATGCATTTAACACATCAACAAAAAACTTACATTGATATATTTGAACTAATTTGCCATTCGAAACATGAATATCAATTCCTCCATCGCCCCTACTAGCCTTTATTCGATGCACTTCACACGTTGGATTCTCTCTTTTAAGTAAATCTTCACAAACTAATTCAAAACAATCCCTTGCTCCAACAATCCCACCATAATACCTTGTAAAATTATCCCAACTCTCAATTGTATTCATTTTATAATCCCTCAATTCTAACTGCTTGTATTGCAAGTTCAATAATACAATATATCTTTGCTAATTAATTTGATTTCTCTACCAGTAAACTTATTATTCACTTTCCATAAATTCTATCAATACCGTACAGGTATGTGGGAATAATCAACCAATGCAGAATATCCTTTTGATTCAAGCATCTCTTCCATCACACTCACTTGATGCTTTTTCTGCTCTACATCACACTGTAAAGGACCAAAATTCACATATGACACATCACATTTCTCTAGTTTCAATTCAATATATGGAACAATATATCCAGCATTCATCCTATGCTTCACAGGGAGTTTTTTCTCTCTTTTTGCAACATCAACAATAATTCGAACTTCCTCTTCATGTTGAAAAAACTCATATTTAAAAACAAGGCGCCACTCCGATAATCGATTGGAAATAATATACCGAATAGAGGATTCTTGTTCCTTATCGTAATTATCTCTTAATTTTAACAACATTTTTTCTATTAATCTTTTTTGTTCACTTCGACTATAGATTACAGGATAAATATGAAACTCAGCTTCTTTGTCTCCTAAAAGCTTTTTCAATGATTCTTTTATGCTATAAGGATAAAAACCAATATTGAATCCTTCATATTTGTTACCCTTTGAATAATAGTTCCACATAGCCAGCGAGTCTTTATTCTTAGAAAAAGAACATAAATATCTATCACATTCCGGTCGAGTTATCTTAATCTTCTCATCTTTATTATAACTCAGAAGAATTGTACGGGCAGTTTTAACCTTTATAAAAAGTTGGTACAAGTACTCTGTAATTTCATCTCTATCTCTTAATTCTTTACACACCTCTTGGTAAACTTCTTCTACAACAGTTCCTTCTGATGCGTCGTTTAAACAATCATATCTACTTGCCCATAAAGTCACCTGTTCTAAATCACCAGACATAATTGACGAAAATCCAGTAGGGGATGTGTAATGAAACAAGTCATTCTCATATTCAGCAGGCATATAATCTGCATCCATTTTTAACAGAAGTTTAAATTCGTCTAATTTACTTAACATTTTACACCTCGATTTCTTTATATGTAAAAATTGAATATTTTTGTCAATTATGACACTTTTACTCAGTCACCCCACTTACTTACTCATAATATGCCTCTATCTAAGTGTTCCTATTTCAATTATAATACATAAAAACAAAAAATGGCATCCCAACAGTAATATTTGTCGGGACGCCATCTATGAGTTTATTCTGTTCTCCTTTTCTAAATAAAAAAGGAATCAGGCAGAACTTCTTCCCAACTCCTATAATGTTTTTTAACTGCAATCAACCTTTTTGTCTGCATTCATTTAATAAATCTCTAACTTCATTTGGCATTAAGTCTCTCTCTTCACCCTTAAGCCTATGTAAAATAAATCTCTTTTCATCATTTGTCCAACGAAAATCCCGTTTCATGTATGGCAAATAGATTCTATCCAATGCATCTAATTGTAACAGTTCATAATGCTTTAAGATTTCTTTGTCCGAGCATAATTCTAAAGCGTCAAAATTAATTGCACCATTTTCCAACACATAATGATTTTTTAGTTTTTTATAATGACTATTTTTCCGAAGTGCTTCCCAGACTTGTTCCCAATAAATTTCAAATGTTTTTACGCCATTTTTATCCTTCTTCATGAGTGAATACGGCAATACCCTTTCTTGATGACAAATGTATTCATCATCCACACGAAAGAAAAATGTATTAGGATAATTGATATCACTACTTTTTCCGGATGACATAAACCCAATCCCAAAATATCCATAATTATTGTTTTCATCCTTATATTTCTTCCAGAACATGTACTCGATTTTGTCCAATTTGGTTGAAAAATTCTTGACTTTAGTATAATCAAACTTAACAATCTGTCTTGACTGTATAATATCTAAAATCATTTCACTACTGAAATACTGAATTCTTCCTTTATATATTTCATCAAAATGTTCACTGTTTTCAAAGTCATCTATATCTATTGCATCTTCTCCATCACTACACATTCTATTATACAAATCAGTTGCACTTATACGTTTTTCTTTATATTCAAACAAAATTGGATTATCTACAAGATATTGCAATCCAAGTAAATGTGGTAAATCTTGTGGGTTAAAAGCAAACTTTATTGTATCACCATTACTTAAAGGAATCTGAATATTTGTCTTTATTAACTTTTCATAATCAGCAATAATATCTCTAATTATATTCAAGGCTTTTTCTCCTCAAAATAATAAATGTCTTCTAGGAAAACCTAGAAGACACTTATAAGCATTTTCACCTTTTCCTCCGAAGAGTAAGATACTGTTGGCTCAACGCCTAAACCAACGGGAAGACCTCCATTTGCATTTGGTATCACTCACACAAACTTCATCAGCCAAGTAGTTCTTCGCCCGTAAGCAAAAAGAACTATTCTTAATATATGCACATAGCATACAATTTATTAACTACTTTTCCAAGCAAGTTTACCACGTTTATTTTTACCAGTCAACTAGCAAAATTATAATAAACTTACTTTTCTACTTATATAATACATCATTTTCTTCAAATGCACAACATAAATCTTTTCTATTCAATTAAATAAAGCATAACTCTCCACTTTTTCCATGCACCTTTGGGTGTTACACGGAGTGTAACACCCAAAGGTGCATGGTGTCAAGCATTATCCATTATCGACTTTGTTTTTTGACACACTCGCCATACGCCTTTTTTTCTCCTTGAGTTCCAAAACACTCTCAAATATAGCTACTATTTTTCGATTAACCACAAAAAATAACACATATAGAATAAAAATGGCATCCCAACAGCCCTATTTGCCGGAACGCCATCTATGAGTTTGAGCTCTATTTAATTTTTTCTTCCTGCAAAAGTGGTAAACCAGTGGTAAACTTCACCTCCTTTGCACCGGAAACGCCCATTTTACAGGCCTTTTTCAATTTCGGAAAATATTGCCATGGCAGATGAAAAGTATTTTAATCACTTCTTATCCCCTTCCAAAAGTTACTGACACATTATTCTTTCCCACTATCCACTACAACTGATCGTACTTTGCTGCACTTCCCTTTGCTTTTTCCACGGGATACTTTGCCTCGTTCTGCGCCATCTTCATATTGATGATTTCATCTGCATCCAGCCCCAGCTTGTCCAACAGATTCTGACTATAAACCATAACATCTGCTAATTCCTCTTTAACATGCTGTAAATCATATTCCTCATCATTCCACTGAAAACATTCCAGAAGTTCAGCTGCCTCAATCACAATTGATTTAGCAAGATTTACCGGAGAATGGAACTGGTCCCAATCCCTATCCTCTGTAAATTTTCGAATTCGATCTATTGTTTCCTTCTTCATCTTCAAATCTCTCCTATTATTGATGATACATATTTTCTCAAATTGTCATCACAAATGTACAAATATGTTCCCTTAATTCCTCTCGTCATAAGTACATAATAAATATGCTTTATGTATTCTAACAATTCTTCCTTCGAAGCTGTTTTTTTTCCATTTTGATCATAATAATTTTCAGGTCTAACGATTATTTCTTTGTTTTCCGGATCATAGCCGATCTCATTCCCCATAATTACAAATCCATAATTCAAATCAAAACCTTGTATTGTATGAATACATCCAACTTGCTTATCAGCACCTTCAGAAAGCACCCAATTCTCTAATCTATAATTCCATTGTTTTTTAACACCATCTAATTCCATATCGTAAAGAGACTTATCCTTTTTACTCTTCCACTCCCAAGCATATCCCGCAATCATGCGTGATAAAGTAAACTCAGCCTCCAGTTTTTTCTGAAGATTGTTAAACTTTTTAAAATCACTCATTACTTTGAACTCATAATTTCCCAAGCAAGCTTGTTGATTGCATTTTCCAGAAAGAATACAATTTACCAAATTAATATAATCATTTCCACCATTTACTCTCATTTGTGTAAGTAAACTATAATACGTGACTAATCTGCGGTTCTGTTCCAATTTCATTTTTTCATCAAATCGCTCCATATTAACACCAGATGGTCCAACCACCTGCATTTCATCATAAAACAAAATTGGGCATTCACACTGTTGCATAATCCAATCAAGTTCGTCACTTTCGGTCGTCAACCCCAGTGCCTTACAATTCGCCTTAAAGCTAGCTCTATTTACAATATTTTTATATTGATGCAGCCTGTGCGCCTCATCAACAAGTAAAATATCGTAATGTTGCTTTACAATATCTGAAGGTCCAATTACATCTGCCGCTTTTAATCCGTAAATACTTCGAAACACTTTAGACAACGTTTTTCGCAAGGATGTAGGCGGAACAACAAATCCTATTTTTTTATCCTTATATTCTTCACTATCACGAAGTAACTTCATAATATAAATTGCTACAATAGTTTTTCCACTTCCCGGCATACCATTAACAACAATTGCCTGATGTAGATTTTGTTTAATTCTCTGTGTTATTTTATCAACTGCATCTCGCTGATCATCATTCAGTTCCTTGAACGGACTATATTTAAATAGATCTGAGTTTTCTATTTCTTCAATTGAATGCTTAACTAATTTTTCTCGTTGTAATTTACGCCAAAGAATATGAAAATCCACATCATATTTTTCTTTATCAAAATATTCCTTATCCGCAATTCCAGCATTTTTATTTGTAACGACAAATTTTTCATCTGCAACAATATACTGAATAAGTTTTGACTCATAATCAAAAGTTACCGACTGATTAAACTGTTTCGAATAGATAAAATGTACTTTATCAAATATGGATTTTTCAACAGACATATGATGTTGATTCATACGTGTTTTTACATGATTTGATTCACCAATATAAGCCTGTTTCCCGTTTTCTAAAATATAAAGCATTGGCCAATTCGTAAGATAATTCTCCGTTCCATATTCTTGATTTTTAAAATCTCCCTCAGTAATTTTAAACATACAACAATCCCTCTTTTACATATTTATGCAATAATCCTACCAACAAATTCATCTACAAACACTGTCTACTCTTCATCTGACAATTTTAGATATTTCATCATAATTAATCATCCTCCAAATATATTACTTTCGCATGAATTTCTTTGGCTATCTGTCTTGCCTCATTAGACGTATTTATTCCACAAATAATTCCAACCCGAATCATGAGTTTTATATAATTCTCTACATGTTTACCTGTATATCCACAATAAGCGCATCTTCCAATTGAGTACATATAACCTAAATATGTATTGCTCACACATTCTTGATAAAAACTTTTTTCCTTAGCTATACCATAATGTCGTAATATAGAAATTGTATAGTTTTCCATATTTACACCATAGGCATATATCTTATAATACTCATGTATTTTTTCTGGAATTTCCTTGTTTAATCGATCTATTTCTTTTTGCATATTTTCTATACAATGTTTTGAAAATTTATAACGATTATTCTCATAATATTTTCTACGATTTAATCGTGTTTTCTGCTTTCTTTCCTGCAAAAAGAATTTCCTTCATTCTTTTGTTTCCTGATCTATTTTTCCTATCCACAATTCTTTTTTCTCATCCCAATCTAAATTATATACTAATGGAAATGGCTTATTTTTTCTTCCTATTTTTTTCACTACTTCAACATCCTTTGCTGCTCCATTTTTGGAAAATTGAATTTGCGGTTCACAATTTGGAACAACAACAGCTTCATGAAAATCTTTTTTAAAAGCAACAGCAAAATGTCTTTCTGATGTACCTTTCACAAAAGTACTATTTAACTGCATATCTCCGTTTTCTTTCAATACTAATTTTTTCTTATATACTCTCCGTGTGCCCTTTGAAACAATATACTGATCTACATCAATAATTTCATCTAATGTTCTTTTCGTTGTATTATTTGTATTCTTCATCTGTTACCTCCATAATTATTATAGCTTATATTACAATATAATAACATAAATAAAAAGAGCCGATCCCTCGACTCTCTAACCATCCCTACAGAATATTCTCTTCCTCTCCCACTCAAGACACCCCATCTTCCCCCAATCTCATCTCCACTTTCCTTACCTCTCCCTTTTCTTCCGTGGTCGCCATCCGGAACACAATCATTCCGAGTACAAAGAACACGGATATCGCACCAACACCGATATTTACCTTTCCGGTCACCTGCGAAATCAGGCTGATTACGGTTGTGCCAAGGAAGGATGCACCCTTTCCGCATATGTCCATCAAGCCGAAATATTCGCCGGATTTTTCCGGTGGGATGATCTTGGCGAAATACGAGCGGGATAATGCCTGAATTCCGCCTTGAAACATGCCAACCAGAATCGCCAGAATCCAGAACTGCCACTGCTCCTTCAGGAAGATGGCAAATATGGCAATGCCAAGATATGCGCTAATACAGATCGTGATGAGTCGTTCTGTTTTATAACAATTGGCTAACTTGCCGAATATGATTGCGAACGGAAATGCTACGATCTGTGTGACAAGCAGTGCCAGAAGCAGTTTCGTACTGTCAAATCCGAGCGCGGTTCCATAGGCGGTTGCCATATCAATAATCGTGTAGACGCCATCAATGTAGAAGAAAAATGCCAGCAGGAACAGGAAGATTTTCTTCTCGTTTCTCACATTTTTCAGGGTGACACCCAGACGCTTGAAGCTGTTCCGAATCGCCCGTGGCTTCCGTTCCACGTAATGTTTCTGCTTATAGATCTTAAGAAGCGGAATGGTTGCACCGATCCACCAGACCGCAACAATCGCAAATGAAATCATCATCGCAAGCTCCATACTGATTCCAATCTTCCCTGCGCCGAGCACAATTCCCAGGCATAATACAAATGGCGCACAGCTTCCGATATAGCCCCAGGCATATCCCTGTGAAGATACGTTATCCATCCGTTCTTCGGTTGTGACATCACCAAGCATCGAATCATAGAAGATCAGGCTCCCTGAAAATCCTGTCTTCGCAATAATGTAAATCAAGAGAAAAACCATCCATTGTCTGGCGAATCCAAGTGCCAGACAGCCGATTCCTCCAATCAGCATCGTCACAGTGAAGATTGGTTTCTTCAGCCCTTTCGTATCTGCCAACGTTCCGAATACCGGTCCGAGCAATGCTACAATGATTGTTGCAGCAGAAGTCGCATACCCCCAATACGCAAGATAATCGACCGAAGAGAGTCCTGCATTTCCTGCCAGATAGTTAAAATAGATCGGCATGATTGTTGAGACAAGCAACACAAACGCAGAATTCCCCACATCGTATAATACCCAGTTTCTTTCAGCCTTTGTCATTTTCGTTTTCACGTTGCTACGCCTCCTTCTCTTTGCCGCTGAATGTATAATTATAGAGCGCATTTAACGCCTCTTCTTTTGCCATATACTTTCCATATGCATCAATCAGCATAACCGCCCGGCTCTTAGCCACAGCGTACAACTGATGCAGCTTCGCTGTACTGTCCTCACATGCCGGATTTGCTTCAAAATTTACCAGCAATCCATGCATTTCTTTGTAATTTCCAGACAGACGGAGTATGGCATAAATCAACGCTCTTTTTAATCTGGAAGGTGCGAGCAGTAAATGATTATTCTGAATCATTCCCTTCAACGCTTTTTTAACCCGCTTCGGTTCTGTCCCTTGGAAGAATGGTGCAATCACGCTGGCATTTCCCATAGATGGGACGATGTGCTTCGTTAAATCTTGTCGAACCGGGTCTTTCCCATCTTCGATCATTAAGCTCCGGTCAAACTCCACTTCAATCTCTGTGTGAGACACGCCACTTTGCGCAATCTTCTCATCGATGTAACCGTGACAGGTCGAATCCAGGGCAAAATGGCAGATGAATCCATAGATATAGGCAAGTGCTGCTTCCTTGTCAGATGCCGTCTCTATGATTTCAGCCGCCTTCCCGAAGAAATATTTCCCGGAGCGTTCGTGCAGTCCATACCCGATTGCATTGACCGGGTTCGTCACCAACGGATGATAGTAAAACAAAATATCCGGTCCATGCAGACCTATATCATAGAGCTGTTTATGTTTCATAATGATATCGCGGGCAGGGGAAGAAACCTGTTTGATTACTTCCTGTCCCATCCGGTAATGTGCATATGTAGATGGCATATTTTTCTCCTCACTTTGAATGTGTTGCCACTCATTTTACTTGGTAACAGAGTGTTGGTCGCATCCGAAATCATTTTTTTGTTTCAAATACTATCATACAATATTACTATTCTATTATAAAATCAGGATTTACCTTTCTACTATCATATTTATGTGGAAACCATGTAAAATCTAAGTCAAATTTCTGCATTCCGGCTTATTGCGGCATCTCGCCTGTCGGCTCGATGAACATTTGCCGTCATATAGGAATCCGTGCAAGCACGATTTCTGCATTCCAACTTATTGCACAAAAAAGCGCTGGTTCATCGAACCAACGCTTCTGCATTCTTTTTCTATTTATATTCTTACTTCCTACATACGGAAATGTGACACCACGCCTGCCATATCATTGGCAGATGAGCTGACTTCCGTTGACATCTCGGTCACACTGTTTACTGTGCCAAGCACCTCATCGCTAAAGGAAATCGTTCCCTTAACCGTATCCTCATTTCTCTGTGCGATGTCACTTAAGTTCTTGATATCTTTTCCGATTTCATCGGTTTCTTTGCCTAACTGTACGGTTGCATCACGAATGACATCCACACCATCTGCAACATGAGATACATGCTCCTGTAACTGCTTGAATATATTGGCAGTTTCAACCAGCTTCTTCGTCTGATCATTCATAGCATCCTGTACGCTGTCCATAATATCCATTGTCTGGCTGGAATTATAGCTTAACAGATTCACCAGCTCGGATATTTCTGTCGATGCTTCATTGCTCTGGTTTGCCAGCTTGCCAATCTCTTCTGCGACTACAGCAAAGCCTTTACCGGTTTCACCTGCCCTGGCTGCTTCAATTGATGCATTCAGAGATAAAAGGTTTGTCTGATCTGCAATATCGGAGATGTAACTAACTGCGGCAATGATTTTTTCAACGGATTCATTATTCTGCTGCGTCTGCTTCTGGATGTTCTCAACTTCGGTCATAACATCCTGGTTGGAAGCATCGAGCTGATTCAACGATTTATCCACGTCATTTCTGGCGTCAAGCATCGCTTTTGTCTCATCGGAAAGGTGATCCACTTCCCCGAGCGTCTTTTCCAGATGAATGTTCATATTGTGAATGCTGTTCTTGATATTCTGCGCGTTGCCGGTCTGTTCGACAGCTCCGGTCAGCATATTGTGCAGATCATCGTTGATATTTCCAACCGCATTGCCTGCCTGTCCGGCAGCCGCATTCATCTCCTCGGAAGATGCATTCAGAGTCATGGTATTGTTGCTGATTTTGCCAATCATCGCAGATAAGTTGTCGATAAGTGTCTGCGTATTACATGACAAAGCTCCCGCCTCATCTTTTCTATCCAACATACTCTGCTCGATCTCAACATTGAGATTGCCTTCCGAAATCTGTTTTACCACATCCATACTGTTCCGGATACTCTTTGCAATTCCTCTGGAAACAAGCAGACATCCGATGACCGCGATTACCAGTATAACAAGGATTGCTACTGTAAAAATCATGGTAATCAGATTCAGGCTCGCATATATCTCCTTGACCGGCATTCCGGCGAAAACCATACCGATGATCTCATCACTGTTATTCTGGTGCACCGGTACATAATATCCAAAATAGAAAGTACCATCTACCAGCACACGATTGGTAAACACTTCATTGCCATCCTGCAGCACATTTTCCACAAGGAAATCGCCTGCCTTAGAACCAAGGATCCGCTTCCCGTCCGCATCCTTTAATGATGTCACAAGTCGCGTGTCGTTGTAAAAGAATGTAACCTCAATCCCGGTTTTTTCAGCAATATCGTCGATAAAAGGCGTAGACAGCGATACGTTATAAGCACCCTTCCACACATCCCCGGTCGCATTTACAAAATAATCTCCGGCATTCTGATCATACGCCGCAAGCACGGCATTCGATGTCGCTTTCAGCTTCTGCTTGGCATCATCCAGCAGTTTATTTTTCACGACTGTATTACTAATGAGAATCGCTACAATACCCATGATGAGTACCGGAATGATAGCCAGTATAAGCATCTTGTACTGCAGCTTCAAATTGCGAAATATTTTCACGGCTATCCCCCCTATTTCCAATCTACGACTTCCACATTGTGATAATACCAGTTGATCTTACCGGTAATCGTCGCATCATCCAATGTCTTTCCCTCTTCTCCGATCACAGTTCCATCGTTGGTAAGGATTTCTCCGTCAAACACGCCGAATTCGCCGGATAAAATCTTCTGCTGCATCTCATTTACTTTCTCCTGTGTTCCATCCTCACACAGAGAAGATAATCCTGTCAGTCCAACCAGACTTTCGTCCATACCTCCATAATAATTCGAACCGTCATATGTCGCATTGACAATACTGTTTACATAGGAAGTGTAATACGCACTCCAGTTCCAGATGACCGATGTCAGCGTCGCATCCGGTGTCTCTTTACTCATATCGGAATTATATCCGATCGCCCATGTTCCGTTTTCCTCGGATGCAGTCTGGGGAGCTGTCGTATCTACATGCTGTGCCAGCACATCGCAGCCCTTGTCAATCAATGCATCGGAAGCCGCCTGCTCGTCATCCGGAGAAAACCAGGAGTTCGTCACTGCCACCAGCACCTTCGCATCCGGATTGACTTCCTCGACACCCATTGCAAATGCATCAATACCACCGGTACACTCACTGTTGTCGCTGCCCATCGCAGATACATACCCGATCAAATTACTTTTTGTCTTCATACCCGCTACCAGACCGGACAGATATCTCGCCTGATAGATTCTTCCGAAATAGTTTGTAAAATTGCTTCCATTGCTCATGTATCCGGTTCCGTGTGCAAAATAAACATCCGGATATTTCTCCGCATATGCCGCGGTCTCTTCCATGTAACCCCAGCTCGTTGTAAATACAATGTTGCAGCCTTCGTCCATACATTCATCCAATGCTTTTTTGATCGCCACATCATCGCCATCGTCTATCGATTCCTTGCGTACAACCTGATCTTCCTTAAGTCCGAGATTTGAAACCATACCCTGAATCCCAAGCTCGTGTGCATACGTATATCCCGATGTATCTGATGCACTGCCGATATACAACACACCAATCTTGACATCCTCTAACGGAATCGTCTTAAGTCCTGCCGGATTGGTCTGTGCCACTTCTGCCGACGCTGTCTGTTCTCCCTGTGCCGTTCCCGAGTTGGAAGTATCCGTCTGATTGCTTCCACTTTCTACATCGTTCGTCACGACATCCACGATAACGTCATTGCCACAGCCGGATAATGAAAACGCCATCATCACAGCCATCATTACAGTCAATAATTTCTTCTTCATCTGTAATCCCCTCCCTAATTCTTCATTCGCTTCTCTGATATCGGATGCATGAAATCTGCCTTTTACCCCGTATCATGTTCATACATATTTTTGCGTTTTTTGTATCTTTAAATTATACATCGGATTGTATCATAATTCTATCTTTTTCAGACGAAATGCAAAGAAGAGCCGATCACTCGGCTCTTCACAAACACATTTTTGAAAAATATTATCCCGTCATAAGCGTGTGATTGACAAAATATCATAGTCCCACTTTGGTTTCTTATTCTTATCTTTATTTCGCTTTACAAGTTTCGGGCATATCTTAAATCTTGTACCTTTGTATCCTTCTGCTCTTTGTTCTGATATGTCAATATGAGCAGTTTGCCATGTTATATATTTTTTACCTTCATTGTCCATCCCTGCTGGATATTTGGGAGACCTTTTCCTTGGAAATAACTCAATTATAAAATACTCAAAGTCCCATCTTCCCACATATTTTCTGCGATCTTTAAGATCTACAATATCAATCCACTTCCCAGTCGTATTAATTGACTTAACGATATCTCTTGCCACAAATACAGCCGCTGACTCCCCTGACTCAATGTAACTAATATATTCTGCATCATATTTTTCTTTTTTTTCCATAAAATTCCCCTTTTCTTATAATCACAGATTGTAACGAATTTCGTTACTCCCTAAACCATTTTAATAATTTTCTTCCTTTCTCATTGATACTCCACATCCACTTTTCTTCCTCATCCCCAGATGCCACATTTTTATAATCTGTCACTGCTTCAAGTCCCTGTATCATCCGTATAACGTTATACTCCTTCTTATAGTATCCTTCTTTAAACAGCTCAGGGTTATATTTACAATACTTCAGATATTCACTCAATAATTTTTCCGGAATATCATCCCTTACAGGTCGTGACCACCAACCATCTGTTAAATGAACAGGACCATTTTCTTCCAATACAGGTAACAATTTTTCCGCCTTACACATGCAAATATGAAAATATAACTGCTCCTCTCCTTCATATCCTTCTTCAAATTCTGATGACTCATCTGCAGACTTGTATCCACAATCAATGAATTCACATATAAGATTTTTAGTTAGTTTCCTTATATTGAACTCTGCTTCTGGATTCTGTCTTAACACTTTCATCAAAAAATCGGTCTTCAAATATTTGATAACCTTATGTAATCCCTCAGCTTGATTCATAAACTGGATACTTCCAACCTTATCTATAAATCCATATGGTATCTTCTTTAAATCCGCATTAAAGTCATCCACATCAATTCGTGTTTTCTCCAAATATTCTGCTTCATAGATATAAAGAAGCCCAAATAAATTTTGTTGCGCAAGATTTAGATGCAAAGTATTTACTATATCATTTGTTTCTTTATCAAACAAAAAATCCGGCCATCTATCCTTGCAAACTTTGTCTTGTTCTATAAGCACCTCCTTTATCAACCGATCTACCGGAACATTAAAAACCGCTGCCAGATCCATATATCTGTCAAGATTAATCTTTGTCTTCCCCCTTTCCCAGTTTTGTACTGCCACAACAGATACATCCATCTTTTCCGCCAGTTGAGCCTGCGTAAGCCCCGCTTCTTCTCTACACTTTTTTATAAACGTACTCATCTTCATCACTCCTAGAATATAGTATTTTAAGTCTTATTAAAACTAATCATAACTTTATTTTAAACAAAGTTTTAGTTTGTGTAAATATGGTATAGACATAATTTAATTCAAAAAAATAAAGCATATAATAAAGAGCCGATCACTCGGCTCTTCACTAACGCTTCTATTCATCATTACCGTTTCTTATATACGACCAGCTCCGGATTCTCGCCACTCGCATCATAGGTACTTACCAAAATGAAATCCATGCCTGCAAGCACACCGAAATACCGGTCTCCGCCAAACTCACATTCCAACTGATTTCCAAGATAGGTTTTTTTGTCATCTAAGAATTTTACTGTCTCCCCACTTGGAAGTGGATACGCCAGATTCACATACTGACCGACAAGTGCATTCAGCTTCTCCACCTTCGGCAATCCTTCGATGTGAAGGTTGTTAATCTCTTTTATCAACTGATGTTTGAATTCATCGAACTGTCCGCCATCGCTCAGTTCATCATACCGCTTCCAATAGTCTAACTTCGGGAGCAGATCCTTCATATATTCCCGTGCCTGTTCCTCCGGAAATTCATCCGTCACCATATGCTTGACTGCAACATCGATCAGATCATCCATATTACTGTATGTATACATGCCATCTGCATAGCACCATTTGCAATACGATTCATTCATTGCCCCATCCCGGTCATGCCCGATAATCTCATCTTCGAGCGGCATGCCACAGCACTGACAGATCAATCTTCTCGGTTGTCCAAGCAGCGTATTAATCGATACATTAAATACTTTCGACAGCAACTTTAACGTATCCGTATTCGGCACGGTTTCACCATTCTCCCAGCGCGATACTGCCTGTCTTGTAACCATGATTTTCTCGGCTAATTCATCCTGCGATAATCCCTGCTTCGTGCGAAGTTCCAAAATCACATTTTTTGTTTCCATAGTTGCCACCTCCATAACCGTATCATACAGACAAATCCATGTTATGAAAAGCAACCTGTTGTTGCTATACCATGAATGGTTTTACTTTCTTATTTTGTAATAGTGCTAATTTTGTTTTTGTCAATACATTTTCGGCACTTTTTGCATTTAGTGCCAAAATTATATTTTCAAAATTATGATTATTTATCACATAATTTCAAATCTTTGTTGCCAAATAATATGTCTCTGCTTCTTTTAAAAATTTTGCTACTCGTTCCATGATGTATTCCTCCTGTGTTTTCAGACTATGCATGTTGTACCACAAGCGAAACTTTTATCTCAATAATGAAATCATTTCCCTGTATTCTTGCACTTATATCTCCATTCATACGCTCCACAAGCTCTTTTGCAATAGATAAACCCAGTCCGGTTGAGGCTCTGCCTCTTGCCACATCTGCTTTATAAAAACGCTCAAACACATGGCTTAAGTCAATATTTTCAGGATGTTCTGTATAATTGCTGATTTTAAGCAAGGCGTAATTATCCTCACGGGTAAGCTTGATACTTATATTCTTTTCCCCATGATCAAGACCATTTTTTATGACATTCTGTATAACTCTCCTTAAGCCCTGCTTATTACCTGATATATACAGCATTTCCTCAGGAATACTAATCTCTGGGCAAATGCCCTGCTTCTTCCATTCATCATAATAAGAAAATACAGCTTCTTTTAATATTCTGTTCATACAACAGTCTGTAAGCTCCAGCTTATACGAATCATTTTTTAGCTTAGTGAATGTAAAAAGCTCCTCCAGCATTTCATTGAGGCTGTTAAGCCTTTCTCTGATTATATCAAGATATCTCCTCTGGTCATCTATATTGTCACATTCCTCTATAAGCTGAAAATACCCATCCAGCGATGTAAGCGGTGTCCTTATATCGTGAGAAAGATTAGTATATGTGTCTGCTATCAGCTCTTCTTTTTTTCTGTTCTCGTTTCTTTCTTTTTTACGCAGGTCAAGCAGCTCATTCAATTTATCTGAAAGCTCACCTATTCCACCCATATCTATTTCACGTTGAATCAGCTTGTTACTATCGTGTTCCATAAGAAACGACAACTGGCGGCAGATGTCCTTAATCTGCCGCTGGTATTTCCACATAATAAATGCCTGTATAATAATTATTACTGCTAATATTCCAATAATAATCCTCATTCTCTAAATATCCCTTTTCTGAAAAATATAACTGCTTAATGACAGCATTATAATAATAAATATAACTGCCACACACATTGAACTAACAACATCATCCCTGCCTGCATTCATAGGAAGCATTGCCATCCTTCCAGTTACTGTATACTTATAGATGCTGAAGTTATGAAGTCCCTTTCTGTTAACTACATAATCTATAAAGGCATACACAATACTCATTATATTCATGGTAAGACATACCGACAAGGTCATGCTTATGACATTATTCTTAATTATAACTGCTATCGCCATACATATTAACACAAATGCATAATGAAGCGTAAGTTCCGTTAAGAAATAAGGTATAATTTCCTTCCAGTTACCCCACATCACACATTTAAACGCAAGCATATTCGCTGCTGCCTGGAATACAAATATCCCTGCAAAGGTAATTGCTGTAAATAAGGCAAGCGCAACTCCCCTTGAAACAATAAGCATCCCCCTTTGTGACACCTGTCCACCAATATTCTTAATATAACCGCTCTTAATATCTGCTGTTGCAAACATAACCGCAAATATTACAAGAAAAAGTGCATAAAACTTTCCCTGTGCATTAGAAAAGAAAACATCCATTACCGTAACCTTCTTCCCTGGTTCCGTAGGTAATTCCACACTCATACCAATATTGACATTATCTGTATTCTGCTGCGAAAGCTGTTCTTTGTTGCTGTCATCTGCCTGTTGTTCCTCTATGTCTTGTGCATTTACCACATCAACTGTCTGACCATCAGTATCTGCCTGACTTTCCACTTCCTGCTGTTGCTCCCACTCTTTATTAACTGCATCATAATCTTTTTTTGAAAGAAATGAGGTAAGCAGTGCTGATGCCAGCAATATAATCCATATTACATACATACTCTTTGTACGAAACATTCTGTATACATCCATCTTTATCATATTAAGCACGATTGTCACCCCCTGTAAGCCTTAAGAAATAATTCTCAAGTTCTTCACTTGTAATAGATATTCCTTTAACTGGAATTCCCGCCTTTGCAAGCTCCATGTTCAGGCTGGCACTTTCTCCCAGTCTTTCAAATATATGAATATGTTCTTTATCTATAACCTGATAGCTGCTAAAGCCCATATCATCAAGCACAGGAATAGCCTGCTTAGGATTATCAAGTGTAAGCTCTATGCGCTCGCTGCATTTTTTCATAAGCTCTTCTCTGGTAAGTTCCTGCACAAGGCATCCATTATGAATAATGCCATAATCTGTAGCAATCTTTGATAATTCCTCCAAAATATGACTTGAAATACATATTGTCATACCTCGCTCCTTAGCAAGCTTCTGGATGGTTTCACGCACCTCCACTATTCCCTGCGGATCAAGTCCATTAATCGGCTCATCAAGAATAAGCAGGTCAGGCTCGCCTACAAGTGCAAGAGCAATTCCTAAGCGCTGCTTCATTCCAAGCGAATAATGCTTTGTTTTCTTTTGTCCAACAGCATCAAGACCTACTGTTTTTAACAGCTCTTCTATATATCCTTTTTTCTTAATCCCTGTAAGCTTACATTTAATGTTCAGATTGTCATATGCCGACATATCGCCATAAAGTCCGGGAGCTTCTATAAGACACCCTACTCTTGAACGTACCTTTTGTAAGTCCTTTCCCTTATACCCAAACATTTCTATTTCGCCATAAGACGGTGTCGACAGTCCGCTAATCATCTTAAGACAGGTCGTTTTACCAGCTCCGTTTCTTCCAATAAAGCCATATATCGCACCCTTTTTAATGTGCATATTTACATCATCAACCGCCCTGTGTCTGCCATACTGCTTAGTCAGATTCCTTGTCTGCAATAATAATTCACTCAAAGCTTTTACCTCCTTTTCTTAACTGCTCTTATCATAAAAAATAAATCCTAATCAATCGCAAATAAATAGTAAAAAAAGAGTAAATTATTCATGCAGGCGATATCCAATCCCCCATATTGTTTCTATATATTCATCAGGTGTAACGGTCTTTATTTTCTTTCTGATATTGCTTATATGCACATCCAGGGTCTTTGTTTCACCCATATATGGCTCATCCCACGCATATTCAAATATATCCTCCTTGCTAAACACCTGCTTCGGGTTTTTAAGCAGCAATTCCAGTATTGCAAATTCCTGTTTTGTAATCTTAGGAAGCACCCTTCCACCGATACTTACCTCAAAGGTAGAGCGTGTAAGCACCATATCCCTGAACTCAAGCCTTCCGCTGCCTTGCCCTTCCTGTATACCAGCCTTTGTTTTTACTTCCGTTTCTGCTTCTGTTTCTACCTCTGCTTCGCTTTTTGTTTCTGTCTCTATATGGCGAAGCTGCACCTGAATTCGTGCCAATACCTCTCTAATCTCAAAGGGCTTTGTTATATAATCATCTGCTCCGTCTGTCAGCACTCCGATTTTATCATCTATACTATCCTTTGCAGTCAGCACAATCACCGGAAGCCTTCCCTGTTTTCTTATCTCTTTTAAAACCTCTTCACCACTTGCACCAGGCAGCATTAAGTCAAGCAGTACAAGCGTATAAGCCTTTTCTTTTATATCCAGAAGCAGTTTTGCCTCTGTTCCTGAAAATGCCTGTTCACACGTATAACCTGCCTTCATAAGCACCTCACAAAGAAGGTTATTAATATTTATATCATCCTCTACAATTAGTATATTAGGCATAATTTCTCCCACCTTTATCTTATTAACCACATTTGCTTGTAAAAAGTATGTTTCACATTTATCTTGTCACATTATAACATCTATCATATTTATCCGCATTAAAAAAGGACGCAGAATCTCTCCCACGTTCTCACATCTATCTGGCTTTATCTTCTCTTATTTTCCAAAATCTGGTAATTTAAATTCGCTCGACACTGTCGAACCAATTTGAGGATATACTTTATAAAACTGTCTACAAGCCTTAAACAGCGTATAATTCATTCCTTTTTGATTAATTTGTTTTTCCAAATTTTTCAAAAGTTATCCGCACCTTAGATATTCTCCGTATACCGGCAATCCGGGAATCCCTTGCACCCCCAGAACTCGCCGAACTTTCCTTTTCTTTTAACCATCGTCATTCCACATTTTGGACAAGTCTTAACATTCTGCCGCGCGTCCGCCGTTCCTTCCCCAGACAACTCTTTTCCAAGTAATTCAAATACCTTCTGGTTCATCTTACAGTCTGTCAATGCGCGGTGTGCACCCACCGTAGAGATGCCATAATAGTTCGCAAGATCACCCAGTCTCCGATGCTTCCAATCCGGGAATACGATTTTTGCAAGGCGCAATGTATCCACGAAATCATTTGGAAGTATCAATCCCATATATTTCTCAAAGTCCCGATACAGAAACTTCATATCAAACGCCGCAATATTATGTCCAACCAGAATATCATTTCCGATAAATGCAAGGAACAACGGTAACACTTCTTGAAACTCCGGTGCATCCGCCACCATATCATCATAGATGTGATTGACCGCACTGGCACCATACGGAATCGTTCGTCCCGGATTTACAAGTGTGCTGAATTCATCGATGATTTTACCGCCGCGCACCTTCACGCCGGAGATCTCAATTACCTCATCGTAGTTTGCAGAAATTCCGGTTGTCTCCAGATCATATAACACATAGTCCGGTACATATTTATTTAATTGTTTTCCTCTTTTGTTACTCATTTGTAAGTCCACTTGTTCTCATTTACAATACCTTATGTATCTCATCCCCATTCACAGGAGACAGGCACCGGTGTTCCAGCTCATTTACCACGATCAGTTTCTCTTTTTTCTCTGTCACAACACCGATCACGGCGGCTTCCATTTCCTGCTCTGCCAGATATTCCACCAGCATCTTTCCATCTTCCACGACTGCAAACAGACACCCGGTTGCATCTAGGAGATACGGATTGATATTGAAGAACTCGCAGATTTCAATTGTCTCCTGTCGGATTGGAATATCTACATGTTGTACCTCAAAGCCCTTATCCATCCAGACGCCCATCTGCCACAGGGCACCATAGACACCACCCGATGAGCCATCATGCATATAGCAGATATCCATGCCGGAATCTGCAATCTTCCGCGCCGCATCCGCAATGCTATACGCATCTTCCTTGACACTTGCCATATCCAGATAGAAATCCGGGAACCGCGTATGCAGTTCTTCCCGCTTTTCCTTCAGTATTATATCCGCGCCCATCAGGCCCGCCTGTCCGGCCATTACGATCTCATAGCCCGGCTTGATCTTCTTTTTATTCGCATGGTACTCACTCGCTGTTCCAAGCATCGTCACGACAAACTGCGCACGCGTAAACACTTCTGACACCTGTGTGTGACCACCTAAGATCTGTATGCCTTTTGCTTCTGCATAGGAATTGAAATCTGCCATATATCCTTTGATCCATGACTCCTTTACATTCTGTGGAAGTAGCATCGTAAGACGTGCACCCTCGACCTGTCCGCCGGAGCACGCAAAATTATTCATTGCTTTCACCCACGCAATCCACGGCGTATCACCGATGCCATCCGCACTTACGCTTCCGTGCAGATTCGCATAATCATTTCCGACTGCTGCCGATACCGAAAGCTTCGGATTCAATCTTCGTATATGTTTAATCACCGAACGCGACAGATAGCGTTCCGGCAAGCTTCCTTGTTCCATGTTTTATCTTCTCCTTATATCTTACATTATCACGTAATCGCCTGATAATCTACACACGTCTCTGTGTTCCATTCATTGTACCATGCATATATTCGTTCCAGCTCATCCTATCCAATACATGCATGTATCCTGTTCATCACAATTCCTTACGAAGTATATCCACCGTATGTGCTCCTGCACCGATCAGATCCGGCCGTTCGCACACCTTCAACTGATACGCCACGAAAAGCTCATAGCTTTCCTCACTTAACTGATTCACAAACGGGCGGATATAATTTGCCGGTCCATCCGGAGACAAAATCTTCTCCCGTTTCAGCCCAACTGCCTCATTGTAGCTGTCGATGTCCTCGATCCGTTCAAATGCATACAGACTATCCTCCGCAGGTACCGTATGATACGATGCATCCAGTGTTCCATTCTTCACGCTTTCTTCCAGATGGTTCTCCTGAATGCCATATACGACCACGGCATACTCATTCATCACATAGGCGACTAATATAATCCCGCCCGGTTTCGTCACGCGTTTCGCCTCAGAGAGCGCCTGAAGCTTCTCCTCCCTCGTCATCAGATGATACATCGGACCGAAGAGCAGCGTCAGATCATAAGTATTATCTTCCTGCTTCTTCAGATGCAGCGCATTTCCCTGCATTGCATGTACGTTGCTGTTTTTCTGCTTCAATATACCTAAGTTATGCTTCACCAGCTCCACTGCCGTCACATCGTAACATTCCTCACAGAGTGCCACGCTATAACGCCCGGTTCCGGCACCAATATCGAGAATCCTGATATCTTCCCGGTTCGTAACCTTCAACTCCTGCATCCGCACATCCAGATAATCATGAATATATTTCATCGTGATGCGGTACTCGATCTGCCCATGTCTGGAATTTAACCGTTTTTCTTCGTTAAATTTATTATAATATTCTTCGATTTTATTCATTTGTCTGCCTCACACCATCAGTCATTCAACTTCCTGTATTATGTTTTTCTCTGTTATATGCTATACCATTTTATGAATGGCTATATCTATTCTAAACTTATCCCTAAATTACCATATCTGCAGACAAAAGTCCATCTACGAATATAACTACACTCATTCGCTCATGCAAAAATCTCCCGGAATATAACTTCCGGGAGATCTTACTCTCTCTATTTTCCATTTCTCCACTTACCATATCTCCTCCTGCCGCTTTTCCGGTTGAAAATGTTCCTTTGCAAATCCCATATCCTGCACGAGCTCCAGTGTGCCGAGATACTTACCCTCTTTATCCCGTACCGCCATGTATCTGACAAGCATACATTTTCCGTTTTTGTCCATCCAGATTGGCACCTCATCCAATGCCCCCGCGCGGAATTCTCCGATAATTCTTCGTACGATTGCTTCAATCTTCGGTGGGTGGCAGGAGAATACTTCCCGGTCGATTGCCATCCCCGGACGCTTGAAATCCTTCGGTCCTTCATTGAAGAAACGATTGATATTGTCCACATCCACAAATGTGATCTCCATCGGAATCGTATTCAGAAGTGCAATCAGCTGTGTAATCGTCAGATGTCCGCCCGGCATGCGGATTTCCGTCTCTGTGAGCGACGTCTCCGGTACATATTGATTGTCCTCCGCCTTCTGCCAGATCTCCGGCTCCACGCCGAAACAGAATGCATAATCCTTCTGGTCATGGTAGATGCCGATCCACTCTTCCTCCGTGAAATTTGCCGCACAGTTTGGGAACAAAATATTTGCCTCTTTGTAGATCATTTCCTGTGCCCGTGCTACTACCGTTGCAAACCGCTCCTGCCATTCGGGTTCCTTATCATTCATCTTCGCAAGAAATGAGATTTCATCCCGGATCTCATCGTCAACCGTCCACATCACACTTGCCGGTCCGGATATCCCATACCGCACATTCAAAACCGGGTACAGAAGATCTCCCTTCTTGGCATAGTGAATGGAGATACCACGCAACGATTCCAACGTCTTCTTATTCGCACTGCCATCCTTGATCTTCTCCTCTGCCTGCTCTAACAGCATAGCAAGAGCCCCATTCTCATTTGCAAACAGCCACAGCGGATGTCCTTTGGTCTGCGCCAGTTCCCGCGTCTTTGATTCCCGTTCTTCCCGCAACACCGACGCATGCACTGCCCTTTCCGCATTCGCAATCTGTTCCTCCCGCGTCTTTCCATGGAAGAGTGCGGCATGTACATCACACAGCTTCTGCACCTCAAAAAGCGGTGTTCCCTCCGCGAGCATCTCCTGTTCCGCCTTCATGATCTCCGCAGGATCAACATCCTTAAATACTTCCACAAAATCTTTTCTTACTGCTTCCAGCGGTTCTCCACCTCCAAGGCGCTTCAAATATTCCTTCAATGTCTCGATTCGATCCTTCATACGAATTCCTCCATTTATTCACGAATCAAAAATACGAGAATTGCTTCTGGCATTTCTGATATATCAAATGTCTGATTATTCTCGTATTTCGGATTCCGCATTCTGAAATTAGTATGTCAGTTATTAAATTATTTCATTCCAGCACTTTGCAAAAAATCCCGGTGCTTTCACACCGGGATTCGAACACTCTCTATTTAATTGTCCTGACAAGCTTATGCTTCCAGATACTTATCGATACTTGCAAGCTTCACGCAAAGCACAAAAATCTTCGATGCTGCTTCCATCTCTTCCACAGATGGGAACGAAGGAGCAATACGGATATTGCTGTCTTTTGGATCTTTACCATACGGATAGGTTGCACCGGCGCCTGTCAGTACCACGCCTGCATCCTTACACATTGCAACGATCTTCTTCGCACAGCCCTCGAGTGCATCAAAAGAAATGAAATATCCACCGAGTGGCTTTACCCACGAACCAATCTCCAGTCCTGTAAGCTCCTGATCAAACGCATTTAAAACTGCCTCGAACTTTGGACGTAAGATATCTGCATGCTTCTCCATATGTGCCTTCAGTCCATCAATATTCTTGAAGAATCTTGTATGACGGAGCTGATTGATCTTATCATGACCGATCGTCTGTACAGTCAACTGCTGCTTGATAAACTCTACATTTGTTGTAGAAGTTGCAATCGCAGAAACACCGGAACCAGGAAATGTGATCTTTGATGTCGAAGCAAACATATATGCCATATCCGGATTCCCAGCCTTCTCACACTCCTCTAAGATATTCGGGATTTCTGCCTGCTGATCCTTATACAGATGATGGATGCAGTATGCATTATCCCAGAAGATACGGAAGTCTTCGGCTGCCGGCTTTAATGCTGCAAATCTTCTTACCACCTCATCGGAATATACGATTCCGGTTGGATTTGAATATTTCGGCACACACCAGATACCCTTCACTGCGGCATCGTTATTTACGTATTTCTCAACCAGATCCATATCCGGTCCATCGGAATTCATCGGGATGTTGATCATCTCAATGCCAAAAAACTCTGTGATCTTAAAATGTCTGTCATATCCAGGTACCGGGCAGAGGAACTTGACCTTATCCAACTTGCACCAAGGAGTCGAACCATTGACACCGTGTGTCATCGAACGGGAAACTGTATCGTACATAACGTTCAGACTGGAGTTACCATATACGATGATGTTCTCCTTCTTGACTTCCATCATGTCTGCCATAAGCTGACGACACTCTCCGATACCATCCAAATCTCCATAGTTTCTTGTATCATTTCCAAGCAAGGTACGCATATCAGATTTGCTATTAATCTCATCTAACATCTGCATGGAAAGTGCTAACTGGGCGAATCCAGGCTTTCCTCTTGCCATATTGAGGCTGAGGCCCTTTGCCTGTTCTTCCTTGTATTCCTCCATAAGAGCGGCTTTTAATGTCAATAACTCGTCTTTACTCATATCCTTGTATTTCTTCATTTCAGCTACCTTATACCTTTCACATTTATTTGCATTGTATGAATCATGCATTTAAACTGTCTGTTTTCTATTTTATAGACATTTCTCGAAAAAAACAAGAGCAAAATGCATATTTTCCTCTATTTTTTCTCCAAAATCATGGCAAATACTTTCGATTTTTTTGTTTTACGGCAATTGATATCTGCTATCTATATGGCTGTTATGCGTTCTTTTTATATCCGACTGAGAATTTCCATTTTTATCCGTAAAAAAACACCCGGCTGTCTGTCACTCCGACTGTCATTGGGAATGTACAGAGAACCGGGTAGTTCATGTCGTTTATCTTTTGTGCACTATCATTATACGCCTGCCTGTCTGTTCAAGCGGATAACCATTTTGCCATAATTACTCCTCGTAAGGAAGAACTGCTCCATCGTAAGTATCGTTGATGTACTTCTTCACATCGTCAGACTTCAATACATCTACCAGTGCCTTAATCTTTGCACTATCCTCGTTTCCTTCCTTTACTGCAATTACATTTACATATGTCTTGGCAGCTTCGGAATCACTCTTCTCATAAGCAAGGGCATCCTTTCCTACTGAGAAACCGGCAGCAAGTGCATAGTTACCATTCAATACGACAAATGCTGTCTCATCAACGACTCTGGCTACCTGTGCAGCCTCAAGCTCAACAATCTTTACATTATGTGGATTCTCAGCAATATCGTTGACCGTTGCGTTGATACCAGCGCCATCTTTCAATGTGATGATGCCATTATCCTGCAGAAGCAGCAATGCTCTTGCCTCGTTTGTTGTATCGTTTGGTACTGCGATAGAATCGCCGTCTGCGATCTCATCCAAGCTCTTCTTTGTTCCCGGATAGATACCGAATGGCTCATAGTGGATCTTACCTGCAACAGCAAGGTGTGTCCCCTTCTCCTCATTGAAGCTTTCCAGATATGGTACATGCTGGAAGTAGTTGGCATCAAAATCGCCGCTTTCTACAACCTCGTTTGGCTTTACATAGTCATCAAAGACAGTTACCTGCAGATCATAGCCCTGCTCCTTGAGCTTATCCTTTGCGTACTCCAGAATCTCAGCGTGTGGTGTTGCAGATGCTGCAACTGTGATTGTCTTATCATCCTCGCCGCTCTTTCCGCAGCCTGTGAGTGTTCCTACCAAAAATGCACCTGTCAGTGTCAGTGCGAGTAATTTCTTAATTGATTTCTTCATAATTCATGTCCTCTCTTTCCTGTTTTTATAATCATTGAAAACTTTCATCCAATGATCCATTACTTTATATATAAGCAGGTTTCGGTGTGCACATTCCGATTCCCGCATATATTGCAAATTATTTTCTGCGATCCAGACGGTTTGCAACGAACATACCGACCGACTGAAATACCTGTACAATCACAATCAGTAACGCCACCGTAACAAGCATAATATCTGTCTGATACCGGTAATATCCGTAACGGACTGCGATATCTCCAAGTCCGCCACCGCCGACTGCACCTGCCATTGCGGAATATCCAAGGATCGTTCCGATTGCAATCGTTGCACCCGTGATCAGGGAAGTTCTTGCTTCAACAAGCAACACCTTGAAGATGATTCTGCTGTTGCTTGCGCCCATTGCCTTTGCTGCTTCGATGACTCCGTAATCGACTTCCTTCAACGAAGACTCAACCATTCTTGCGATAAATGGAATCGCCGCCGCTGTCAGTGGGACGATCGTTGCAGTCGAACCATAACTTTTTCCAAGCAACAATCTTGTAAATGGAATCAGCAGGATCAACAAGATCAAAAACGGTATGCTTCGCACGATGTTCGCGATTACATCCAGAATCTTATATATCACCTTATTTGGCTTCAATCCCTCTTTATCTGTGATACAGAGGAGAATTCCCATCGGCAGTCCAAATAAATATCCAAATACAGTTGAAACAACGGTCATGTATAACGTCTCAAGAATACCTGTTCCAATCATGGAACGAACCTGTTCTGTCCACATTAGAACGCACCTCCTGTCTTTGTCTCCGACAACTCTTCTAGCTCAAGTCCCCGGTCAATCAGATACTGTTCCATCGCTTTCACATTCGTGGAGCCATTTGGAATCTCCAATATCATCTCTCCCTTTGCCACGCCGCCAACATTCTTGGTTGCTGCTTTCAGGATGTTGATTGGCTCCTTAAATGTCAAGATCATATTTGCAATGACCGGTTCAAACGCGGAATTTTCTGTAAATACGATTCGTATCTTCGTTCCATCCTGAATCTGGTTTGCTGTCTGCTGATCGTCACCATCGGTATCTCCGCCATCGTCCTTTCTGAGCAGTTCTCTTGCCACCTCTGACTTTGGATGATTGAAGATCTCTACAGTACTTCCGTTCTCGACCACCTGTCCATCCTTCATAATTGCTACCCTGTTACAAATCTCCCGGACAACTGCCATCTGGTGTGTGATCACAACGATTGTGATACCAAACCTTTTATTGATATCCTTCAACAAAGCGAGAATCGAAGAAGTTGTCTGTGGGTCTAACGCACTCGTTGCCTCATCACACAGAAGAATCTGAGGATCGGAAGCTAAGGCTCTCGCAATCGCCACACGCTGTTTCTGCCCACCGGATAACTGAGATGGATACGCTTTGGCACGATCCTTCAGACCTACGATATCCAGAAGCTCATAAGCTTTCTTCTTTGCCTCTGCCTTCGACTTCCCCTGAATAAACAATGGGAAGCATACATTCTCCAATACGGACTTCTGCATCAACAAATTGAAATGCTGGAAGATCATGCCGATATGTTCCCGCTGCTTGCGAAGCTCTTTCTCGGAAAGTTTGCTCAGATCCTTATCCTGCACGATCACTGTTCCCTCAGTCGGAACTTCGATATGGTTGATGCATCGCACGAGTGTACTCTTCCCTGCACCGGACATACCGATGATACCATATATGTCTCCGGCTTCAATGTCGAGCGTCACATGCTTCAGCGCGTCAATCTCGCCGTCTTTTGTCTGAAATTTTTTGGATACATCTTGTATCTGGATGATTGCCATAGACGTACTTCCTTTCTCCCGCAGGTTTTATACCCTACTTTTCCTATCTGATATATTATTTATTTCTCTTTCATGGTTTCAGATTATAACGTGCTTCCTCTGTTATGTCAATACAGACAGCCATACATAAAAATGATTGTTTGTTATAATCTTTTCCTATATCAAAAAAGCTGCACCCATTACAGATACAGCTTCTTAATTAATTATAGAAAATATTCCTACTCCCGGTTATCCTTCAGGCTCTCGATCATATCCGCCCGCTTCACTTTCCGACCAAGCAACAACAGGGATACAACGTAGCTTGCAACCAGCAAGACTGCGAATATTATGAATCCCTGCGGTTTGTAAACCGTTTCGATATAAGTATTGTAGGCACTGACGCTCACCTCAAAATTCATCCGGCACAATACCACACCGCCAACCGCACTCATCACAAATCCAATTGGAATCAAAATATGATATATATGAATGATCATCCGGTTAATTTCCTTGTCTTCATATCCAAGCACCTTCAGCATCGAGATGGACGATGCGTTCTCGTTGATCAGCATGTTCACCATCAGATAGATACTGATTACGATAATCACGGCAGCAAAGACAAGACTGATATTGATAAGCTGTTTCATACTAACCGTGATCTCATTGATCTGATCGGACAACGCCTGTTTTGACAAACAAGACAGATATTCGGATTCTTCAAGATCCAGCTTTTTGTCTGACATCAGCGCATTATAGCTTCCCTCTGGAACATCCATAAATGCACAGGCATCCGCCCAGTTTCCATACAGGATACTCTGACAGTCATTCTGTATCACATCATCAATCGTGACCGAGTATTCCTCCATCGTTGCCAGATTGTAGAACCGAAGTGTTTCCCCCTTCGTCACATTATAGAGCATGGACGCCATCGCCGATATGTAATGCTTTCCCTTCATCAGCGTCAGCTCCTCGCCCTGCGTGTTTTTCAGTCCCATATATGGATTATTATCCATACCCATATACAACATGTTTGTCTCGCTGCCTTCCACACCGAAATTTCCGATCATGATCGGAGTCGCATCGGTCACAGGCTCTGTGCGGATATCGGTCAGGAAATATTCGTACTCATAGCTTCCGACTTCATGCACGGACTTGTCACAGAAATTCTCCAGTGAATCCACGCATGCATAACAGAATATCATCAGGATTCCGCCAACCGCAACACCGAAAATTACGACCAGACTTCTTGACCAGTTTCCAATCAATGCCCGAAGCTTAAACTTCGTCGTGAATTTCAGCTTTGATTTCGCCATGCGCATCCGGTTATGCCGCTTCACGCCGCCATTTCCATGCAGAAGATCCACCGTCTTTAACCGAAGAACCCGAAGTGCCGCAAGCATCGCAACCAGCACATATGCAACGACCGGAATCAGGCACACATATATCATCTGCTGTATAGAAGAGCTGTAATCAACCGGCAGCTTCTCTATCTTGTTGCCAAACATCATTTCTATCATTGCATCCCGAAGGGGAATTGCAGAGAGGCTTCCAAGCAACGCACCGCCAACGCCCGGAATCAGTCCAAATATTCCGTAATGCAGTGCCAGCCGTCCTTTGCCATAGCCAAGTGCGCTCAGCACTCCAATCTGTTTTGCTTCGGACTTGATCTTTCTACCGAGCACGATTGCGATTAAAAGCACGATGAACAGCACCATAACCGGCAGAATCATGCCTGTGTACATATCCAGTGTCTTGATCTCGTTTCTTGACGTCCGGATTCGCATATTGGACGTGGCTGCTATATATGAGAGAATGTAATAGTCCTCATGAACCGCCTTCCGAAATGCTTTCTCGTCGGAATTTTCTCCATAGATCACACTGTAATAGGTGTTTTTCTTTGCCGGCTCTATCTCCTCATATGCCGTCTTGCTGACAATCGCACAGCCAAATACATCGAACTGGAACATATTATCTGAATTATTTATATATGGAGATAAATAATCCGGGCGTGCCATCGAACCAACGATCGTATAACGTTTTCCACCAAGCTCAATCGTATCTCCGATCTCAAATCCCCGTAACGACATCATTCTCGGTGTCAGCAGGATTTCATCCCCCGCCTGCACGTCATTACCATCTAATACCTCATAGGTATCAATCTTCTCAGTAGGATCAAATACACGGATCGTATATTCCTCCGCAATATCACTTCCAACCCGCACATCACAGTCTGGATCATCCACATCAAAATCTGCGTATGATTGTTCTTCGATCGTCACATCATACTTTTCTGAAAGTGTCTGCTGTGCATCCTTGTCAATGCTCTGATATGTTGCAAACTGTGCATCCTCCACGTGTTTTTCCTCAAAAAATTTGTCCAGATAATCACCCTCGCCACGGCTGGCACCGCTACATGCAACATATAAAATAATCGCAACCGCTGTCAGGAGCATCACGCATATATAAAAGGACAGATTCTGTTTGATATTTCGTATGTATCTCTTATTTAATGTCATGTCGCCACCCCTTACAGCTCCAGCTTATCTGCCGGAATCTTCGTCTCATTTACTTTGTTTGCGACAACCTTGCCATCCTTGATCCGGATCACACCATCTGCCATACCCGCGATCATCTCATTGTGGGTGATGATTGCGACAGTCGTGCCAAACTGCGCATTGACCTTCTCCACGAACTTTAACACATTCTTAGATGTCTTGGAATCAAGTGCTCCGGTCAGCTCATCACACAGCAGAAGCTTCGGATTCTTGATGATCGCACGTGCGATTGCAACTCTCTGCTGCTGTCCACCGGAAAGTTCATTTGGAAAACGATCCTTATATTTCTCGATATCCACTGCCTGCATCACTTCGTCCAATGGCAATGGTTCTTTTGCGATGTCCGATACGACCTGTATATTTTCCTTCACTGTCAGGTCTGGAATCAGATTATAAAACTGGAATACAAATCCGACATCGGACCGGCGGTACTTCGTAAGCTCGCCTGATTTCAGTTTGGAAATCTCCTTTCCATCCACAGTGATACTTCCAGAATCGAGCGAATCCAGACCGCCAAGCATATTTAACATCGTACTTTTTCCGGAACCGGATGGTCCTAAGATCACATAGATCTTGCCCTGCTCTAAAGCAAGCTCCGTATCATCCAATGCGTGTACTTCCCTTTCTCCCTTTCCATAGCTTTTCTTTGCATGCTGCATCTGAATAAACATCTTATTTTCCTCCATATAATCTTCTATATTCCAATGGTGTATGTCCATATTTCCGCTTAAAAACAGTACCGAATTTGCTCTGGCTCTCATACCCGACTGCGAGTGCGATATCCGCAATCGAATCGGTTCCAGTCACAAGCTTTTTCGCCGCCTCCTGCATCCGGAGATTCTGCATATACCGTTTGACTGTGCTTCCATATACGATCTCAAAATATTTGTTCAGCGAAACGGTGCTGACCGGATAGCTCGCTTCAAGCTCTGTCATAGAGATATCCTCCGCCAGATTCTGCACGATACGGTCGTGGATCTCCTGCACGATCTTCCGCTGTCCCTTCGTCAGATAAAACTGTTGTTCTAACTTCGGAATCGCCTCCGTCTGAATCAGATTCAACACATACAGTGTAGAGATCAGATATGTACTTTTCTCACTCCTGCCATCCTGTATGTTCTCCGCCAAAACCTCGAAAGCTGCCTGGAGTCTGTCCGTACACCGTCCGATAAAGTAATCATCATTCCGGTCATACGCTTCCTGTATCAAGTCCAGATCGATTCCAAACCGCCGGAGCAATGCTTCATCCTCATCACTGATACCATCCAGCGTCATTATAATCTCTAATCCACCATAGGATTCATTATAGAAATTAAACTGCTTCCCGACCTGCTGGTGCCACTCGATACAGAATTCTCCCGGCTTCATATACGCATACCTGCCATCCTGTACCCGGATTTCTGCCTGTCCCCGGTTACAATAATGAATCACAGTGGTATTATCCATTGCCTGTGCCTGTTCATGTCCCGGCACCTGATCCATTCCTGCCATGTAGTATTCCAGAATCTCAATTCCCTCCAGCGGTGTGACAAAATTCATATACTCATCATCTTGTCCCATTTTTAAATGTGTTACCTCCCCGGACAGCTCCGATATTTCAATCTGCAATTTGTCTAAGAAGAAGGATAACATCTCTGGCGGAATTCCTCCTATCAGCGCTTCCAGATACTTACTCCGCTTAATAATTGCCTGTAATCTCTTATTCATATCTTGATTCTCTCCATATGCAACGTTTGTTTGTCACGACTAACTGTATCAAATCATAGCACGTTACAGCCTACTTTTCTATTCCAAATCTCTATTTTTATTCCATTTCTAAAATAAAATAAGACTGCACAATACTCATCTTTCTGAATATTGTGCAGTCTCATTCGTTTTCTTATATTGTCTTATTCTGATTCTATAAGCAAAATTACTTTGCGTCCAGAATCTCTCTTGCAATTTTTTGCTGTTCGTCCGTTGGAGGATCGATTCCTTCCAGCTTATAAGGGATTCCAAGGCGCTCCCACTCCTGAATTCCAAGCTTATGGTATGGCAATACCTCCACCCGGTCAACCGTCTTCAAAGTCTTGATAAACTCAGCCGTCTTCTTCAGATCTGCTTCGTCGGTTGTTATGCCCGGCACAAGGACATGTCGAATCCACATATGCTTTCCCTGATCGGAGAGATACTGTGCCAAGTCTAATATATTCTTATTCGAGAACCCTGTCAGCTCCCGGTGTTTGTCGTCCTCAATCTGCTTGATATCAAGCAGGAACAAATCAGTGAGTGCCATCAGTTCATTAAACTTCGAGAAGAAAGGCTCCTCTCTTGTAAATGGATTGCCCGCTGTATCAATCGTTGTGTGAATCCCCTGTGCTTTTGCAAGCTTGAAGAATTCGATCAAAAAGTCCATCTGCAGAAGTGCTTCGCCTCCGCTGACGGTTATTCCTCCGTCGCCCTTCCAATACGGCTTATAACGAAGTGCCTGCTTGAGCAGATCTTCCGGAGTTCTCGCTTCAACCTTGACGCCTTTATCTAGTAGCAGTTTTGTGTTCTCTTCAATTTTCTTTTCGAGTTCTTCTCGTTCTTTATCATCCGTTGTATCAGCATAGAGCTTTGTGTAATCGGTTACCAGATTCCACGTCTCCGGGTTATGACAGTACTTACAACGCATCTTACAGCCCTGCAAAAATACTACAAATCGGATACCTGGTCCATCTACGGCTCCAAAGCTTTCTGTTGAATGAATATAACCTAAAATCTGTTTCTTCTCCGGCATGTTCCACCTCTAACAATTTTATTTTTATAAAAAGTCCCGGAGATAGTATCTCCGGGACTCCAGTGAATTACTTATCTATCAAAAACATTTTTGACAAACTTCTAATTAAAGTGAGTCATGGAATGTTCTGTTGATAACATCGAGCTGCTGCTCACGTGTAAGAGAGATAAACTTAACAGCGTATCCAGATACACGGATTGTGAAGTTAGCGTACTCTGGCTTATCTGGGTTCTCCATAGCATCCAGGAGCTTATCCTTACCGAATACGTTTACGTTCAAGTGGTGAGCGCCCTGATCGAAGTAACCATCCATAGCGCTTACAAGCTTCTCAGCTCTCTCAGCCTCATCATGACCAAGTGCAGATGGGTTCATTGTCTGAGTATTTGAGATACCATCCAAAGACCACTCATAAGGAATCTTAGCAACTGAGTTCAGAGATGCAAGAAGTCCTGATGTCTCAGCACCGTAGCTTGGGTTAGCACCTGGAGCAAATGGTGTCCAAGCACGTCTACCATCTGGAAGGTTACCTGTGAACTTACCATATACTACGTTAGATGTGATTGTAAGGATAGATGTTGTAGGCTCTGAATTACGGTATGTGTGTCTCTTCTTGATGTCTGTAAGGAACTCATGAAGCAGCCATACACCGATATTATCTGCTCTGTCATCATCATTACCATACTTAGGGAACTCGCCTTCGATCTCGAAGTCTTCTGCAAGTCCTGTCTCTGCGTTACGGATAACCTTAACCTTAGCATACTTGATAGCTGAAAGGGAATCGATAACGTGTGAGAATCCGGCAATACCTGTAGCAAATGTACGACGTACATCTGTATCGATCAATGCCATCTCTGCTGATTCATAGTAGTACTTGTCATGCATGTACTGAATCAGGTTCAGGATATTTACATAAAGTCCTGCTAACCAGTCAAGCATCTGCTTGTACTTAGCAAGTACTTCATCATAGTCAAGGTACTCAGAAGTAATAGGAGCGTAGTCAGGGCCTACCTGCATTGGCTTACCTGTCTTCTTGTCAAGGAACTTCTCATCCTTACCACCGTTGATAGCGTACAGGAGACACTTAGCAAGGTTTGCACGAGCTCCGAAGAACTGCATCTCCTTACCTGTCTGTGTAGCAGATACACAACAGCAGATTGAGTAATCATCGCCCCAGATTGGCTTCATTACATCATCGTTCTCGTACTGGATTGAGCTTGTTCTTACAGAGATCTTAGCAGCATATGTCTTGAAGTTGTTAGGCAATGCTGAAGAGTAAAGTACTGTAAGGTTTGGCTCTGGAGCAGGTCCCATATCCTCAAGAGTATGAAGGAATCTGTAGTCGTTCTTTGTAACCATTGAACGTCCGTCCATACCAATACCACCGACTTCAAGTGTAGCCCATACAGGGTCACCTGAGAACAGCTCGTTGTATGACTTAATTCTTGCGAACTTAACCATACGAAGCTTCATTGTGAAGTGATCGATAAGCTCCTGAGCCTGAGCCTCTGTAAGCTTACCAGCCTTAATATCTCTCTCGATATAGATATCAAGGAATGTAGATACACGTCCTACGGACATAGCAGCACCATTCTGTGTCTTGATAGCTGCAAGGTATCCGAAGTATAACCACTGAACAGCTTCCTTCGCATTTGAAGCTGGCTTAGAAATATCATAGCCGTATGACTGAGCCATAACCTTCATCTCCTGAAGACGTCTGATCTGCTCTGTCAACTCTTCTCTCTGACGGATAACGTCATCATACATATTACCATCGCCGCAGTTAGCCTTATCTTCCTGCTTCCAAGCGATCAGCTGATCAATACCGTAAAGAGCAACTCTTCTGTAGTCACCAACGATACGTCCACGACCATAAGTATCTGGCAAACCTGTTACGATATGTGTATGACGAGCTGCCATCATCTCTGGTGTATAAGCATCAAATACTGCCTGGTTGTGTGTCTTATGATAATCTGTAAAGATCTTGTGGAAGTTCTCGTTTGGCTTGTATCCGTACATCTCGAGTGCTTCCTCAGCCATCTTGATACCACCATAAGGCATAAATGCTCTCTTAAGTGGCTCGTCTGTCTGAAGACCTACGATCTGCTCAAGATCCTTTGTCTCTGGATCAATGTAGCCAGGACCATATGCTGTAATGCTAGATACAACATCTGCATCCTCCTTCAATACACCACCATTGTCTCTCTCTGCCTTCTGAAGAGCCTGAAGCTTATCCCAGAGCTTGTTCGTAGCATCTGTTGGTCCTGCAAGGAAGCTCTCGTCTCCATCATAAGGTGTGTAGTTGTTCTGGATGAAGTCTCTTACGTTGCACTCTTCCTTCCAGAGTCTACCTGTGAATGATTCCCATTCCTGGTTCTGTAACATAATAGTTTCTCCTTTCAAATTATTTATATTATGTTTTATATTAGATGTAATATAAACTCTGACTGTATTATACAAAATGTTTCAAATAAAATCAATAATCCTTATTGTTTTTATTGTTTTTCTTTTCGTACATCAACTGTCTATCCGCTCGATTTTAAATACATTCAGTGTATCCACATCCGGACATGCAAAAACAGCGGTACCGTTCTCCTGTCCCGGTATCTCGCCGCCATACCGGAGGATATCCACGTATGGGAATGCAACGTGCATTGCCATCGGACACAGCTTCCCCCGCTCCGTATCAAAATCATAGGAATCACCGATCTTATGACCTCTGTGACATCCCTTTTCACCCTTCTGATCAATCAGTGTGATCCGAATCCTCGGTCTTGCCATCAGTCAAGCACCTCCAAACAGGTTTCAAGCGGAATCCCCTTATATTTATCTACATTATCCGCATTTACCCTAATCATGATCTTCACGGCATCCATCGTCTCTGCGGTTGCAGTCTGCAGATCTTTACCGCTCATAAGCTTTCCGATAAATACAGCCGAGAAGATATCTCCGGTTCCCGGGAAACGTACCGGAATCTCTTCGAAATCAACCTTAAAATATTCTTCCTTCTTGTGGTCGTATCCGACAACCGATCTGCAGTCTGTGCCCGCGATCTTCGCACTTGTGATTACAATTGATTTCGCACCAAATGCACGAAGCTTGTCGATCATCGCATGATATTCTTCCTCTGTCACACCATCTTCCTTATATGGAAGCCCAGTCAGATATGCCGCCTCGGTATAGTTCGGTACGATGTAGTCCGCAACCGAAATCAGCTTGCGCATCAAATGAATCGTCTCCTCTGTAATTCCGTTATAGAGCTTTCCCTCATCTCCCATAATCGGATCTGTGAAGATCGTTACACCTTTTTCCGCCCGTGCCTTACAGAACTTAGTCACAAGCTCCGTCTGCTCCTTTGACACGATAAATCCGGTTGAGATCGCATCGAATTCAAATCCCAGCTGTTCCCAGACAGCGATCGCATTTTTCATGTAACCGGTTGTATCCAGGATGTCGAACTTACCGTAATCAAGCGTGTTCGATACGATTGCCGTTGGCAGATTAAATACCTCATATTTCATATGGGAAAGCACCGGAATCATCGCGGATAACGCAACCTTTCCATAGCCAGCCATGTCGTTGATCAAAAGTAATTTCTTGCTCATTTTGTGTCTCCTTTTTCTAACCTTTATGCCAATTGTCTTTCATCATAGCATATTTTCTGTCAGAAAAAAACACAAAAAACATTAACTGATTTTCTTCCATTTCATGGATGAAAGCAATGGTTTGTAGTACATGCGGCTTGCAATGACCGCCTCTCCGTTATCCATCATAATCTTCCCTCGGCTGCCTGAAATCGAAGCAATACTTGAGATTCTGTCTGTATTTACAAGCATAGATTTGGATGCCCGGGTAAAATCATACGCATTTACCTTCTCTTCAATCTGGTAAAGGCGATTCTTTATCTCATAAATTTCCTGTTCCGTATAGGCAAACACTTTCTCTCCTACTGCCTCAAAATACAGGATTTCATCCGTTGAAATCCGATATAATTCTCTATGTTCTCCATATCCTGTGATTTTGTTTGCATCGCCCATTTCTTTCACCCGTCTTTATCCTTTCTTCTATCCGTGGAAATCTCCCGTCTTCCAATTCACTGCCACATATGGCACGATCTTCCCGTCGATTTTCACATAGACCTGATAGACATCATTTCCGATATATTCGTAATGATCCGGCACCACTCCATACTCCTCATACAGCGTCTTCTCGAACGCTTCCTTCCACGAATCATCGGATGGCTCGCCTTCCTGTGACTGAGATTCTGTTGTCTGGGATTCTGTTGCCGCCGGTTCCGTCTTCCCTGTATTCGAACCTTCTGACTGTAATGTGCTGTCCGGGGTATTGCTCTCCGTAACAGATTCGGTCGCAGTTTCATTTTCGGTGGTTGTCGTAACCTCCGTTGCTGCTTCCGTCGTAGTCACCATCTCGCTGCTCACCTGGATGATATCGGTTGTGTTATTTTCACTCACATTGCTGCATCCCGCCAAAGTCACTACCATTGCCGTACATAATATCCATGCTTTCTTTCTCATAGTTCTTTCCTTCTTTCGGTTGTATTATAACGATTGATATAAAAAGAAAATAGGCTCTTTTTCTATCTAAATGTGTCAATTCTTCAGATATCTTCCGATTTTCTTTTTATAACCTGCATCATACATCCGGCATGCATCATTTCTGCATCATTCTTGTTACAGATTTATATCTTTTACAAAAAATCTCTGCGATACTGCGACGGTGTACTCCCCTCCGTCTTCTTGAATACCTTGGTAAACACCCGGTAATCGGCATAGCCGCACCGATCAGAAATCTCCGCAACGGATAACTGTGTCGAGACGAGCAGCTTCTTCGCACACTCCATACGGATTGTCGTCAGATAAGCAAGGAAATTCACACCGATCTCATTCTTGAAGAGCTGGCTGATATACTGTGCGCTCAGATGAAATGTTTCCGCAAGTACATTCAGGCTGATTTCTTCTGCCAGATGCTCCTGCATATACCGTACAATTCCAACAATCGTTGACGCTTCACTGCCGGGTGTCACATCCTTCGTCTGCTTCTCGAATATCGATATCTTCAAATGATCGATCGTGTTCCCGAACTCCTCATAGTCGACCGGTTTCAGGATGTAGTCCGTAATCTGCAGCCGCAATGCTTCCCTGCAATAAGAAAAATCATCGTATCCCGATACAACGATAAATGCCATATCCGGATATTTCAGGCGGCTGGTCTGGATGACCTTCAGGCCGTTCATAATCGGGATATTGATATCCATGATTACAATATCCGGCACCATGCTGTCGATCACCCCAAGCGCCTCGACACCATCCGCTGCCTCACCCACGACTTCACAGTCATGTGCGCCCCAGTCAAATAATTTCTTGAATCCCTCACGTATCATAATCTCATCGTCGACTAATACGACGCGCAACTTTCTCATGATGCTTCCTCCTTCCAAACCGGCAATAGCAACCGCGCTGTCACGCCCCCTGCGCTGTTTTCCTCATAGGATAGTCCATATTTTCTGCCGCACAGATATTTGATCCGTTTCTGCACATTCAGGATCCCGATACTGTTTCCATCCAGCTTCGCCTCCTGCTTGTTGTAGTGCAGTAACATCTTATCAATCTGTGCTTTCATACCCTCTTCAAATCCGCTGCCACTGTCTTTGATGCGGATCTCCATATCTGCGCCTGCGCGTTTTACGGATATCTCGATTTCGCCCCGGTATCCGCGGTTCTTCATTCCATGCAGCAGACTGTTCTCCACCAGCGGCTGTAAGATAAAGTTCGGTACCTGCACTGCCCCTAAATCCGGATCGATATCATAATCGCAGAAGAGCTCCGGATACCGGTAGCACATCAGCTCCATATATGCTTCCACAAGTTCGAGCTCATCATCAAGCGTGACCATCGAACGGTCGACCTTGACGCTCAGCCGGAAGAAATCCACAAGCCGCATCAGAAGCTTTGCAACCTTCTTATCTCCGTCCAACTCCGCCTGAATCCGAATCGTATCAAGCGTATTATACAAGAAATGCGGATTCACCTGACTTTTCAGATAGAGCATCGACATCTTCTGTTCCGTAAGCTCCGCACGCAGCGCATCCGGATTCTCCAAGGTCAGATAGAATGCGAGCGTCATAAGCGTGATTCCCATTCCACTGATCAGCCATGTATGGTGCAATCCCTGTAGGAAGCAGATTGTGAACTCAAATATAAGTGCCATTCCGATGGCGAATTTCTTCTTATTGTCCATCCGCTTCCAGTTTGCAAGCAGCAGCCATGAGCAAAGTATGAGATACACTGCCACACTGACATAGCTTACATATGCATAAAGTCCCGCCGAATAATTTCCATCCGGTGTCTCGATGTAAGTAATCGGAAGCGTCATCGCCCCGACTTCCGAAATCGCCAGAAATATCCGTGCCGGCAGATCGAGTGTCCGCTTCTTCCCGGTCTCTTCCTCCACCAGTATCGCAATATACTGATAGAAAAAGAACAACACCAATGCCATCGTACCGACAAACAGCCGGTGTAAAACATCGTTCAGCACAAGCGGTACCTGAGCAAGATGGTTTACCGTATAGATCGTCGCCGCATCAAACATCAGATGCACGATCACCACGATCAAAAGTGCCGAAAATGTCTTATGTAACGCGGTCTGTCTCCGCCTTGCCGAGAAATAGATTCCCGCCACAAACGCCAGAATCAGTATCAGCGCAATCTCCATTCGAATCATAGATTATTCTCCTTCGCGTTTTTGCTCATTTACAGGAAAGTCACCGGACACCGCCCGGTGACTTCACACGTGTAAACACGTTTCCTGTATCGCACAATTAACTACTATTATTTTCACATAATATTATATCGGATAATAGGGGATTTTTATAGGGGAATGTGTCGATTTTATAGGTTGTAATACCTTGTGTAACGTGTGAATTTTCTGTGATATTTTTCTTTCCCTTATTTACAGCATATGCTTTTCCATGATATGGTAATTGTGTTGTCGAGAATCGTTGTTCTGGCGTAGTTCGGTAACAGTCTATTTATTTTTATCATTTCAAATATCTATTTACTTATTTTGTTACCCGTTTACTTTTGAATTCAGACAAACATTTTACTGTTTTACAAAATTCACACATTTTCATGCCTTGTTATGATATACTTAGGAGGAATATATTGAGTACAAATCAAAACTATATCCATTGGCATACAGCCTTTCAGGCTGCAGCCGAATTGGAACTACGGGAAAATATCGAAGAGTTAACGTTTGAGCCAGAGCATTATCTGAGTAAAGAACCGTTGCGCATTGATC
This sequence comes from Wujia sp., assembly GCF_056872695.1. Taxonomy (NCBI): domain Bacteria; kingdom Bacillati; phylum Bacillota; class Clostridia; order Lachnospirales; family Lachnospiraceae; genus Wujia; species Wujia sp. The sequence continues at coordinate 77,503 of NZ_DBMFCD010000007.1, read as the reverse complement.
TATTGATTCTGCATTTGAAGGATCATACAACGCATCTGCATAATGAGATTGGAAAAATTATGCGGAAACATAATATCATCGAGTACAAAGGTCCCGGTGACCAGTTATCCATTGACACATTGCACAAAGTACTTGGTTATGCCTGCCTGTACAAATCCTTTGGAGACACCGTGGACGCCATATCCACGCATGATATCACGGTGTCACTCTTCCGGGAAGCATATCCACGAGAACTATTCAAAAAACTCAAGGAGGATACACAAAGCCATGAGATCAAAGAAGAATATCCCGGAATTTATTACATATCCGGTTTTCTGTTTCCTTTGCAGATTGTTGTACTACGCAGACTAGATCCAGTATTACACAGCATATTTTGTGTATTATCCAAAGAGGCTGAAACCTCAACAATTCAGGAGTTCCTCAAAAGTACAAAAGGGATGACATCCAAACGTGATATGAATAATATCAATGCTATATTGCAAGTAAGTTATGCGGCGAATCGAACTATATATCAGGAAATCAGAAGGGAGAAATTAGCTATGTGTGAAGCATTAAGAGATTTATTTCAAGATGAATTGGAAGAACAATATCTGGCAGGTGAACAGCAAGGCATAGTAGTCACTATCAAAAATATGTACAAAAATAACTTTACCATAGACCAGATCGCATTAGCTTCTGGAAAAAGCACGGATGAAATTGAAAACATATTAGGCATAACAGAATAATTCGATTTGCAGTCAACAAAAAGAAAGGTCTATCCAATTTTTCTCGGATAAACCTTTCTTTTTTATATCTTATCTAATTATATCCCTAAAACAAAAACCGCAGCCATCCAAGCAGATACCGTACAACAAATACTCTACGGCGGCGTTTCGGTGTGAGTGCGATTGGCTCCACATGATAAGGATTCGCATACTGTCCGTCGGCAAGCACCTGTCTTGCGCCCTGTTCATATTTCATCATGGCTGATTCCAACTGGGCGTTGATCTCCTTACTTCGAATTACGAGCATCAGTTCTGTGTCCAAATAGACACTGCGCATATCCATATTGAACGAACCAATGATGGATATATCATCGTCGATCAGAATGCTCTTTCCATGATACGAATATCCGCCCTCATACTCCCAGATTGTAACACCGGTACTGCTGATTTTGTCCCGGTTTTTCTGGTAATCTGCGGAACCAAACGGGTTGCCGTTATTCGCGACAGAGTTTGTCATAACCGTAAATTCCGGTACATTTGCAGCTACATCTGACCAGGTGTCATACATCATATCATTGCAGATGATGTACGGTGTGTGGATCTTTACACGCTTCTTCGCCTGCTTCATCAGGACACCCATCTCATACCATGCTGTCGGCTCCTTCGCCCCGGTATGGATTGGATTCGAGATCAACATGATTTTGTCAGTTACAACCGTATCTTTCTCATTGTCCGTGTCTGTGATTGTATCTTTCCGTGCATCGTAATAAGTGACAAATGCCGTCTGCACATCTTCCTTTGCCTGCTTAACAGATTTCCGGTCGGCAAGCTTTTCTTTGTCATGGAAATATTTACAATCCTTCTGACTCCAGATCGTCTCAAAATAAGCAAGCAACCGGTTCACGGAGCTATCCGCCTGCGGATTCTCGCAGACGACCAGCACATCGCGGTCGTAATTCTTATGTCCCGGGAACTCACCAAGGAAATAATTATATGTATTTCGTCCGCCAAGGATGTATGTTTTCCCATCTGCGATCAGATATTTGTCATGCATGCGCCCCATCATCTCCCAAGGTTTTAATGGGTTCGCACGGTTATACACCTTGATCTCAATATTCGGATGGGACGACATCGCATAGAAATATGCATTTCCTTCCATCGCCGTCCAACTCTCGAATCCATCTACTAAGATACGGATGTGCACATTCCGCTCCGCTGCCCGAAGCAAAGCACCCATCATGATCTGTCCGCTGTCATCATCATGAAATGCGAACGTAGATAAGATGATTTCTTCCTTCGCCTGTTCGATCAGGCGGACACGCTGCAACAACGCATCCCCATTTTCCTCGATAATACGGGCGCGCTCTTCGACCGATGCATCCGTATAAATATCTTCGGGATGCAGGCTCTGCTTCGTCTCTTCCGAGAGCGCCGGCTGCTTCTTGTATGCAGCAAATATTCCAATCATTTCATATAGCAGAATGATCACGATTGCGCCAACGACGCAACCGATCACTCTAAGCACTCGATGTTTCCTCATTGATTATCTGTTTTTCGCCTTTGTCTTGATCTCTTCCTCAATCTTCGCAACAAATTCATCCAGACCAACAACAGTTGTATCTGCCTGACCATGCAATCTGTAAGATACGGTGTTATTTTCAACCTCGTTGAAGCCAAGAACCAGAAGATATGGAACCTTCTCCACCTGACCTTCACGCATACGGTAGCCAAGTTTCTCTGCTCTGTCGTCTAATTCTACACGGACATTCTTCGCATCCAGCGCATCCACAACCTTGTGTGCATATGCCATCAACTCTTCGTTGTCTGTCTTAACCGGCATAACCTTTACCTGAACTGGTGCTAACCAGGTTGGAAGGTTACCCTTTGTCTCCTCCAGAATGTATGCCATGAAACGATCCAGAGAACCGAGGATTGCTCTGTGCAATACAACCGGTGTCTTCTTCTCGCCATCTTTGTCAATATAAGTAAGCTGGAACCTCGCAGGCAGACAGAAGTCAAGCTGGCAGGTAGAAAGTGTATATTCATTTCCGACGGCCGGCTTTACATTTACATCAAGCTTTGGTCCGTAGAATGCTGCCTCACCGATTTCCTCTGTATACTCGATGCCAAGGTCATTCAATACCTTACGAAGTGCATCCTCGGCTGTGTTCCACATCTCATCATCATCGTGGTATTTTACCTTGTTCTCCGGGTCACGCAAAGACAGCACGCAACGATAATCTGTGATACCGAAATCCTTGTATGTGCTGAAGATCAGGTCTACAACCTTTGAGAACTCATCCTCGATCTGCTCCGGTGTCACGAACAAATGCGCATCGTTCTGACAGAAATGTCTGCCTCGCTCGATACCCTTCAAAGTACCACTCGCCTCGAAACGGAAGTCATGTGCGATCTCACCAATACGGATTGGGAGGTCTTTATAAGAATGCATACGGTTTGCATAAATCATCATATGATGTGGGCAGTTCATCGGACGAAGAACGAAAGACTCACCCTCTACGTCCATGGCCGGGAACATATTTTCCTTGTAGTGATCCCAGTGACCGGATGTCTTGTACAGATTCACCGTACCAACACATGGTGTCATAACGTGCAGATAGCCAAGCTTGCGCTCCTTCTCCTTGATGTAGTTTTCAAGCTCCTGCCAGATCGTATAGCCCTTTGGAAGGAACATCGGAAGTCCACGTCCAACGAGATCGTCTACCATGAACAGCTGCATATCCTTACCGATCTTTCTGTGGTCTCTCTCCTTTGCCTCTTCAAGAAGCTTTAAGTGTGCCTCCAGTTCTTCCGGTGTCGGGAAGCAGACGCCATAGATTCTTTGCAATACCTTGTTGTTGCTGTCGCCCTTCCAGTAAGCGCCGGAATGACGGAGCAGCTTGAAGTTACGGCAGAGCTTTACATTGTCTACGTGTGGTCCACGGCAGAGGTCTGTAAAGTCGCCCTGCTCATAGCAGGAAATCGTTCCATCTTCCAGATTAGAGATCAGATCCAGCTTGTACTCATCATCCTTGAACATCTCCAGAGCCTCTTCCTTGGAAATCTCTTTACGGATGATCTTCTTGCCTGACTTTGCAACCTTCTTCATTTCCTTCTCGATGGCTGCGATATCCTCATCGCGGATTACGTCATCGCCGAGGTCTACGTCATAGTAGAAACCTTCTGCAACAACCGGTCCTACCCAGAACTTTGCCTGTGGGTACAGGTGCTTGATTGCCTGCGCCATTAAGTGGGCACAGGAGTGGTTCAATGTTTTTAACTGTTCGTCTTCTTTGAAGTTTACCATTTTCGTTCTCCTTTTTCTTATTGCGAAACATATCCACTCTACGAGAGTCTCATATGAATACTAATTCTACGCAGACACGCTCTCGCTCGGTTCATCACGCAGTGGTACTAAATTCACGACAAACAAGTTTGCCGTTCATTAAGTACCAGCGTGCTTCAACGGTCTGCTTTAGAATTACTATTCATATGCTCCTCAATCCATCTTATTGAATGTTTCGCATACTACCAAAAAAGCACCTTGAGATACAATGCCTTAACCTTGTATCTAAGGGTGCTTTCACACGGTTCCACCTTAGTGTTTCACTTCATTTGGCTTTAACGCATGCCTTACGGTGACGCTTCAACAACCGATCATCCGGTCATCTTCTACGCACAGCTCGGGAATGGTTTTCATACATTTCTTCCATAAACGGCTTCCAGCTTATGTCGTTCTCTCTGGATGGTGTCCATGCACTACTCTTTCCGTCAACGCTTTTTCCTATATACATGGGTATTATACCACAGGATTTTTGTTTGACAACCCGATTTTTGAATAAATTTAGATTCTCCGGTTCATACTTTCGTAAGAATCTATTTTCAAAGGAGTACAATCATGTCAGAAATGTTTTGTTTTCAATGTCAGCAGACCGCAGGCAACAAAGCCTGTGTGACAACCGGTGTCTGCGGCAAACAGCCAGAAACCTCTAATCTGCAAGACGAGCTCGTATGCGAGCTGATCCAGCTGGCTGAGGCAGCTACGAAGGAGCAGAATTTCACGTCCGAATCCTGCCGTCTGATCATCGACGGACTTTTCACAACCTTGACCAATGTGAATTTTGATAACGATGCGATCCGGGATTTTATCCATCGTGTCATTGCGGAGCGGGAACGCATCGGTTCCACACCTGTTCCGGTTATCTCTCTGTGGGATGGTACAAACGATATCGTATCGCTTCGCTCCACCCTGCTCTTCGGACTGAAGGGTATGTCCGCCTACGCGCATCACGCCCGCAACTTAAGCTATGAGAACGAGGACGTCAACCGATGGTTTTACAAGGGCTTATGCGAGGTCAATCGGGAACACACTGTGGAAGAATGGATTGCCCTGATCATGGAATTTGGGCAGGTTAATTTCAAATGTATGGAATTGCTTGACACAGCAAATACAAAATCCTTCGGCACTCCGGAACCGCGACGCGTACACACCGACATCCGGAAGGGACCATTTATCGTCGTGTCCGGTCATGACCTAAAAGATATGGCAGAACTGCTCGCACAGACAGAAGGAACCGGTATCAATGTCTACACACACTGCGAGATGCTTCCGGCACATGGCTATCCGGAGCTTGCGAAATATAAGCATCTTGCCGGGAATTTCGGAACCAGCTGGCAGAGTCAGCAGACGGAATTCGAGAATATCCCTGCCCCTGTGCTTTTCACAACAAACTGTCTGATGCCGCCGCGTCCAAGCTACGCTGACCGCATTTACACGACATCCGTTGTCGGTTATGCCGGAATGAAGCACATCACCGGAGATAAAGACGGACACAAGGATTTCAGCGAATTGATTGCACATGCCAAACGCTTAGGCGGTTATGAACACGACCACAGCATGAGCGGTATTAACGGCGGTCATATTGTAACGACCGGTTTTGCACATGGTGCAGTTTTATCCCACGCAGACAAAATCATAGCCGCCATCAAGAGTGGTGCGATCAAACACATCTTTCTTGTCGGCGGCTGTGACGGTGCCCATCCGGGACGAAATTATTATACGGAATTTGTAAAGCAGACACCAATGGATTCCCTCGTCCTGACACTCGCCTGCGGTAAATACCGTTTTAACGATATCGACCTTGGGGAGATCGACGGGATTCCACGTATCTTAGACATGGGGCAATGCAACGATTCTTACAGTGCCATCAAGGTTGCCCTCGCACTTGCAGATGCATTTTCGTGCAGCATCAACGAGCTTCCGCTTACCCTCGTCTTATCGTGGTACGAACAGAAGGCTGTCTGCATCCTGCTCACCCTGCTTTCCCTCGGTGTCAAAAAGATATACCTTGGCCCGACGCTCCCGGCATTCATGTCCGAGACCGTTGTCAAGTTCTTAGTTGATACCTACCAGCTCCAGCCACTTACGGCGCCGGAGCAGGATATGGATACGATTTTCGGCAGAGGTTAGATTGCCGGATTACTCTACCCCTTTTAATACTTCGATCATGTCAAGCTTCTTGATCCGCTTTGCGAACAGGAAGCTGACAAGAACGGAGATGATCAACACAAAGATACCGGATAAAATATAATCCATCGCCGGAACCTTCAGCATATAGTCGTAGTTTTCCCCGTTGCTGTTTATCATCGCATTTAATGTCAGATTTCCGAGCGGTGCGCCAAGCAGGATGCCGATGATCGACAGCCAGAAATTCTGTCTGGAAAGCATGCCTCGTATCTTCGCGGACTGCATGCCAAGCACCTTCAATGTCGCAAACTCCTTGATGCGCTCGTTAAAGGAGAGCGAACCAGAATTATACAATACCGTTACGACCAGCACGGCAGAAAACAGGATCATGGCGAAGATCATAATACTCATAACCTCCATGCCCTTCTCATATGCTTCCTTCATCTCGGTCTGGCTGTTCACACCGCTGACATAAGAAAGTGTCTTCTTACTCTCAGCATCCTTGTTGTCTGTCATAAGCAGTGTCGGTGTATAGGCTGCTCCGGTCTTCTCGAAATCTTCCTTCAAAAACGCGATTCCCTGTGTATCAGAGTTTCGATAGATCGCCCCAACTTTTGCTTCATACCATGTATTTTTGCTGTACAGATGCCAGTAAATCGTGTCGCCGACATGAATCTTCATTGTCTCAGAAAGCTTGCGGCTGACACTGACAGTCCCCGGCTTGATCGATGTGATATGGTTGTCAAGGTCGAGAATATTGTACAGTCCTTTCCCCTCGATCACGGTGATCGTCTGTTTCTTCTTCTCATCCGTCGTTGGATTCTGCACCTTGGATACTTCGATCTGGTCGATCATCACCAGTTCTCCACCAAGCTCCTCCTGCATCGCATTTACCTCGGAGATCGATGCGTCGGCAGAAAGCTTCACTTGATATTCAGATATGGTTGATTTGCCAAACATCATATCTTCCATCTGCGGCACAAGCTCATTACAGCCTACACCATATAACATCAGAAGCATACCAACTGCAGTTCCGATGATCGACATGAAGGCACGCAGCTTTGAACGTGAGACATCGCGCAGATTGTACTGTGCCTGGAACGAAAGCTTGTTCCAGAACGGCAGCTTCTCGAACAGGCACCGTTTGACCTGCTTGGGTGGTGCCGGGCGAAGTGCTTCTGCCGGACGGATCTTCAGAAGCTTCTTGCAGCTTAAGAAATCTGCCAGCACACATGCGGCTACGATTGCCACTCCGACAACCAGATAGATCGGATGGAAGATCGAATGCAACCCCGGTACAATATAATATTCCGCAAACAGGCTGATCAGCCACGGACATGACCAGAATACACCCATAAGGATTCCGGCAATCACACCAAACAGGGAAATAAATAAGCTGAAGCTTAAATAATGGAACAGAATCTTTCCTTTCTTCATACCAAGGGCGTTCATCGTTCCGATCTCCGTCCGCTGCTTGTCAACCATACGCTTCATGGACGTTGCAATAACAAGAATTGCAATACCAACGAAGATAATCATAAAAGAATACGAAAATGTCTGGTGCTGGTCAAGCTCACTGTCAAGTCTTGCCAGTCCCGGTACTGATTTGCGGTCAATCATTGCTGAATATCTGTGATTGATTGCATCGGCAATCTCGTCCTCGTGTGCAAGTGCCTTTCCGTCGGTCGTCTTAATGACCATCTGTGTGTACGGCATCATCTTCGTAAGCTTCTCATCACTCATCTTCTCGACCAGCGTCAGAAGCATATCCTGCGACAGATCATCCACGCTCATACCGTATTCATCCAGCTTATCGAACACTGCCTGATAGGTATCTGCGTGCTTCTTGATATCTGCCGCCGTAATCTTTTCCTGTTTGATCAGGTGCGTCACATACTCCCGAACCGGAAATGCATCGTACGACATATATGCCATCGTGATGTTCTCCAGAAACATATCCGCATCCCCGTCCGCCTGCCGGAACTCATATTCCACAGACTCGACCAGACCACGGATCGTCTTCGTAAATGTCACACCATTGTATTCAATCGTAAATGCATCGCCGACATGCAGATCCCGTTTTTCGGCAAATGCATTTGCTATCCATACACCGTCTGTATCATCCGGGTTAAAATCCTCACCCTCGATCAGATACGGTGTATTCACTTCATTTTCTTTCATTAAGAACAGATCAACCTGTGCGCCATCCTGCTTCGGTGCACTCGCTGTCACCTGCATCCGCAGCTGTGCCTGCTCCACAAAATCCAGATTTCTTACCGCTTTCAGATCGTCACTTGTAAAGCCTTCTCCGTACATCCAGATATCCGAGAGGTTACATGCATCGTGGTATTTGCTTCGCGCCACATTCTGGGATACGACATGTCCCTCCATCGTGATGAATAGCATCATGGCAATGGCTGCAAGCAAAAATACAGAGAAGAATGGTCCAAAGTTCGCTTTGAACTCACGCAGCATCTTTCGAAATAGCATTACCACTCCACCTCCTCAACTGCAAGCGGGTGTTCGTTCGTGATCACTTCACGGATCTTTCCGTTCTTCATACGGATGACCTTGTCTGCACACTGTGCGATATCCGCGTTGTGCGTAACTAAGATGACAGTGTTCTTTCCCTCGCGGCTCTGCTTCTGCAAGAGCGATAAAACGATCACACCCGTCTCAGAATCAAGTGCACCGGTCGGCTCATCGCCAAGGATGATACGTGGCTTCTTGGAAAGCGCACGCGCAATCGATACACGCTGCTGTTCGCCGCCGGATAACTGAGATGGAAATTTATCCTTATGATTGGCAAGTCCAACCGCCGCAAGCATCTCGTCCGGATCCGCAGCATCTTTCACAATGCTTTTGGTAAGAGCAACATTCTCCCGTACCGTCAGGCTTGGGATCAGATTATAAAACTGAAAGATAAATCCAATCTTGCGTGCACGGAAATCTGACAATTGCTTATCGTTCATCGCCGATACTTCCTCACTATCGATCAGAACCTTACCCGATGTCGGCAGATCCATGCCGCCAAGCATATTTAACACGGTGGATTTTCCGGCACCGGACTGACCGAGAATGACTACAAACTCGCCTTCCTCGATCGTAAAGCTCACATGGTTGTTGGCATACTGCAGTGCCTCGCCCTCTCCATAGGTTTTTACGACATCCTGAAATTCAACAATCGTCTTTTTCCCTGTGTCACTCATACATGTATCCTCCATCTCTTTTTATTCTTTTACTACGCCAAAAATCGGCGACAGTTAGCATTTGCTAACCACCGCCGATTATAGCACCATTTTTGATACATGAAAAGTTATTCATATGATAATGTTTATCAGGATTTAGAAAAATCCACTTCCTTTACAGCCTGACACTTACCTCAAATACCGCATCCTCCACGTTCAGCTCCAGCTTTCCTCCATGCAGCTTCACGATCTCATTTACAATGGATAGTCCCAGCCCATGTCCGCCTGTCCGTTTCCGGTCTTCTTCCTTGGCATATGGTTTTAGAAGCTTCTTCGCGTCCTCCGTCGTAAGGGAGCCCGTGTATGTATTTCGAATCCGGTATGTTCCGTTTCCGACTATGATCTGAATCTGTCCGTTTTCTTCTCCATGCAGGATGGCATTTTGCAGCAGATTGTCGATCATCTGCCGGAGCATCGCCTCATTTCCGCGCATCTGCCCCTCGCCTGTCACGGAAATATGCTGTCCCTGTGCCTCCGCAAGCTCCTTGTATTTTCCGATCAATGCATCCGTCTGTGCACGCATATCAACCTCTATCTTCCTGCCAACCCTGCCTGTCTGGCTAAGCTTTGAGAATCCAAGCGACTGCTCGATCATGCGATTCATATCCGCGATATTTTTCAGCATTTCCTCTGCGTAATATTCCCGTTTTTCCGTATGTACATTTTCTTTCAGATTCTCTGCCATGCCGGAAAGGATCATCAATGGACTTTTCAGGTCATGCGCCATCGCATTTGTCAGATTTTTCTGATAGTCTTCGAGTTCATACCGCGCCCGAAGCCGCACGTAGGTAAACCGAGCCCATAAGAAGCTGATGATCAGGATTGCAAGGGACAGGCAGGTCACAAACTTCTGTACAAAGCCACGATTTGCCTGTAAGAAATCATAGTTATACGTGAACACAACTGTATATTCCGGATTGCTATTATTCAGATTGCTCACTTCTATCACATTATATTGCGCATGTGTCTTTGCGAAGTATCCCCGCTCTGCTGTCACACCGGCACCTTTTAACTGTTTGTCATCCTTGTAATCATCATACACATCATATGCAAACTGCAGAAGTTCCGAAATCTCCGCCGACCGCATTCCAAGAACCGGGTACCAGCGTGTTCCTTCTCTCGTCCAGTAGTCATACGTTTCCTGTACTTTTTCCATTCCCTCTACATGCTCCGGTGTAAAATCATAGGTTTTCACCACTTTCCCTTGCTCTAAACAAGAAACGGTACTGAAATAAAACTGTCGTTTCTCTTCATCTACATAAAAATCTCCGAATTCCATTCGTTCTCCATTTTCAATGTTGCCATAGAGAAAATAGTCGTTATAATCCCGGAGAAACTCATCCGACAGCTCCTGCGCACATGTATAATAAGACTGGTATAGATTCACTGTATGATCGTTCTCGTCTCCTACCGGCTCATACCGGTCACAGTACAGATAAAACCGTGGATTGCTGTCGGTTAGGAGTTCTCCATTTTCATTATAGATCGCCGCTGCCGCTGCAGATACGCCATACGCGCCCATCAATCTGCTCGGAATCATACGGTACATATACGCGCCCATCTGATCGTCGAACTCTTTTCCGGGCTTCATTCCCATCGCAGTCAGTTCTTCATACCGCCTTTGGACGTAAGTCTGAATAATTTCCTGACTTTGATCCATCTCAAATTCCGCATTATCCTCCGTATCCTGCACCACGGTCCTAAAATACCATGCACCACCCATTCCAAGAATCAGAAACACAAGGATAAAACGCTCCAGCCACACCTGCCAGAACTTCTTTCGTTTCAGATACCAATAGTTCTTCCGGCTTTGCCGCGCATCTCTTCGCTGCCCACGCTTTTGCCTGCGGATTGCACGCCTTTTTCTATTTGCTTCAAAATCCGGTAATATCGTAAACTTCATATGCATCCCTCCATTTTCTTATCTTCGTTTGATTTTCCTGAACACACATCAGATAAAATACCAACTATAATTTTTCTGTTTTCACACATGGCTACGCATCCGATATTTTATAGCCCCTGCCTACCACCGTCTGAATCCGCTTTCCTTCCTCGCCAAGCGCACTCCGCAGCTTCTTGATCTGGTTATCCACCACACGGTCGACGCCGATGTAATCATATCCCCAGATGTGATTTAGCAGGGCATCCCTCGACCATACAACATTTTTATGTTCCAGCAGGAACCGCAGAATCTCATACTGCTTGTTCTGCAGTTTTATTTCCTCGTCTTTCACAAACACCTGACAGCGCTCTTTATCCAGACGGATTCCCCCGCAGGTAAGTACCATTTTCTGATTCTCTTTTTGAGTACGCCGGAGAATCGCCAGCATCTTCACATAGAGTGTCGCCAGCGAAAATGGTTTCACGATATAATCGTCGCAGCCAAGTCCGTAGCCCCAGAGAATATCCTCCTCGCTTCCCTTCGCGGTCAGGAATACGATTGGAACCATATCTTTTTTCCGTATCGTCCGGCAAAGTGTGAATCCATCGATATCCGGAAGCATCACATCAAGCAGGATCAGGTCAAATGTCCGGCGTTCGAGTGCGCCCTCGCAGGCTCTTCCGTCCTCGGCGAGTGTCAGCCGCATCGTGTCTTTTCCTTTCTCGTCCATGTAATCTGCGATGACTTCCCGGATGGATTTGTCGTCCTCCACCAACAGAATCTGGTACATACTGTTCTCCCCTTTACTTCGTGGTGAAACTGGTTAGCATTCTATATATAGATTCAGATTGATTCATACGATATACAATGTATTGAAGCTAAGAAGTTCTATATGTTCTGATCTACATTTTGTAATATACGCCACCGCCGCCAATTCGCCATCCATGGCTCAGTGGCGGCTTGTTTGAACATCGTGTTCAAACATGGCTGCTATAATTCACAGAACATCAAGAACTTCTAAACTTCAAACATATCGTATATCTTTATGAATCAATCTGGATCTATATAATACTACTTCTAACCAGTTTCGTTAATTTCGTTTTCTATATCATATATGACACATGTGTCTTTCATATATACTATAACAAAAAAATGCACAGGCATCTAATTTTTTGATGTCTGTGCATTGTATGCTTCTTTATTTACACTTCAATTTAACTTACGACAACACCTTCGACAGGAATTCTTTCAGTCTTGGATTCTTTGGATTGCCAAAGAACGCTTCCGGTGTGCCGGATTCCAAGATCTGACCATCGTCGATAAAGAGAACTTTGTTTGCAACTTCCTTTGCAAATCCCATCTCGTGGGTAACGATGATCATCGTCATGCCTTCCTTCGCGACTGCCTTCATCAAATCCAATACCTCGCCTACCATCTCCGGATCAAGCGCGGAGGTTGGCTCGTCGAACAGGATCACATCCGGATTCATTGCAAGTGCACGCACGATTGCCACACGCTGCTTCTGTCCGCCGGAAAGTGTAGACGGATATACGTCTGCCTTGTCTAACAGTCCGATTTTCTTCAGCAGATCTTCTGCTTTTTCTTTCGCTTCCGCTACAATCTTTGCCTTGGTCGTTGTGATTTCGATTTTCTCCTGCTTCTCCTTACGGAACAGGTTTGTAAGTGGAAGGAACCGGTTGTGGCGTTTCGCCTTCTTCAGATCCTGACACTGTACATAGACCGGTGCAAGCATGATGTTCTGAATGACTGTCTTGTTATTGTACAGATTAAAATGCTGGAACACCATTCCCATACGGCGGCGGTGGATATTGATATCAACCTTTGGATCTGCAATATCAACACCATTGAAGATGATCTGTCCGCCTGTTGGATCTTCCATACAGTTCAGGCAACGCAAAAATGTACTCTTACCGGAGCCGGAAGGACCGATGACAACCATAATGTCGCCCTTGTCCACAGTGACGTTGATGCCTTTCAAGACTTCATTGTCACCAAAATGTTTTTCAAGATCAATGACTTCTATCACTCTTTCTCAGGCTCCTTTCCATCATTTTAATTCCAAAGCTGATCAGCAGGACAAGCACGATGTAGATGATCGCCATAACCAGATATGGAATCATGAACTCGTAGCTGTTGCTTCCGATGAAGTTGAATGCCACATACAGATCTGAGGCACCGACAAAGCTGACTACGGAAGTTTCCTTGATCAACGATATAAATTCATTTCCAAGTGTTGGCAGGATATTCTTGACTGCCTGCGGAATGACGATCTTGCGCATAGTTGTCGCAAAGCTCAAGCCCATCGCACGTCCACCTTCCATCTGTCCCGGATCTACGGAGAGAATACCGCTTCGCATGATCTCGGAGATGTATGCACCACTGTTTAAGCCAAATACCATAATAGATACCTGTACGCCTGTCATATGTGCATCCATCAGAGGCAGCAATACATAATAAAATACCAACAACTGTACAACCATAGGAGTTCCACGGAACAATCCGACGTAAAACCGGCAGATGGCATCTAAGACACGCGGCAGACGCTTATACTTCGGAATCACACGCACCATCGCGATCAAAGTACCGATCACAACACCAATAATGAGACCGATGATGGCAATCACCAGCGTATTCTTCAAACCCTCTAATACTTTTACATACCCACGGTTATTAATGAATATTTCTATGAATTTGTCTATTTTAGTTCCTATATCTCCCATGAAATATCCTTTCGTTCCTTAAATTACTGCATCTTATTGATAGATGATGTAATGCTCTCAGCAGGAGCGGAATCGATGATTACGTAATTGATGTTTCCATTTAACAGATCCTGTACTGCAAGGGAACCATTCTTGTAACCCTTAGACTCCATCTTCAGTCCCGGGAATCCCCAATCAGCATCACCTTCACAGTAGAACTGACCGGTTGTACCGTTCTGGAAACCGATCTTTAAGTCAGAACCCTTTGCCTCAAGAATCTTGTTTACGTCATCGGCTGTCTTGCAGGCATCGAACTCTGTATCTGTAGACAATGTGATAAGCTTCTGTGATGCGCTGTAATATGGATCAGAGAATGCTACATACTCTTCACGGTCCGGCTTGATTGTAAGGCCTGCCATGGCAACGTCACACTTGTGCTGGCCAACAGAGAGACATACGGCATCGAAATCCATGTTCTGGATTACAAGCTCCTTGCCAAGCTTATCTGCAAGTGCCTTTGCAATCTCCATATCAATACCAACATAGTTCTCACCATCCATATACTCAAATGGCTCAAATGCAGCGTTTGTTGCTACTACCAACTGATCCTTGCTCTCGTCATAAGCTGCTGACTTCACAGGAACCGGAGTACCATCACCAAAATAACGGTTGCAGATCTCGTCAAATGTTCCATCAGACTTCATGTCTTTAACGAACTGATTTACTTCCTTTAATAAATCCGGCTGATCCTTATCTACACCGAATGCATACTGCTCATCGGTCAGATCTACCTCGATAACCTTGGCTGTCTTCTTTGCAGAATCGCTCTTTCCGCCACATCCTGTCAGTGCTGCCATGCACATAACTGCGGACAATGTAATTGCTACTAACTTCTTAAGTTTCATAATATTTTACTTCCTTTCTTCACATTTACGATTTAATATAGCATCCTGCGACAAAAAATGCAACGAAAGACGCGTTTTTTTTGCAATACAATACATTTTTATGTATAAAAAGCTTATTTTTTTATAATTTTATGCATAACTGGCATTGACCTTACAATTGTTGTAGGGTTTAATATAGGATGCGGGGTTGAAAAAGACTTCGCAGGAGGCATTATTTACTATGGAAAAAAATCTCACAACCGGAAGCGTATTCAAGACGATTTTATATTTTGCGCTTCCTTATCTTTTTTCTTATTTTTTACAGACATTATATGGTATGGCGGATCTGTTCATTATCGGACAGTTTAACGGAACCGAAAGTACGACCGCCGTTGCAAACGGCAGTCAGGTCATGCACATGCTGACCGTCATGATCGTCGGTCTGGCAATGGGATCCACTGTCATAATCGGGCGTGCCGTCGGTGCCAGGCATAAGGATGAAATTGCAAAAGCAGTCGGAAACTCCGTAACCTTATTCATGGGACTTTCCATCGTATTGACGATTGTTCTGTTGCTGCTTGTAAGACCGATCGTGTTACTGATTCAGACACCGGTCGAAGCAATCGAGGGTTCGATCCGGTACCTGACGATCTGCTTTATCGGAATTCCGTTTATTACAGCTTATAATATCATCGCTTCCATCTTCCGTGGTATGGGCGACTCGAAAAGTCCGATGTATTTTATCGCGATTGCCTGCGCGGCAAATATCGCGCTCGACTATGTATTTATGGGAGTTCTCCATATGGGTGCTGCCGGAGCCGCACTTGGCACGACACTCGCCCAGACGTTAAGTGTTATTATCTCATTGCTCATGACAAAGAAAAAGAAGCTTGACATCAAGCTTTGCAAACAGGATTTCATCCCAAGCCGTGCTGTGCTCAGCGAGATCTTAAAAATCGGTATCCCGGTTGCGATTCAGGATGGCTGTATCCAGATTGCATTTATCATTATCACCGTTATCGCAAACAGCCGTGGCTTAAATGATGCCGCTGCCGTCGGTATCGTCGAGAAGGTAATCAGTGCCCTCTTCATCGTGCCATCTTCGATGCTTGCAACCGTCTCTGCACTTGCCGCACAAAATATCGGTGCAGGCAGGCATGACCGTGCATCGAAGACGCTGAAATATGCCATTCTGATTACATTTACCTATGGGATAATCGTTGCAATCATCGGGGAACTGATTACCGCAGGTATCGTCGGCATCTTCACGAAGGACGCCGCGGTTGTCGTGCTTGGTTCACAATACCTGCGTGGCTATATCGTCGACTGTGCATTAGCCGGTATCCATTTCTGCTTCAGCGGATACTTCTGTGCATACGGCAAATCCTACATCGGATTCATCCACAATATGATTGCGATCATCTGTCTGCGTGTACCGGGTTCGTATCTGGCCTCGAAGTTCTTCGCAGATACCCTGTTCCCGATGGGACTTGCAGCCCCTGCCGGATCCATGCTTTCGGTTATTATCTGTGTATGCGCATTTATATGGATGAAAAAACACGGGCACCTTGGAGTCAGTCAGATACAAGATGCAGCCTAGTACATATACAGTCCCGCAGAGACAAGCTGCGTTTCGATTAACGATTGTCAAATGCACCGCATAATGCGTGCATTTGACAATCGTTGCCATAAAAAATCCGGAGCATTCATTTGCATGAACGCTCCGGATTTTTGTTTTAAGATTTTTATTTTAATTAGAAGCTCATCTTCACATCCTGACGCTTTGCTTCCTCTGCCTCGAAGAATGGTTTCTTTACCGCATGCATGTTGTTTGCTACGATGCTGCTCGGGAATACAACGAGCTTCGTATTATACGTGTTGACATTCGCATTGTACAATCTGCGGGCTGCCTGCAGGTGTTCTTCCACATCTGTGATTGCTTTCTGCAGTTCCATGAAGTTGTTGCTGGATTTTAACTCCGGATAATTCTCAGCGAGAATGTTGATATCCTTCGTAAGCTGTTCCATCTTCTGATTGGCCACATTTTTCTCAGCCATCGTCATGCCGCTTCGAAGCTTGACAAGCTCTGTCAGAACTGTCTTCTCATGTGCCTGATATCCCTTTACGACATCGAGCATCTTCGTAAGCACATCGTAACGCTTCGTGAGCGCCACATCGATTCCGGACTCTGCTTCCTCCACTTTGAGCTGTGACCGCTTGATTCCATTCGATGTTGATATGTACCAGATCACGATACAGCCCAAAAGTACAATAATCACTGTAATAATCGCTTCCATAATTGCTCTCCTCTCTTTTTCATAGAAATTATATTGTTTGACTATTAAAAATGTTACTGTGCTTCTCCAATCCGCAACCGGTGTATGATATCCATAATCACAGCACAATCATTTTTAATCTTGTTGATTTCATCCACATAGACGAATGGCTTCTTGATATTACCATCAAATGCATTTCCTGTTGTATTGATCGCCACATATAGCTTGTTACCCAGATACCGCATGGCTACATTTCCTGCACGCCGGTACAGATCTGTCACACATTCCATCGTCTGTGGAGTAAGCACATAAAACGCATCGACCGGATAGGTTGCCATCACCTTGAATTCGCGGTTGAACGCTTCGCTCTCCAGCTTCACATTCTCGTGATGAAATCCATTCAGATTTCCATAATACTGGAAATCCTTCGACCGGATACCGACGGAACGTATATCGGATTTCTGCAAATCAAACACGAATATCCGTCCTTTGAAATAGGTGGTCGTATGCCGGTTTTTTCCGCTGCCCGTCACATTCTTGATCGTGACATCCGCCTGATCAAAGGAGACGCCTTCATAGGATCCGTGGATCAGATCTTCGGAATCAAAACGATTTCCAAGCTTCAACAGTCCCATCTGCTCGACATTCTGTCTCGTAAATCCGCACTCCCAGTTCACCTGAACATCCGAGAATGTCTTGTTCAATATTGAAACAACAAATGCATTCTTGTAGATCATCTGATATTCCTTGTTGATCTTTGACATCCTGCCGGATGCATAAATGGTTCCAACGGGTACCGCAAACATCAATACCGCAACTACTGTGCCCGCCATCGCCCCCATTCCCGGTGCCCCTATATAGGCTATCACCAGCAATACAACTGGAGCTGCGAATAAATACATCGCCTGTCTGTACTTCTTATGCAAACCATCGAGCTGATTCACAATCTGCATCGTATCCACGCGTTCACCCCCTCTGTTAAGTTAAATTGAGTGTAACATGAATCTACAAAAATAGCTATATATTTTACAATTATTTAACTGATTTGACTTTCCTCGTCCTCCACCGTCACGAAAATCGGCTCGTGGTGCGTCGCCGGAAGCAACACATGTAACAGATCGTCCATCTTCAGGCGCAGACTGCTTGTATTGATACATGGATGACAGCCTACATATTCATCCTGCACCAGATCCTTATCCATCAGAAGCTGTACGTGATTTTCCGTATCATTTATCAGCCCAAGCACACTCACGGAGCCCGGCGTGATATCCAGGTATTCTTCCATATAAGCATCCTTCGCGAAGGAAAGTCTCGCCACGCCTAACTGCTTCGAGATATCCTTCGTCTTGAACTTCTTATGTCCCGGCAGCATCAGCAGATAAAAGTTCGTCTCCTGGCGATTGCACAGGAACAGGTTCTTGCAGATTGTCGCCTCCAACGCCTTGTCAATCTCCTCGCAAACCTCCATCGTCATCGCTGCTTCGTGGTCAATCCGCTCATACCATACATGGTTTGCATCCAAAAAATCATAGGTCCGTATTTCCTTTGCCAGCCTGCCTGTCTCATCGGCCGGTCTGCCTGTTTGTCGTGTCATGTTCGTATCTCTTTTCTATTATTTGTAGTAAAAAACTTGCTTTCAGTATAGACATTTATTCAAAAATCGTCAATCTGGATTCCAACATTTCCAATCATTTACGCTATAAAAAAGCACCCGCAAATGCGGATGCTTTGAAACACCATTTCTCCCATAACTGTTATATATAAATGATTTTTATTTGCTCTTTATCATCGCCACGACTGCAAGTATCGCATTGATCAGACACCAGCCTGACCAGATTGCAAGATCTGAGAAGCTTCCGAAACCGGTAAATCCTACCAGTGCTGCCAGACCGAACAGAACAATCAAAGCGATATTTCCGCCCTTTTTCTCAGCGTTTCTCGTCGCAACCGATACGATTCCGCCTGCAAGCATCAGGATTGCTACCAATACGCCTGCGGAGCCGGATGTCTCGCCATTTGCTTCGAGCGAATTGGCAACGCCCGCTGCACATGACTGAAATGTTACGATGACGAATAAAATCATGGATAAAATGCCGGACACTAATTTCCAAGTTTTCATGAACCTCTTCCTCCTTTTCTTGTGGTATTACCCCCGCGCATTGCCCGGTGGCAGTTTATCGAAAACATCCTAACGGTTCTCTTCGTTTATGACATTTTCTTCTTTTGTATCCCCACAAGTATTATCCCATAAATTATCCGGCTTCGTTGCCCCCGCAGCAGTGGCAAAATTATCCTTTAATCCTGCACCCCGCTTGTGCGAAGCGGCTGCAAGCCTTTTTGATTAAGCAGATCATTTACGTCCAGGATGCTTCCCGGCCGCTCATTGAACGCGATCATCAGGAGTGCATCTCTCGGGACCTTCGCATATAATTCCGGCATCTCGTATTTTTTAAGTGCGCGCTGCGTCTCCGCCAGACTGAATTTCGCCGCATAACAGATTCGCAGGATCACATCTCTCTGCCGCGTACGTTTCTCCCCGGACAACAGCTTATAGCCATACCGCTCCGGAATATCTGCCTGCAGGAATACATACTGCTGGGTGAGCTTCTTTTCCTGTAACAGATTCTTCACATAGATAGAAAATGCTTCCGAATTATCGCTTACACTTTCTTTATTCTCCGCGCAATATTTCTCAAAGTCCGAGAGATGTGTCTTCCCTAAGATTTCATTTAATTCCTTTGTATTTTTCTCCTTCATTTCATCCTCCAATCTGTTATAATAAAACCATCAAATTACCAAAACTGTATCAAACAACCCGGATAATTGATTGACGAAGTATAATCAGTACCCCTGCTCTATAGAAAGGATATACGCATATGGATCTCGATCAGCATCTCGCTATTTCGTATTATAAACCAATAGCCGTCATAAATGAACCGCATCATGTATACTTAGTTCAGCACCAGGAGACAAAAAAGATTGCCATCAAAAAGGTGCTTGATGTCTATAATTCCGCTGTCTATGCCGAGTTATACCGCAATCCGGTCGCAGGTACACCGCAGATCATAAACTATTACGAAGAAGCAGGACAACTTACTGTCATCGAAGAATATATCTCCGGAACATCCCTGCAGGATAAGATCCGCCATGCAGACATAGCTCCAAGCGATATGCTTCCATATATGCTTGACCTGTGTGCGATCCTCGAACAGCTGCATCTGCATAATCCGGCTATCATCCACCGGGATGTGAAACCATCAAATGTTATCATCACCAGTTATAACCGTGCTGTGCTGCTCGACTTCAACGCTGCCAAATACCATACAGCGGCGAAAGATTCTGATACAATCCTCCTTGGCACACAGGGCTATGCCGCCCCGGAACAATACGGATTTGGACAATCTTCCCCGCAGACAGATATTTATTCTATGGGGATTCTTCTGAAAGAAATGGCGGAAGCATCGCATTGTCAGAATCCGTATATCGATGCAATTATTACCAAATGCACGCAGATGAATCCGGCGGAACGGTATCAAAGCATCAGGGAACTGCGTCAGGCGTTATTGGCAAATAGGGGAATCTTTCCTTATACACACGCCGGTCAAGCCTCCACCGGAGATTTATCCGGTTCATCTTCCAAGCATTCAAATGCTCAAACACAGAACGATTCCGCTACTTCCGCAAAACATATGCAGTTTGCCCCTCCCGGTTTCCGTTCCAAAGTTCCTTGGAAAATGGCAGTTGCTTTGCTTTCATATATATTTCTGGCATGGTTTTGCTTATCCCTGAAAGTCAGGGATACCTTCGGTGCAGCCCTGTGGGTGGAGCGTGTATTTGTGCTCATTATGATGCTTTTTATCGTGGCTTCCATCTTCGACTATCTCCATGTACGACAGCTCATGCCTCTGTGCCAACACGAGAAAAAAACGTTGCGCATATTCGGTGTGGTTGTGTTAGACATCCTCGTTGTGTTCGGATTGATCGTCGTCATGGCAATCGTGCAATCATTCTGTCCGAATTCATAATATAGAATAACATGTTTTGAACATAAAAAATGCCACCATTATGGTGGTATTTTCATTATTGCGTTTTGTTATTTATTTTTCTTTTTTGTCATACATATATCTAAAAAATGAAGTTCACGCAGGAATTTCGATAGTTCACGCAATATTCCCCCATTCCCGCAACAAATATTGTATACTGCTAGCAGATTTCAACGGCACCAAAAATCACACATCCCACGAAATCAAAAAAACCGAAACTGCCGCTTATTCTCCCCTCTTCTCCAAGGTCAAATGCGGGTTCCCGCTCCGCCTGTTCCCCAGGCTTCGCTGCGTGCAGTTTCGGAATTAACAACATCTATTTTATATTTTTTATCTATGTTACATTTCTGAATTTTCATAATACATTGCCGCCGACTCCAAACAGGGGCCGGCGGCAATTCTTTTTACCACATGGAAAATTTACACCATTTCATCTATGAGCGTGATTGCTTCCTGAATCATCTTGTCACAATGTTCCTTCTTGCTGCCACCCTTCGCCGCATTTGCACGAAGCAGATCCACACAGTTCACCATACCATCATGATTCTCGGCAATCTTCCTCCGGAACTCATTTACTTTCGCCGGATTCTCAACACCTTTTGCACCAAGCACCATCAACCCACCTGTGATTGCGCCACAGACACCGCCGCATTTCATACCACCGCCAAAATTACAGCCAAGTCCTGCCGCCGTTTCCTCCGAAATCCCCATATCCTCTGCGTAACAACGCATAATCGTCTGTGAACAGTTGCTTACCATCGGAGTTTCATTTCGAAGCTCCATTGCTTTCTCTATATGTTTATTCATCGCAAACCTCCATATTTTAACACACTTGCATGTCTCCTATCTCTCATCAACAACCTGAAAAATGTAAAATTTTAAGTAATAACTCTCATCCGCCGCCCACAAAATCGGATGATCCGGTGCCTGCTGCCGGAATTCCACCTGACGAAGACGCTTGTGCACGCTGTTTGCAGCCTGACCGATTACCTTCGTGAACAATTCCTGTGTCATGAAATGGGAGCAGGAGCAGGTTGCAAAATACCCGCCGTTTTTCACAAGCTGCAAGCCTTTTCGGTTGATCTCACGGTAGCCTTTGATTGCATTCTTAGTTGCTTCGCGTGACTTGGTAAACGCCGGTGGATCTAAGATTACGACATCAAACTGCTCACCTGCTTCAGCAAGCTTTGGAAGCTCGTCCAATACATTTGCCTCTTTAAAATGTACAGTCTTCTCCAAATGATTGAGCTTCGCATTTTCTCTCGCCTGCTCCACAGCAAACTCTGAAATATCAAGTCCTAACACATCACTCGCTCCGGCATAACCGCAATTTAATGCAAAGGTTCCCATATGTGTAAAGCAGTCAAGCACACGCAACGGTGTCTCCTGCTCTCCTCTGGTCAGACCTTTAATCAGTCTCTGCATCGCAAGCCGGTTGTATTTCTGGTCAAGGAAGAATCCTGTCTTCTGTCCATTTGCCACATCGACCTTATAATGCACGCCGTTCTCCACGATCTCAACAACCGGATCAAACTCCGCACCGATACATCCTTTATATGGAGCAAGTCCTTCCTTCTTACGCACCTTCGCGTCACTGCGCTCATATACGCCGCGGATCTTGACACCATCCTGCGCCATAATCTCTTTCAGCAAATCCACGATCTGTTCCTTATATAAATCAATACCAAGTGCGAGGGATTCCACCACAAGCACATCCGAGAACCGATCAACCACAAGCCCCGGCAGGAAATCCGCTTCCCCGAAGATTACACGACAGCAGGCAAGATCATCGCCCTGCATCACAGCTTTTCTGTATTCCCATGCATTCTTCACCCGCATACGGAGAAACGCCTCATTGATATCCTGTTCCGCATCTCTGGTCAGCATCCGCACAGTGATTTTTGATTTCCGGTTGATAAATCCTCGTCCCATCGGATATCCATCAAAATCACGTACGATCACGATATCGCCATCTTCCACACTTCCCATCACACGCTCTATCTCGTTGTCGAAGATCCAGAGTCCACCTGCCTTGATGGTTCGGCCTTCTCCTTTTCGTAAATTCACGACTGCTTTCGGTTCCACTTGTATTTCCTCCTGATATGAGCCATTTTCTTTTTCTTTTCTATGGTATCACAGAGTGATTTGTTTCTCAATCCATACTTTCTTTTTCTCTCACTCTTCCCATTGGAGTAATTTCCCGTTTCCGAGCTTTTCTCCCCAACCTGCTTGCTTCCCTGACTCTTCCTATTGGAGTAATTTCCTGATTCTGGACTTTTTTACCCAACTAGCCCCACAAATGAGAAAATTTCCCAACATCTCAAAAATTTGCGCAAATAGTTTGTTTTAACTAACTTTTTGCGTTATAATAACCACGGCAATTAACCAAATACATAAAACATCCATCAAATCAAGCGAAAATACGCTTGACAAACCTGTATTACACGTTTATTTTATATATGAACATATATTCATATGTTTGTGTGTGATCAAAAAAGGTTAATGTATTTTGGAGTTTTAATAGTCAGGAAACTACATAATAATTGAGAATCGTGCTTTATTTTATTTACACTGCATATAAACACGAATTCTTAAGCAGACCGTTGAAATACATCGGTACTTAATAAGCTGTGACAGCAATCTAGTGCTGTTGCAGTGAATTTAGTACCGCTATGTATTGAACCGAGCGAAAGCGCGTCTGCGTAGAATCGTGCTTTATATGTAGTACATACATAAAATACGGATTCTCAATTATTATGGATATTTCCGATTTAAAAGGAGGAAAATCATGTTCTTACAAATCAACAATCTTGAAAAGTTCTACGGTGAAAAAGACAACCGTGTCCAAGTCTTAAAAGGACTTTCTACCGGTATCGAGAAAGGCGAGATCTGCGTCCTGCTCGGGCCATCCGGTTCCGGTAAGTCTACCCTGTTGAACATCATCGGCGGCATCGAAAGCTATGATAAGGGAGAGATCATCATCAACGGTTCTGCCATGTCTGCCATGAACGAAAAGCAGATGACTCTCTACCGACGTGAACACTTAGGTTACGTATTCCAGTTCTATAACCTGATTCCGAACCTGACAGTCAAGGAGAATATCGAGGTCGGTGCTTACCTCGGAAGCAACCCACTTGATGTCGACGACCTGCTTCATACACTTGGTCTGTGGGAGCATAAGGATAAGATTCCAAGCCAGCTTTCCGGCGGTCAGCAGCAGCGAACCTCCATTGGTCGTGCCATCGTCAAGAATCCGGATCTTTTGCTCTGCGATGAGCCAACCGGTGCCCTTGATTACAATACCTCCAAGGATATTCTGAAATTGATTGAAGATGTCAACCGGAAATATGGAAATACCATCATCATCGTTACACACAACGATGCCATCAAACTCATGGCAGACCGTGTGATCAAGCTCCGCGACGGAATGATCCGGAAAGAATATACAAACGAAGCAAAGACACCGGCGATGGAATTAGATTGGTAGGTGAATGCATATGGCTGATAAAACAATCAAAAATCCACTGCGCAAACGTATCCTTCGGGATATCAGGAAAGAAAAAGGAAAATACATATCCATCTTTTTGTTTCTGACATTTATGATTGCAATCGTCAGTGGTATGCTGGTTACTTCCCTGAGCATGATGCACACCTATGACGATGGTATCGAGACATATAAATTGGAGGATGGACATTTCTCTACAAACAGTGAAATCTCTGTCGCTGATCTGCAGAAAATCGCAGACCAGGCAGATTCAGGCACAGCAAAAGCAACCATCTACAAACAGTACTTCTATAATTTTGATTACACCTTTGATGGTAACAGCGATTATTCCATCCGTCTCTACGAAAACCGTGAGGCGTTGAATACATATTCGGTCTTTGAAGGGCATGCACCGGAGAAGAACGGAGAACTTGCCATCGACCGTCTCTTTGCAGAAAACAACAATCTCAAAATCGGTGACACCCTCACCTTTGATGGAAAGGATTTAACAATCTGTGGAACAGTCGCTGTCCCGGATTATAGCTGTCTGTTCGAAAAAAACTCTGATTCGATGTTCAGCGCAACAACATTTACCATGGGGTTTGTCACTGCAGATTATTTCAAGGAATTCTCCGAAAGCAAGCTTACCTACAGCTTTGCTTATCGTTTCTCGGACAGAAGTCTTGATGACCGGGCTTCTTATGACGCAAGCACAGACCTGATGAACACATTGTCCGAACAGCTCGCTCCACAGGGAAATTATCTGACCGATTTTTTGATGCGGCAGAACAATAAAGCGATCACATTTACAAGGGAAGATATGGATGGCGATACAAACAGCACGGTCATGATGCTCTATATCATGATAGCACTGCTTGCATTCATCTTCGCACTTATGACTTTCAGCGCGATTGAAGCAGAAGCCGGTGCAATCGGAACCCTGCGTGCTTCCGGATATACAAAAGGCGAAATTATCCGGCATTACATGGCTGCCCCAACGTACGTGTTCCTTGCGGCCGCAGTGATCGGAAATATCGGTGGCTATACTTGTTTCCGCAAATTCTTGGAGGACATGTATTACCATTCCTACTCTCTGCCTGTATTCAAGGTTGTCTGGAATGCAAACGCCTTTCTGCTTACGACTGTGATTCCGATTGTGATTCTGTTAGTGATCAACTACCTTGCGCTTCGATCAATGCTTGGATTGTCACCGCTTAACTTCCTGCGGCACGACCTGTCAAAACGTAAGAAAAAGCATGTGACAAAGCTTCCGGACTTCAAGTTTCTGACAAGATTCCGGATTCGTACAATCCTGCAGAACCGCTCCAACTATATCACGATGGCGATTGGTATCCTGATGGCAAATATCCTGTTTATCTTCTCTGCCAGCATGCTTCCAATCTTAAATGACCAGACAGACAATGTACTGAACCACCTGATTGCAAACTATCAATATACACTCAAAGCACCGGTAGAGCTTGACGATTCATCTGCTGAAAAATACTGTCTGTCTACGCTTGCGGACGATGACGGAAAAGAAGTGCTTGTATATGGAATCGCAGACAATTCAAAGTATCTGACACAGGTTTCTATGCCTGTGGAAAAAGGTGATATAATCATCTCAAAATCGTTCATGAAACTGAACGATTATAAAGTGGGCGATACGATTAAAATAGCGGAAAAATATGGTGATAAAGAATATTCTTTCCGGATTGCCGGCAGCTTTAATTATCCGGCGGCCTTCTCCGTATTTATGAGCATTGATAATTACAATGACACATTCGGGAAGGATGCGGATTATTTCACAGGATATTTCTCTGACAAAGCACTGGATGATTTAGATGACAGTTTCATCTACAGTACGATGGGGCCTTCAGACTATTCGAAGTTAAGTGACCAGATGAATGATTCGATGGGACGTATGATGCCTTTGATGAAATATCTTTCCCTTATTATCTTCGTCATCGTTATCTACCTGCTCTCCAAGATTGTGTTGGAGAAAAATGCGGAATCGATTTCCCTGACGAAGATTCTCGGTTACAACAACAGAGAAATCGGGAAAATCTACATTATTTCGACTGCAATAGCTGTGCTCGTCAGTGTAGCAATCAGTCTGCCACTTTCAACAGTCATCCTGAAGACAATGATTGTCTATCTCTTCCGGACTTTTGATATCTGGCTGGAAAATGTTCATATCGGAACATCTATCTATGTTCAGGTTGTGATCTGGGATATTGTATGTTACGGATTATTAAGTTTCCTGCAATATAAGAAAATCCGGAAGATTCCTATGGAAGAGGCACTGAAGAACCGGGAGTAATGCCACTTCACCAAAAATATACAGACAAAAACACCCAACTGTTTCTGTGAACAGTTGGGTGTTTTTTCATCCTTTTATTTACTTCACTTCGTACCGGTCGTGTCCCTGTAGTCTCGCCATTGCTCTCGCAAGCGAAGCACGGGATACATGATATTCCATGATACTCTGTTTCTGCTGCATCTGCTCGATGGCACGTTCCTTCGCAGCCTGTGCACGGAACTCATCGATTTCCTCCGGTTTTTCTGCCGAATAGACAAGTACAACAACCTCGTTATTCTTTACCTTCAGAAGTCCGTCGGAACAGATTGCCACGTGCTCTTCTCCATCCGGTGTCCGGAAATGCAGCTCACCGACTTCGATATTCGTCGTCATCTTCTCGTGATGTGCCAGAATCGCCATCTGTCCATCATAGCCGGGGAATTTCAATATCTCACATGGTCCATCATAAAACACCCGGTCACAGGCTATGATTTTGAGTGAAAATGTATTCATACGCCGTCCCCTTTCTATCCTTTACAGGGTTTCTGCTTTCTTCTTTACATCCTCAATCGTACCGACATTGAAGAAGGCTGCCTCCGGATACGCATCCATCTCACCATCTAAGATTGCCTTGAATCCACGGATTGTCTCCTTGACCGGTACAAATACACCTTTGACGTTCGTAAAATTCTCAGCTACATGGAATGGCTGTGACAGGAAACGCTGTACCTTTCTCGCACGGTAAACAGTCTGCTTATCCTCGTCGGAAAGCTCCTCCATACCAAGAATTGCGATGATATCCTGCAGTTCCTTATACTTCTGCAAAGTCTCCTGCACCTCACGTGCAACACGGTAATGTTCTTCTCCGACGACATCTGCCTCCAGAATACGGGAGGTTGATTCCAGTGGATCAACAGCCGGATAGATACCCTGCTCTACGATCTTACGTGACAATACAGTCGTTGCATCCAAATGAGAGAATGTTGTAGCAGGTGCCGGGTCTGTCAGGTCATCGGCTGGTACGTATACCGCCTGTACCGATGTTACAGAACCATCCTTTGTGGAAGCGATACGCTCCTGCAGTTCACCCAGATCATTTGCCAGAGTTGGCTGGTATCCAACGGCAGAAGGCATACGTCCAAGCAATGCGGACACCTCTGAACCTGCCTGTACAAAACGGAAGATGTTATCAATAAATAACAACACATCCTGCTTTTTTACATCACGGAAATATTCCGCCATCGTAAGTCCCGTCTCTGCCACACGCATACGGGCACCCGGTGACTCATTCATCTGTCCAAACACCAGCGCTGTCTTATCAAGAACGCCGGATTCCTTCATCTCATTCCACAGGTCGTTACCTTCACGGGAACGCTCTCCAACTCCGGTGAAGATGGAATAACCACCACTCTCCGTTGCGATATTATGGATCAGCTCCTGAATCAGGACGGTCTTACCAACACCGGCACCACCGAACAGACCGATCTTACCACCCTTTGCATATGGGGCAAGCAGATCAATAACCTTGATACCGGTTTCCAGCATCTCAACAACCGGGCTCTGGTCTTCAAATGTTGGCGGCTCACGGTGGATACACCAATGCTCACCATTCTCCAGACTTTCCTTTCCATCCAATGTCTCACCAAGTACATTGAACAGCCGTCCTAATGTCTGCTCTCCGACCGGAACCTGAATACCGGATCCGGTTGCTGTCACTTCCATATCTCTGCACAAGCCCTCACTCGCAGCAAGCATAATACAGCGCACAACATTGTCACCGATATGCTGGGATACTTCCATGACGCATTTCTTTCCATTGTTCATCACATACAAGGCATCCTTAATCCGAGGAAGGTTCCCATCTGCAAACTCGACATCGACAACCGGTCCGGATACCTGTACGATCTTACCTTTATTTTCCATCATGCGATCGTTCACCTCGCTTGTTTCTTCTTTTTCTTCTTGAGTGCCTTGGCTCCACCGATCACCTCGGTGATTTCCTGTGTGATTGCTGCCTGGCGCACACGGTTAAACTCGATTGAAAGTTCATGCAGCATTGCCTGTGCATTGTCCGTTGCCGCCTGCATCGCCATCATTCTGGCATTTTCCTCACTTGCCGAGCCCTCAACAAGAACACCATACATAAAACCTGTTACATAGTTATACACCAATTTCTCCAAAACCTTCTTCGGAGATGGATAGATCAAAAACCAGTCATCGGATTGCTCCGCAGCCTCACGGTCACTGTTTCCTAATCCCTTCTGGGAATCTTCAAGCAATTCCTTCTTGATAAACTCATGCGTCTTGAGTGGCAGGATCTCCTGCACTTCAACCTCTTCCTTCATGCTATTTACCATCTTCGTATAGACAACATATACCTCGTCAAATTCTTCCTCTTTATATAACTCCACGATGCGCTCTGTAATCATACGCGCGCGATGGATAGAAGGGTTGTTCGCCGAATAGCAGAATCCCTCTTCGAGCGTATACCCCTGCGAAGAAAAGAAATGTCGTCCCAGCTCACCGACTACAAACAAGCGGTAAGAATCCGCCTCATCGACCATCTTCTGTGCCTCTTTTAACACATTATGGTTGTATGCACCTGCCATACCCTTATCACCTGTTATGACGATGAATGCACGTCGTTTTGATGTCTCCTGCAGATCCTTGCCTCGGTTATCGAAGAACAGATGCTGCATATCCGGGAAATGTAACAGAATATCTGCAATCTGCTCCTGCAATCCATAGAAGTAAGGTTCTGTACTCTCCAGCTTCTGTCTTGCTTTCCGAAGCTTCATGGAAGACATCATATACATCGCCTTCGTGATTTTCATCGTGTCCTGGATACTTTTGATACGTGTGGAAATTTCTCTTGCATTCGCCATTTAATTCCCTCCGTTTTCGTCTTCCAGACTCCTCTGCTTATATTCATTCGCCGCCTGTATAATGGCATCCTTCACATCGTCTGCCAGATCCTTCGATGAATCCAGACGTCCGATAATATCTGCATGATTCTTTGCAAAATCATCCAGCAGTCCAAGACGGAATGCCTTGATCTTCTCAACCGGAAGATCACTGAATACATGTGCATTGGCAGCAACCAATGTGATAACCTGCTCTGCCATTGTAAAAGGACGGCCAAGTGGCTGCTTCAAAAGCTCCATCAACGCACGTCCATGTGCCAGCTGTTTCTTCGTGTTCTCATCCAGATCGGAAGAAAACTGTGTGAACACTTCCATCTCACGATACTGTGCCAGATCGATACGGATACTTCCGGCTGCCTTCTTCATCGCCTTTGTCTGCGCCGCACCACCGACACGGGATACGGAAAGTCCGACATTGACGGCCGGACGCTGACCTGCGAAGAACAACTCACTTTCCAAATAGATCTGTCCATCTGTGATAGAAATAACATTTGTCGGGATGTATGCAGACACATCGCCTGCCTGTGTCTCAATGATTGGAAGTGCGGTAATACTTCCGCCGCCAGCCTCGGCTGTCACACGGGAAGAACGCTCCAGCAATCTTGAATGCAGATAGAATACATCACCCGGATATGCCTCACGTCCCGGTGAACGCTCCAGCAAAAGTGAGATTGCACGGTAGGCAACCGCATGCTTGGACAGATCATCATAGACGATCAGAACATCCTTGCCCTGATACATAAAATACTCTGCAAGTGCTGTACCTGCATATGGTGCAATATACTGCAACGGTGCCGGATCGGATGCCGTTGCTGCAACGACGATCGTATAATCCAACGCATCATTTTTCTTCAATGTATTCACTAACTTTGCAATTGTCGATGCCTTCTGTCCGATTGCCACATAGACACAGACAACATCCTTGCCCTTCTGGTTTAAGATCGTATCCATCGCGATGGATGTCTTACCGGTCTGTCTGTCACCGATGATCAGCTCACGCTGTCCACGACCGATTGGGAACATCGAATCGATTGACAGAATACCGGTCTCCATTGGAACCGATACGGATTTACGATCTACAATACTTGGTGCCGGGTTCTCGATCGGACGGTAACCATCCTGCGCGATGTCGCCCTGTCCGTCGATTGGTGCACCAAGTGCATCGACGATTCTTCCAAGGAATGCATCTCCGACCGGGATACCGGCCATCTTACCGGTACGAACGACACGGCTGCCTTCCTTGATCTCTGTATCACGGCCAAACAGAATAACACCGATCTCATCCCGTCTTACGTCCTGTACCATGCCCTTGACACCACAGTCAAAGAGAACGATCTCACCGTAAAATGCATGGTCGATACCATCGACATTCGCGATACCATCACCAACCCAGTTTACAACACCGATTTCCTTATCCTTTGCTGCCAGCTCAAAATCTGCGATATCGGCACGCAGGATGGAAATGATGCTCTCCTCACTGACGGTTGCCAGCTTCTTGCCTGCTAATGACTGGTTGATATGCTTCTGCAACTGGTCGATACGTCCCTGCTCGCTCCAGTCGTACTCTTTGTTTCCAACACGGATGATGAATCCACTCTTGATGGATGCATCTTCCCTGCCAACGATCTTGATGTCCGGATTGTTGCATTCCTTCGCAAGGAACAACCGGATCCGTTCCATCTGCTCCGGTGTCGGTGGTGTCACATATGTGAGTTCTGCCTGTGCCTCCACCTTCTCCGGTGTCTTCGTCAGCTCCATATATGCCTGCTCGATCTCATCTAACAATCCGAAATCGCCATTGTCACACAACACCTTTAAGAAATTCCGGATTTCCTTCGGGAACACCCGGTCAATTACCAGATGCTTCTTCTCTAACGACACGGTTGGATCGTCAAACTCCACACCGATCTGTGGAACTGCTTCTAAAATATCCTTTACGCTCTGCAGATTTGACTTCGCGTTTTCAACGAGCTTCAAATCCGCTGCATAGTCCTTCGCTGCTCGAATCACGTTTCATCACCTGCTTTATCTAAAAATTTGTCGTACAGCGCGTTATCCACGTCTGCACCTTTTTTCTCTCCAACAATCTTGACCGTTGCATCGACAACCATATCGGCAATATCTTTTTCTGCTTTCTTCAGTATCTGTGCCTTCTGGTTCTCTGCATCTGTGATTGCATCTTCCTTTACCTGCTTTGCGGTCTTTTCAGCATCTGATACAATCCGCTTATATTCTGCATCTGCGGTCTGTCTTGCCTCCTGAAGCACCTGCTTCTTGGTTTCCTCCGCATTTGCAAGACTTGCCTCATACTGCTTTCTTGCTTCCTCTGCCGCCTGCTTGCTCTCGTCCGCTTCCTTGAACTGTCTGTCCGCTTCCTCCTGACGCGCAGCAATGATCTTCTGTACCGGCTTAAACAGGAAAATCCGCATCAACACGAACAAAAGCAGCAGATTGATTATGGTAAGTAATAAATTCCAATCTACTCGGAGCATGTTACCACCCTGCCTTTCCTGTGATTACTTCAACATTACTATGATCATAAGTGCGATAACGAAACCGTAAATAGCGGTTGCCTCTGCAAGTGCACAACCAAGAATCAATGTCTTGTTGATCTTACCTTCTGCCTCCGGCTGTCTTGCGATTGCCTCTGCTGCCTTACCGGTTGCAATACCGATACCAATACCTGCGCCAAGCGCTCCTAAAACTGCAATACCTGCACCAATTGCGATTATTGTACCCATACTAATTATCTCCTTTTCGTTTATTGTTCAATCTCTTCACTGATATACAGTGATGTCAAAAATACAAATACATATGCCTGCAACAATCCATCAAACAGATCAAAATACAAAGAAAAGACTGCCGGCAGAACAACCGGAACAACCATCTTGATCAGTTCCATAATTACAAATGCACCAAGCACGTTACCAAAAAGTCGCATGCACAGTGACAATGGACGTGTAAATACCTCTAAGATATTGATCGGCGTAACGATTGCAATCGGTTCTACGAACTTATGCAGCCACTTCTTCACACCCAGATGGTAAATACCTGCCGCCTCAACTAAGACGATGCTCATAACCGCAAGTGCGATCGTGACATTTAAATCTTTGGTTGGGGACTTGAATCCAAACAATCCAATGATGTTTGATACACCAATATACAACAATACAGTTGTCAGATATGGGACATACGCTTTTCCTTCCGGTCCGATCATATCCTCCACCATACCGGTCAGCTTTGTAACAATCGTCTCTGCGATTGCCTGACGTTTGCTGATGTGATCAATCTTCATGTTTCTTGTCAGGATGATTGCCACAAGAACTAGCACTGCCATGATAATCCATGTTACGACCACAGATTCCGATACGTCGATACCACCGAAGATTGGAATCGTGAAGACGGTCTCACAGTTCAGTTCTTCCATCAGGTCTTTTGCAAGATCTTCCAAAAAAACCATCTCCTTTTCTCGTTTTATCCTTTCTACCCAAGGAAAAGTGTATACCTTTTTTTGTCGAAAGTAAAACGTATTTTTCTATAAAAAAACAACCCAAACAGATTGTTATTTTAGCATTTTTAACATAATTAAACCATCTGTTCTATCAAATCATAATGCCTGTCAATCGCCAAAAGCATGGCTGGCTCATTTTTCTGTACGAGATTTTGGTAAATGTCCGCATGGCATTGCAGCAGCTTCGCCCGCACCGGTTCATCGGCAAGCTCGATCACGTAGTTGATCCAATCCCGGTATGCTTCGGTCACGGCCTCCATCAAAACCGCCCACAGGTGATTTCCGGTTGCCTGAATCAGGGTGTCATGAAACTCCTTGTCCACATCGGTCAGATCTTTGCCATCGAACAATTTCATCTCTTCCAGCTTTGTCTCTAAGATTGACGCATATTCATAGGACAGTCCTTTCGCAATCAGATTCGAGCAGACTGCCTTCTCCATCACCCGCCGGAATTCAAATATTTCCTCTTTCGTAATCGTTCCGAGTGCCAGCATCACAGTAAGCGACTGGCGGATAGACTCGCCGACATGCTTTGACACATAATTGCCGGAGCCCTGTACCCGTTCGATCAGTCCCATGCCATGTAGGATACTGATTGCTTCCCGGATGGAATTTCTGCCGATGCCAAGCTCCTCGGCAATCCTTCGTTCCGGCGGAAGCTTGCTGCCTAGCTGCAGGGAACCTTCCTTGATCCGGTCTATGATATAGGCGATTGCTTTTTCATATTCCTGTGTTGTCTGTTTCTCCATTTTCTCATCACCTACTCTAACCCAGTCTGTCTGATATATTGCTCAATCATTGCGATCGTACCTGCCGTACCAAGCTTCGAGACATTCAGGCACAGGTCATAATTTTCTGCCATGCCCCATGTCTCCCCGGTATAATATTTGTGGTATGCCGCCCGGCGTTCATCGGTTGCCTGTACAAGTTTCTTCGCCTGGCGCTCCGGGATTCCATGCTTCTTCGCAATCGACTCGATCCGCATCGCATCATCCCCGGTCAGGAAGATTGCAAGCTTATCCTTCCGGTCCTTAAATACATAATCACCACATCGACCTAAAATAATACAGTTTTTTCCTTCCAGAATTCCGGTCAATGCTTTCTTCGGTGTCTCATAAAACACGCTTTCGCTCTCTGCCTGGGATATCGTGTACATCAGTGTATCCATCGGGGTTTCCCCATAGAAATCCGGATACCGGTCATACATCCCATACCCTTTTGCAAGCTCTGAGATGACCGACCGATCATAAAATGGAATATGATAGATCTGTTCCAACGCATGACCGATTTCGTCGCCACAGCAGCCACATTTTCTACCAATTGTAATAATCATAACGAACACCTCCTAATTCTAATTGCATATGTTGTGATGCATATATTTTAATATTATTTCATTTCATATGCGATGTATTGAAACCAAGAAGTTCTAACTGTTCTGATATACACATCATTTTCTCACGCAACCGCCGCCAATTCGCCATCCATGGCTCAATGGCGGCTTGTTTGAACATCGTGTTCAAACATTGCTGAATAACTCACAGAACACTAAGAACTTCTAAGTTTCAAACATATGCATATTTCACGAATTAATATTAAAATATATGCATTTCACATTCATAATCCTTGATGTGCAATTATCAATTATATTCTTTACCTTCCTTACATGAAATTCGCGTAGACGGATGCGAGTACAACGGTCAGGATTCCGGTGACGGCGATTGCCAGACTGCTCATCGCACCTTCCACTTCGCCCATCTCGATTGCCTTAGCTGTACCGATTGCATGGGATGAAGACCCAAGTGCAAGTCCCTTGGAGATTGGTTCCGTAATACGGAAGAGCTTACATATGAACTCGCCTAAGATGTTGCCAATCACACCTGTTACTACGATGACTGCAACTGTGATTGTCACATAGCCTCCAAGTTCTTCCGATACTCCCATACCGATTGCTGTCGTAATAGACTTCGGAAGCATTGTCACATATTCCTGATGGGTGAGTCCCATGAGCTTCGACAGTACAAATACCGTCGTCAGACTCGTAAGTACACCTGCCGTGATTCCAAGCATTACGGCTTTGACATTCCGCTTTAATAACTGCCACTGCTCATACAGCGGAATCGCCAGGCAGACCGTAGCTGGTGTCAGAAACCAGCTTAAGTACACGGCACCCTTGTTGTACGTATCGTAATCAATATGCGCACACACAAGCACGATGATCGTCAGGATCATCGAGATAAGCAATGGATTGAAGATTCCAAGCTTAAACTTTTTCTTTAATAATGAACCCGCCAGATACGCAAGCAGACTGAGTGTCACACCTGCGAACATGGACGTCTGAAATAACTCTTTCATGCCTTCTGCTCCTTTGCCTTTTCTTTTGCTTTGGCTCTCTTGATCACACATTGGGATACGCGTCCGGTCGCACCCATAACTGCTATAAGTGCCACAACCGTAATCACACTAACCGGCACTAACACTGGCTTCAATGTGCCCCACGATGCCATCAGACCAACCCCTGCGGGGATGAACATGACTGGCATGATCTCGATCAGGAATTTCCCGACATCCTTAACTGCATCCAGCTTAATGATTCCACTGAGCAATCCGATAAATAAAATCACCATGCCGTAGATGCTTGCCGGAATCGGCAATGGCAGGAAGTATTTTAACAACTCTCCTAAAAAGGAGATAAACAAGATTAACAGAAACTGTCGTAAGTATTTCATAATGATTCTCTAACTCCTATAAAAAGCAAATTGGTAGCACCACTTTGGTACTACCAATATTATACTTATACCTTTTTAATTGTCAATTATGAATTTTGCTACATTTTTCTGAAATAGCCGCAAAAATTTCTACATTTTCAATACCAGAAACGACTTACCTGCACGATAGTTTTATCTATAATATTCATCCCGCTGTCATTCCCGCCTCCGTTATGACTGCACCCGGTTCATATATTGTTCCCACAACACCGTAACCTGCGTGCCTGTCACATAAACCTGATAGGAATTACCGACAGTCTGATCTTCCGGATCCACAAATTCGATTCCAAGCACGTATCCATCCGCATCCCGCTTCATCTCAAAGAGATATGCCCCGGCGCAACTCTTTGGAAATTCTGCTGTCTCCACCACGGAAAGCTCGTAGTCAGGAACCTCGGACTGCAGCACATCATTTGCATCATAATACTTGTAGCCATCACGCACACACCGGATCAGTTTTCCATCTGTTATCCGGATCTTCGTCATACCGGCATAGCTTTCTGTATAATTTGTATTCTGGCTGTTGTCCGCTCTCACAATCAGTGCTTCTACCATAAGCTCCACACCATTTTCTGTCACTGCAAATGTATCGATCTGACAGTCGTCAAACCGGAAATGCTCTAACTCATCTACGCTTTTATATGCCACTTTGTTCATCCTTCCTTCTCTGCATTCTTCTGTATCAATCCATGAAATTACGCTGGATTGATTTCCCGATATCAGTAAATTGCTTCATATAATTTTTCTACGACTTCATCTTCGGAAAGCTTATCATAGATATAATAGTCCGCATTGACCTTAAAACCATCATAGACACTTTCGTTCTCCAATACCGGCTGCAATATCTCCAGCCGGTCTGCGTAATTTTCACGCATGTCATCTGCCTGTTTCTCATAGCCGCTGAGTTTTTGTGTTTCCTGCAATGCTGCCTTTGCCGCGTCACTGATTGGAATGCCTTTTTCGGTTCCCTGCAGCTGTGCCATATCCCTGCTATTGAGCAGAAACTCCAGAAGCTTTGCTGCTTCCTCCGGATACTCCGTTGTTGCACTGATGGCATACATCGTAGCCGGTTTTACACACCATCCGAATTTCTTCGCAGCTGCATCCTGCAGATAATCGCCTACAATAACCTCTGAGCCGTTCTTTTCCAATGGTGTGCAATAATTTGCTGCATCACTGATCCACGCAAGCGTTCCCGCTGCTTTTCCTGTCGAAAAAGCATTTCGATTAAAGGAGTCGATTGGCATCAGCACACCTTCATCAATCAGACGCTTGTAGAAATCAAGCATAAATGCAATATCCGCTTTCGTCAGCTGTAATGACCCATCTGCTTTCA
Organism: Wujia sp.; assembly: GCF_056872695.1. Classification (NCBI taxonomy): domain Bacteria; kingdom Bacillati; phylum Bacillota; class Clostridia; order Lachnospirales; family Lachnospiraceae; genus Wujia; species Wujia sp. Next base: position 39,960 of record NZ_DBMFCD010000007.1, on the reverse strand, counting down.
CGGACTCCTTTCCCGTTATTTGTTCAAGATATGCAACCAGCATCAGAAAGAGTTGTTTTTTTGTCGTTCCAAGCGGGTAGATTCCATCCCGGCTCATAACCTTAGCCGCTGCAAAAAGATCATCCCACGTCTTCGGGATCTCCAGGCCATACGATGCGTAAATCGTCTTGTTATAATAAAACATTGGTGTATTAAATGAAATCGGAACGGCATACAGTTTTCCGTCCATTTCCCCATAAGCAAGCTCCTCCGGAGTGTAATTCTCCAGATGAATGATGTCTTTCAGATCATACAAGTTATAAAAGCCATTTTCTTCGTCTGCATATTCCGACAGCCACGCATAATTAATCTGCATCACATCCGGTGCATTGTGGGAGCGCATATAAATATGCATTTTGTTCTCGTATCCTCCCCAACTTCCATAGTTTGCCTGCACCTCTATCTGTCCCTGGTTTTGTTCTGTAAATATATCCAATGCCTGTAGTGTGTACCGATGCCGGTCATCATTTCCCCACCAGGAGTAGGAAATCTCCGTCGTGGATTCATAGACTACCGGTTTGCTATTTCCGGAACACCCGGATAAGAAAATCAGACATGCAATGAGACAGATGCTGATTCCACGATATTTATTTTTCATTTTTCCCATGTACCTCATATCTGCCAATCAATCCTCATACCAATTGTATTGATGTTTTCCGTTTTCTTTTGATACATATAACGCACGGTCCGCCATCTGATAAGATTCCTCGAATCCAAGTTTTATTCCATCTCCCGCAATTCTCAGACAGATTCCTGCTGAAAGTGAGACTTTACACGATTCATAGTGTGTATCAAACTGCTTATGAAATGCATCCAAAAGTGCATCCAGCCTCCGGGCAACCTCCTCCCGTATAACGGTCTCTTCCTCATGCTCAAATGGAATGTACACCGCAAACTCATCTCCGCCCATACGCCCGATGATTGCCTGTGTTCCAAGAGTTTCCCGGAAGATTACTACGGATTTCTTAAGAAATTTATCCCCTTCCTGATGCCCATATGTATCATTTACCATCTTAAAATTATCCATATCCAGCATCATGCAGATATGCTTTGTTCCTTCCCCTGCATGTGCAAGCTTTGTATCTACCAGATCACGGAATGATTGCTTATTCAACACATTTGTCAGCTGATCGTAATCTGCTTTCTGCCTGATCTGCGAAAGCACGCCATCCTTTACCGACACCTGTGAATACAGAATTCCTGCTGCCGACATAGCAACCACAAGCATAATAATATATACAATTATGGCAAACCGGTTGATTCTGACCTGTTCTGCAAATAACACGTTCTCCGGAGCCACACATATTACCTGCCAGTCGTTCTTGCAGGTTCCAACTACTACAACTTCCTTGTCGCCTATAATCCAGTAATTGCTATATCCATCCGGCAGATTGTTCCAGACTTCTTCTGCATTCCGCCCAAGTATCTCTCCTGATTCAGCATAGACGATTGAATGCGCCGAATCCACAAGATAGCTCTGCATCCCCGGCACATCCTCCATATCTGTAAAAGACTGGCTCAGTTCCCGGCTATAAAATGCTGCCACAATAATTGCATGCGCATTCAGTCTTTTTACGTAATACAGCCGGTCATAGCACCTCTCATAATCGAAAAACCAGCCGGATTCCTTCCTCTCGTCTGTAATATGCCCTTGCAGATACGCATATAGACCACCATCCGGGAACAACCCGAGCGTCGTATTCGATATTGCACCAAGCGATGAGTCATCTGCGTATACAATTCCAAAATCAGAGAAATTCTGAAGAATATTGATATCCTGCAAACGTTTTTCAATCGCCGTTTCCTGCTGTATCTTCTCGAATGCATCCTGCCCCTCTTTCGTTGCATCATACTCACAATAGATATCATCCGAGAACAGCAATGCTGCGGTATCTTCGATTCTTCCCAGATACTGATTGAGATTTGATATCTGCAATTGGGTGTTTGCCTGTATCAGGTTTACAACCTTTGATTTCATTTCCCGGGAGGATTTTCTTGTCAGAATCAAAGTGATGGTTCCTGTTGCAACTGTAATGGCAAGCAAAAACACAATGACGATCCGAAATGTGAATCTTCTTATCTGAATATCTGTCTTTGTATTATTGTTAAAAGACATTTCTAACCTTACTCCTTCCAGATCTGATTTCAGCATAATAGAATATTATAATATAGGATTCCGCGATTTACAATAACCCTTTTTTTGCCGCATTTCCTTCGCTGCATTTCCTTAAAAATCCGGTACAATCATGCATTCTTCCGGACAATACGATGCTTGACTTTCGTGCCTGTCTGTACTATATTTATTTTATTGCAGGTATAGTTCATTGGTAGAACACCAGCTTCCCAAGCTGGATAGGCGGGTTCGATTCCCGTTACCTGCTTTTTTACGTGATAGAACTGCAAGGTTTCGTGAATCAAGTTTCATTCACTTTCACAGTGAATGAAATATTATTGATAAAAGGAAAGGCACCAGTTAAGGTGCCTTTCCTTTTATCTTAAAAGTTTTCTGTTTTACACAATATCTTACTCCACAGTTGTATCTACGGAAGTTCCCGCCTCTACTGGAGCTTCTACCTTGATACCATCCAAGCCTGTGATGTTCACATTCTTGTTAACCTTCGCATCGTATGTATTTGCACGCATGATATCTGCGATATCGATACCGGTAACTTCCTTCACAGACTCCATTGTCTTTGCAAGTACCTGTGGCACATACGATCCCATCGAACCAACACCGGAACCCTCGCCGTTGCCGTCAATGATCGTTACCTTGTCGATCGTAGAGAGCGGCTCTGCGATTGCCTTTGCCATCTCCGGCAATGCCTTCACGATCATTTCCATCATGGCTGCCTGTCCATATTTCTTCATCGCTTCAGCTTTCTTCTCTAAGGCTTCTGCCTCTGCAAGGCCCTTTGCCTCAATTGCCTTCGCCTCTGCCTCGCCGACAGCACGGATACCTTCCGCCTCCTGCTGCTTTGCGAAAAGCTCTGCTTCTGCCTGTGCCTTCTTCGCTTCGGCTTCCTGCTGCTTCTCGAACTTATCTGCCTCAGCATTTCTCTGACGCTTATAGAGCTCTGCATCTGCCTGCTGCTGTCTTGCGAACTTGTCTGCCTCCGCTTTCTTACGGATATCCGCATCCAGAGACTGCTCCATAACCTCAGCTTCCTTCTTCTTCAGGTCAACTTCCTTCTCCTGACGTGCGATATCTGCCTCGGTCTTTGTAACCTCGATTGTCTTACGCTGTGCTTCCTTCTGAATCTCGTAAGCTGCATCTGCTTCCGCATTCTTCGTATCTTCGATTGTCTTTAATTCTGCCTTCTTGATTGACAGCTCATTCTGCTTAACAGCAATTTCCGTATCGGATAATACCTTCGCATCGTTCGCTTCTTTTCTCGCCTGCGCCTGTGCGATCGCTACATCACGGTCCGCGTTTGCCTTGGCGATACTTGCATTCTTCTGAATCGCTGCCATATTATCCTGACCAAGTGCGATAATCAGGTCATTCTGATCCTCTACTTGCTGGATGTTGCAGGAAATAATCTCAATACCCAGACGGTTCATATCCACCTGTGCCTTCTCCTGCACCTGATCACCGAAGGACTTACGATCGTTACACAAATCCTTCAGACTGATCGTACCGATGATCTCACGCATATTACCCTGCAGAGAATCCACCAGTGCTTCCATAATCTGTGGTTCCTTCATGTTCAGAAAGTTCTTCATGGCAAGCTGGATACCTTCTTCATCCGTACGGATCTTAACCTTCGCAACCGCATCAATGTTCACACCGATGAAATCCAGTGTCGGAACATAATCGCCCGTCTTGATATCGATACTGATCTGCTTGATCAGAAGCTCATCCTTCCGCTCGAAGAACGGAAGCTTCAAACCAGCTTTACCAATCAGAATCTTCGGTGTCTTTCTTAAACCGGAAATAATATACGCCTTATCCGGTGGTGATTTGACATAACTGGTAAATAGGATTACCAATAATGCCACAATGATAATAATAATTGCAATTGTTGAACCATTCATACGTAAACCCTCCCTAACAACAAGTTAATTGATTGCTATGCGACTCCAATCGCATATTTTCTTTGGTGCAAAATTCACATTCCTGCATCCACTCAATATTGTACCATGTATGTCTGAAAATCACTATTACATTTTTCTGCATTTTTGGTACATTTTCTATACAATTATGCAATATTCATTAAGGAATCGATTGTTCGAAGAAAGCAGCTGTAGCATCTTATTAAATGAATAAATCGTTGTATCTGTCGGTACATCCACCACAGCATCAAAATCATTTCCAAGCAGGATGTCCGGTTTTGTATTCAGCACAATTTCCCGGATATCCACATCAGATTTTTCTTTATCTATGTACTTATAGTTTAATGTTTTACAAAAATTCATCTATTACACACAGATTCTGTTTATTTGTCACGCTTCTTGAACATCCTGTTATAAATCTCAATTCCCTTGTCAGGATTCTGGTTCATCCAGAATACAAGATAGCCGCCTATCAGGAACAAAGCCCCTCCTATTATAACAAGATAGACAGACCATGTCGGGATTTTCCTTCCATCCGTTATTTTGGTTGGTTTCTCCGGATTATAATATACCGTTACCTTCTGCCCTATCTGCATATCATGTCCATCACCCACATATATCTCATTATATGTTTTTCCATCTACTTCATAATCCACAAAGATGGTGCAAGTTGCATGATTTCTATGCATACGTTTTTCTGTTACAATACCTGGTACGGTCTCAGCTTTTCTTAAAAACAGATCATTATGTACATATGCCGCAAGTCCCGCAAACAGCAAAGCCAGTCCGACAAACATAACTATCATCACTTCCTTACGGACAGACTTTTTTCTTATTTCTTTGTCTCCTAAATCTTCTCCAAAGATCCGCGCTTGTTTTTCCTCTGACAAAATATATGGATTTCCTGCAGGCTCATATACAGATTTTCTATCCGTATAATACTCCGGACGTTCAATCGGAGTTGTCCTTGTTGTTTCAATCACATATGGATCCTGTTCTAAATCGCTGAATTCCCCCAGTGAAGAATCTTTTAATTCTTCCTGTAGGTCTTTCATGCGTTTTGTGGAATCCTCATCTTTTAACTTTAATGACATATTTTTCCTCCTCACAAATATACAAAGGATTGTTGCAAAATTCTTTCATTCATTTTAACATTATCATACATATATGGAAATAACAATGTGTAATTTTCTTCTGTCATGGATATGATTTCAACCCTGATTTCCAGATATTTACTATATTAATTTCCTGTTTGGGTTTTCTGCTTGCTTTTCTCTGTCTACGCCCACGCCGTGGGTTTTTCCCCTTAATTTCTCTCCCTCACACCCAGTTTCATCTCCGTATCTTTCCGATTAGTTTCCGGTTTGGGGTTTTCTGCTTGCTTTTCTCTGTCTACGCCCACACCGTGGGTTTTTCCGCTTAATTTCTCTCCCGCGAGCCCAGATTTACATTTTGTGGAAAATAATATACAAGATATAACCGAATCCACTTATACAGAGAGAGATGTGGAATGGCTTAGAAAAGACTTAGAAAAAATGCAATAAAAAGGGAACCAATCATTTAAGAAAGGTTCCCATATATTTGACTATTTGTGTGTCAAGTTGATGTGTCAATTAAGTGTCAAATAGGTGTCAAACGATGTACATTTTACCACTTTTTATCACTTTTGACTACTTCTAAAAATCTAGCATTTACGCCATTTTCTTAGAACTTACCAGCCTTTGCTGCTTCTTCAACAGAAACTGCGACTGCAACAGTAGCACCAACCATAGGGTTGTTACCCATACCGATCAGACCCATCATCTCTACGTGAGCTGGTACAGATGAAGAACCTGCGAACTGTGCATCACTGTGCATACGTCCCATAGTATCTGTCATACCATAAGAAGCAGGACCTGCTGCCATGTTATCTGGGTGAAGTGTACGACCTGTACCACCACCGGATGCTACGGAGAAGTACTTCTTACCCTGCTCGATACATTCCTTCTTGTATGTACCTGCTACCGGATGCTGAAAACGTGTTGGGTTTGTTGAGTTACCTGTGATAGATACACCAACATTCTCATGATGCATGATTGCAACACCTTCCTGAACATCATCAGCACCATAACACTTAACAGTTGCACGAAGACCTGTTGAGTATGGCTTCTCATATACTACGTTCAGTTTAGCTGCCTTATAATCGTACTTTGTCTCAACAAATGTAAATCCATTGATACGTGAGATAATCTGAGCTGCATCCTTACCAAGACCATTCAAGATAACACGAAGTGGCTTCTGACGTACCTTGTTAGCCTTCTCTGCGATACCGATTGCACCCTCAGCAGCTGCGAATGACTCATGTCCTGCAAGGAAACAGAAGCACTCTGTTTCTTCCTCAAGGAGCATCTTACCAAGGTTACCATGTCCAAGACCTACCTTACGGTGATCAGCAACAGAACCCGGGATACAGAAAGACTGAAGTCCTTCACCGATTGCTGCTGCAGCATCTGCTGCTCTTCTGCAACCCTTCTTAATTGCGATTGCTGCACCAACTGTGTAAGCCCAGCAAGCATTCTCAAAACAAATTGGCTGAATCTTCTTAACCTGATCGTAAACATCAAGTCCAGCGTCCTTTGTAATCTTCTCAGCTTCTTCAATAGAGCTGATACCATAGCTGTTCAATACAGCGTTAATCTGGTCAATTCTTCTTTCATATGATTCAAATAAAGCCATTGTCGTTTCTCCTTTCCTCTTATTCCTGTCTAGGATCGATAATCTTCACTGCATCAGCAACACGGCCATACTGACCCTTTGCCTTCTCCCATGCTGTGTTCGGATCATCACCCTTCTTAATGAAGTCTGTCATCTTTCCAAGAGAAACGAACTGGTATCCGATTACTTCGTTGTCTGCATCAAGTGCAATACCTGTTACATAGCCCTCAGCCATCTCAAGGTAACGAACACCCTTCTCCTTTGTTGCGTACATTGTACCAACCTGAGAACGAAGACCCTTACCAAGATCCTCAAGACCTGCTCCAACTGCAAGACCGTCATCAGAGAAAGCACTCTGTGTACGACCATAAACAATCTGAAGGAACAGCTCTCTCATAGCTGTATTGATAGCATCACATACAAGGTCTGTGTTCAGAGCCTCAAGGATTGTCTTACCCTGCAGAACCTCTGCTGCCATAGCTGCAGAATGTGTCATACCGGAACAACCGATTGTCTCAACCAAAGCCTCTTCAATTACGCCATCCTTAACGTTCAGTGAAAGTTTACAAGCACCCTGCTGTGGTGCGCACCAGCCAACACCATGTGTAAAACCAGAGATATCTTCAATCTTCTTTGAGTGTACCCACTTTCCTTCTTCAGGAATAGGAGCTGGCTCATGCTTTGCGCCCTTGGCTACTGGGCACATGTTTTCAACTTCCTTCGTGTAAATCATTGTGGAACTCCTTTCAATATTAAAATTTTATAGAGAGATGTTTCTTACATACAAAACACCATCAACTACATTTTCTCACAAAGTCATAATTTCGTCTACACCTTTTTTGTCTTTTTTTGTAGAATATGCAAACATGGCTAGCGCCTGCATTTCCCGCGGCAAAACAGGATTATTCCTTTGTCTTTCCAAGCTTCTTATCTGCTTTTTTGTCTTCCTTTTTCTCGTCCTTTACCGGTGTATCATCTTCCTCATCCTTTACGACTGCAGAACCTGCTTTTTCAATCTCAGCGATTGCATTCTTATGCATTGGAATACGGCAGTTCTTATTGTTACCGAACTCTACGATAACCGTTGTATCATCCACAATATCAAGGATTGTACCATAGAAACCACCGGTGGTCATGATGTTATCGCCCGGTTCCATTGCCTTGTGCAGATCTTCCATCTGTTTCTTCTGCTTCTTCTGTGGGCGGATGATCAGTAACCACATGAATCCGACTAAGATTACAATGTAGATGACCCAGAACAGTCCACTTGGCTGCTTTGCAGTTGTTGCTGTTGATTCCAGTAATGTTAATAACATGTCTTAAAACTCCTTTTTTTTATTCTTGATTTTGAAAGCCTTCTAATTTCTGTCGTTTATATTCACTATAACGATGTTCTTCGATTGCCTCCCGAATCTCACTCATCATATTATTATAAAAATATAAATTATGCAAGACGCAAAATCTCATTCCAAGCATTTCCTTTGCTTTGAGCAGATGGCGGATATAGGCTCTCGAATACTTCTTGCACGCCGGGCATCCACAGCCTTCCTCGATCGGACGCTCATCCAGTTCATATTTTGCATTGAACAGATTCAGCTTACCATGGTTTGTATAGACATGACCATGTCTGCCATTCCGGGATGGATATACACAATCAAAGAAATCAACCCCACGCTCTACAGCCTCCAGTATATTCGCCGGTGTACCAACGCCCATCAGATAGGTTGGCTTGTTCTCCGGCAGATACGGAATAACCGACTCGATAATCCGATACATCTCTGCATGTGTCTCTCCAACTGCCAGTCCGCCGATTGCATAACCATCTAAATCCATGTCTGCAATCCGCTTCGCATGCTCGATGCGGATATCATCTATAACACCACCCTGATTGATGCCGAATAACATCTGTTGTTTGTTGATTGTATCCTCCAGGCTATTCAGCCTCTGCATCTCCCGCTTGCACCGCTCTAACCAGCGTGTTGTACGGTCTACCGATGGCTGGATGTAGGACCGGTCTGCCTTTGCCGGTGCACATTCATCAAATGCCATTGCAATCGTAGATGCAAGATTCGATTGAATCTGCATGCTCTCCTCTGGTCCCATAAATATGAGACGTCCATCGACATGCGAATGAAATGTCACACCTTCTTCTTTAATCTTTCTGAGTCCGGCAAGTGAGAACACCTGAAATCCACCGGAATCTGTCAGGATTGGCTTGTCCCACACCATAAACTTGTGCAGTCCGCCAAGTTTTTTCACAACCTCATCACCTGGTCTTACATGCAGATGATAGGTGTTCGACAGTTCAACCTGTGTTCCGATTGTCTGCAGATCCTCGGTTGAAACTGCACCCTTGATTGCAGCTGCTGTGCCGACATTCATAAAGACCGGCGTCTGGATTACGCCATGCGGTGTCGTAAATTCGCCACGCTTGGCGCTTCCATCTTTGGTAATCAATTTGTAACTCATGCTGTTGCTCCTTTATAAATCGTTTGCTATTTTACTTGTTTTTTTGTCCTATGACCGATATAATTATAGAACGATCCACTTCAATAACTATATAAGCAAGGCAGGTGATACTATGTTTCGCATCTGGGGAAAAATAATGAAAGATAACCGTCTCGTCAAAGACCATACTGTCTGCATTGAGGACTACACCTTGACGCGTACAAAAAAGGTGTATGCCGCCCTTGACGAGCTATGCTACACCTTTGATCTGGCAAAGCCTATCTGGTTGAAATCAAACCAGCAGGATTTTATCCGTCATGCAAGAACCCGGTTCACGCAGGATAATTTCATTGAATCCATTGATTTTGATTATCTTGACTTTCAGGTCATCGAGGAGGACTACTGATTATTCCTGATCAGAGTCCTCTTCGTCTGTATCTGCATCATATGCTGTATCATCTTCCGGTTCGGGATCTTCACTTATCTCTTCATCTTCTTCTGCTTCTTCATCCCGGTTTTCTTCTATTCCACTGTTTTCTCCGCTGTCTTCTGCATCTTCCCAGGATTCAGATGCTTCATCTATCCCAGCCTGTGTATCCTCAGAATCTTCGCAGGTTTCCTCCGACACACCTTCGGTTAGCTCTGCCTCCATCGGTTCTGTCTCTTCGGATTCGGACTCCTCTGCGGATGCACTCGCAGGAGCCTCTGCTTCCTGTCCATCATCCTCTGAAAAATAATCTGAATAATCGGTTGTATCACGAGATACAGTCTGAACGGTCGTCTCATCTAACATCTTATTGATCTCTTCTAAATCCGCTGCGCGCAGACTTCCGATAATCTTTGCAATCTCATTTAACTCATCAATCACACCGTTTAATTCATTCAAGTTTGTCTCACACAGATTCGCGGATGACTGCGCATTTGCTGCAATCTCTTCACTGGCTGCCTGCTGGTTTGCCAATCCGTCAATGATAGAATTGTTCGATGCATCCAGATTACCGGACAACTTATCAAGCTGCTTCATATCACCGGATAACTTTTCCACAGCCCCGGCAATTGTCTGGAAGCTTCCATCTGCCGCCTCGATGTATTTTGCCTGCTCCGATACTGCCTCTACACTTCTGCGGACCAGATCCGATGTATGATTGGCAAGATCTGTCACACCCTTCAGAAGCTGTGTGATACTGTCGATTGAGCTTCTTGTATCATCCGCTAATTTACGGATTTCATCTGCAACAACCGCAAATCCACGTCCCTGCTCTCCTGCACGTGCTGCCTCGATACTTGCATTTAATGCAAGGAGGTTTGTCTGGCTGGAAATCTGATAGATAATCTGTGTAATCTCCTCTGCAGACTGGATCTTCTCACAGAGTTCTTCCGATACACGGGTTACATCTTCATTGGCTACATTGATATCATCTGATTTGTCTTTCAGGCTTTCAATAATATCTAAACCGGACTTTACAGATTCGATTGCACGGTGCGTTGACTGTACAGTGTTGTCCTTGACATCGATCAGATTGTCGATGATCTCCTGAATCTGCTGTGTCATCGTTGTCGATACTTCCATATTCTCTGCGGTGTCTGTAACGCCGGTTGAAATCGCATCCACAGATTTGGTAACCTCCGCTGTCGCCGCCTGGAAGTTATCGAGCTTTGACTGGAGCTGTTCAATATGTGCATTTCCGTTATCTACAACCTTTACCATGTTCTCTGTGATTTCTTCCTGATATGCAACATGGTACTCGATCTCCTGACGATCGGTTTCCTGCTCACGCAGGGTAATGCTGCATGCCATCAGAATACCAAATGTGAAAATAACTGCCAGAAGCAGAATCTCAATCCATGTAACGGATGGAGCAAATCCATGCTTTACAATCTGGATGATCGTCTCAACCAGAATACCAAGTGTTGATGCACCACAGGTTACACGTATATGAAATGTATCCATGTAGATAATACACATGCCCATCGCAATGAAGATCGGAAGTGCATCCATCACCGATCCTGACACAAATGCTGACACAAGCACCAATACAGAAAATGCTGTAACGGATGTGAATTTCATCAGTTCGCTGCGGTCATTGATCAACTGGAACACAACATTTCCAACCGCAAACAATGAGAATAATACCAGCAGCGGCACAAATCCCTTCTGTGTTTTATAATTGATAATCAATACTGCAATCTTCGCGATTGCAAAGGCAACCATCAACTTCATCGCCAGATCATTTTTCTTTGCTAATCTCGTTCCATTCATAATGTATGTACCCCATATCTTTCGTTCTACCAAATTTCCGTTACGTGTAAATACACGTCATGTCATATATGTTTAAAATTATAGCAAATTTATAATATAAAGTCCATAGAGAAAATCCACTTATACATGCTTTCTACTTGTATATTATACTTAAAAATGCTATCTTTATTGTCAGAACAGGAATACCCGGATGTATACTGATATTTTATTGACAGACAATACACGTTCATCTCCGGATCAAAAAGGAGCTATTATGTTTCAGGTTGAACATATCACAAAATCATATGGAAAAAAACAGATATTAAATGATGTATCTTTTCCCATTCCGGAAGGGTGCGCCATCGGCATCTTAGGTATCAATGGCTCAGGGAAATCTACATTATTATCCTGCATTGCCAAAAAATACGCAGGCACCCCAGATATCCGGATTGGTTATGTGCCACAGGAAAATCCGCTTTATGATGAATTAAAGCCTTTAGACAATCTGCGCATGTGGACAAACAAACGAAAAGCAGAGATTCTGCATACGTTGCAGACGCCACCGCTTGCACAGCTTGGAATCCAGACATTTCTGGATACTCCGGTCAAAAATATGTCCGGCGGTATGAAAAAACGGCTCAGTCTCGCATGTGCCCTGCTCGATGCACCACAGATTCTGTTGATGGATGAGCCATTTGCGGCGTTGGATCTGCCAGCCAAGCAGGATGCCATGCAGTTCATGCGTTATTATTTAAGTCTTGGAAATTCCATTGTGATTGCCTCCCATGAGGAAGCCGTTTTTCAGTTCTGCCACACAGTCTATCTTCTGAAAAATGGCAGACTTTGTGACGCCTCACATCTGCCAGAGGGCTCAAATTATATTGATCTGTTACGAAATTAGTTAAGAGGAACTTATGTCTTATATCCATATGTTTTTTAATTTCATCCGTGCCAACTGCAAACGGCTGTTACACTATATCCCGTCTATGTTTGTCTCTCTGTTACTGTTACTTCTCCTGACCGGAACCGCAGGATTTTATCTGTCCAGACATCTGTATAAAGAGAATGTATTTTCCGCGATTTCCATCGGATACTATCTGCCACAGGACGACAATCTGGATTTAAACCAGCTTGGTATCGGTATGTTACAGGATTTAGAAGGAATGGAGGAAACTGTCCAGCTCGTTCAGGTAAACAGTGTCGAGGAAGGCTACAACAAGCTTGCTTCACACGAAATCCTGTATCTGATCATCGTTCCGGAACAGTTTTTCTCCGGAATCATGGACAGCACAAATGTGCCACTCGACATCGTCGTCTACGATAACAGCTCCATCTCCGCTTATATTATCAATGAATTATTCATGTCCTACGCCGGAATGCTTGGAACTGCACAGGCTGGTATTTACAGCGGACTTGACACGACACGTGCCCACGAATTTACGCCGGAACAGGTACACGAGCTTTCCAACCGCGTGAACTTCGTATACCTTGACCGTGTTATGAACAAAACAAATTATATGGAAACAATATCGGCAGAAGATGCAGGAAGTGTGTCACTCACACAGCACTATGCCGCATTTGCAATTATATTAAGCCTCTGTTTTCTGGCGTTTCTTCTGATTCCCTATTTACAGGGCACCGGAAATGGCATCCGTGAATGCATGAAGCTGTATCATCTAAACCGAGGACATATACTGGCAGCAAACACGATCCATACATTTTTTGCTCTGTATATCCTGTTTCTGCCGTGCTATATCGGCATCTCTGTCTGGATGGGACACGCAAATGCGACCGGGCTTTTAACAATCATCCCGGCACTGCTTTTGATTGCACTGCTGATCGCCGGAATCGCAACCTTTTCCAGAAGTACCTTTTCCGCAAATATCTGTCTGCTTTTTGTCGTACTGGTGCTCGCCTACTGTGGTGGCGGACTTCTGCCGGATGTCCTGCTGCCAAAGGTGATACAGCAGATCCGTCCATATCTGCCGGGAACGTATGTAATGCAGCTTTTCTGCCACGCACTTTATTAAACATTTGGGAGTTATGTTATGAATCGACTGATTGTCGCATGGAAACGAATTTTACACCGAAAATTATACTGGTGCATGCTGGGCGTCCTGCTCATTTTAACCGGAATCTACGCATTGCTTCCGGCGAAGAGCCGGTCCACAGAGATCCGTGTTGCCGTATATCTGGAGGATACCAGTGCATATACAACGCATTTCAAAAACGAATTAAATGCCAGCGCTTCGCTCTATCAGTTTTATTATGTTGACACGTCCAACGAAGTGATCCAGGATGTCCAGGCGGGCGATGCGGAATGCGGCTTCGTCCTGCCAGACGGATTTTTCTCCGGCTATATTGATGGTTCCGGAGAACCGAAGATTTCCTTGTACGAGACAAGCGCAAGCACACTTTCCTCTGCCATCAGCGAGACATTCTTCCATTATATCTTCAAGGTTGCTTCCCCACAGATCTTAGTTGACACGATTGACGATGCAGCGTTATCCGAAGATTTAAAAAGCCGTATGCAGACATACATGGACAGCGATACGATCTTCCGTATGTCGTCCGTCACAGATGGTGCTTATGATTATAAGGAAAATACCTACCGTATCCAGCTTCCAATCTTCGAATGTACCTGTCTGCTCATCCTGTTTGCCTCATTATTCAGTCTGATGCTGTTCTTACAGGATCAGGAGCGTGGCATCTACATTGCACTTTCCGGCAGACGCAGATATAGTATTTTATGCGCAGGGCTTCTGGCTGGTATCCTTCCAATCTACGGAATCGGCATGCTGTGCAACATAATTACCTATGGAACTGCAACGCTATTGCAGGTAACACTTGTCAGCCTGCTCGCCTGTCTTCTATCGCTTGTGCTTTCGGTGTTCATCAGAAAAAGCCGGGCACTCGCCAGATGGATTCCGGTGTTTTTACTAATTGCCATCGCGTATTTCTTCGTGAATTATATTCTATGATATCGTATTTTCAGATAGTTGAAACATAAATTTAATATGATACAAACGAAGAACAGGACGGGATCATCCAAAGATCTCGTCCTGTTCTTCAATCTGCACTCTTGCATTCGTAGCATCGGTTATCTCTTTTAAGATTGCTTTTGCATCACCGACCGGAATATGTACCGTAAAAACCACATCCTCTGCAAATTCCGTGTTGATAATCGCAACCTGTCTCGTATTCAGGATATATTGTATTTTTCCCATATCCGTGTAATTCGTCCGGATGAAAACCGGAAGTAATTGCTGCATTAACTTCGTCGTGCACGCTTCCAAGGCTTCCTTCGTTGCCTGCGTGTATGCACGGACAAGTCCGCCCGTACCAAGTAATGTACCTCCGAAATACCGTGTCACTACCACACAGATATCATGGATTCCGGAATTCTGAATCAGCTCCAGCATCGGCTTTCCTGCGGTTCCCTGCGGTTCTCCATCATCCGAAAAACGAAGCAACGGCATTTCTGCGCCCACAGAAAATGCAAAACAGTTATGCCTTGCATCGTAATGCTTCTTCTTGATCTTCTCGATAAAAGCATACGCCTCTTCTTCTGTCTCAACTGGGGCAACCTGGGCTATAAAACGGGATTTCTTCTCAACAATCTCGCCCTCTGCACCCTCGATCAGTTTGATATAGTCCATAGCATGCCTTTCCGTTTCCCTTACTTTGTGTCCAGAAGCTTCTTCAGCTCACTCATAAAGGTATCAGCATCCTTGAACTGACGGTAAACGGATGCAAAACGCACATACGCAACCTGATCCAGATCTCGAATCTGATCCATCACAATCTCACCGATCTTCTCACTCTCGATCTCCCGCACGCCGAGATTGAAAATCTTGTTCTCGATTTCGTCGACGCATGCTTCGATCTGATCTACGGATACCGGACGTTTATGACAGGAACGTACAACACCGGACTCAATCTTGGAACGGTCATATGTCTCACGATTCTTGTCACGCTTGATGACAATCAAAGGTATCGTCTCCACCTTCTCATACGTGGTAAAACGTTTTCCACACTCATCACACTGTCTTCTTCTACGGATTGCCTCATTGTCATCTGCTGGTCTTGAGTCAATCACACGCGTATTATCATCTCCGCAAAATGGGCACTTCATATGTTTATTCCTTTCCTCCCTGAATTTTCCGTATATCGCAGGCATCGATATCAACCAGGACGATGTCCGGTCCGATACGCACAATGTTACAATACCGGATGTAATATTCTGTTCCCGAACCAAAGCACGAAAATAATTTGCCCGGTCCCGGTACGATGATTGCAAGTATCTTCCCTGTCTCACAATCAAACTCAACGTCGGCAACATAGCCGAGCCGTCTGCAATCCTTGCAGTTTATAACTTCTTTTTCTTTTAATTCTAAAAAGCGCATCGAATACCTTCGCTTTTTATAGTTAGTATATGCACCGGATTACCGCTTGTCACCCAAAAAGAACAATGTCATTGTTCCGGGGCCTACATGAGCCCCAATAATTGGTCCAACCTCACTGATTATAATCTTGTCCGGATGAAATTTTTCCTCTACCTTCGCCTGAACATATTCTGCATCTTCCAGGCAATCTGCATGGCAGATCAATACCATATCCTGTTTATCTGCATAACTTCCCACACAGTTTTCCATCTCAGACACAAGCTGGTTTAATGCTTTCTTACGTCCACGTACCTTGCTTTCTGCAGCAAGCCTGCCCTCTATATCCACATGCAATACCGGTTTTAACTGAATCATACCTCCGATCATCGCAGCCGTCTTAGAGATACGTCCTCCTCGCTGCAGATAAGTCAGATCATCCACAGTAAACTTATGAACAATGTGATGTTTTAATGCTTCCAGTGCCTGCATATTCTCCTTTGCTGACATGCCCTTCTTCTTGTTCTCGATCGCATGATAGATCAGCATACCATGTCCACCGCAGGCACAGATTGAATCAAATACACAGATATCCGCATCCGGATATTTCTCCTGCATCTCTTCCCTGCATATAAATGCATTATTGATTGTACTGCTGATGCCGGATGAAAGACAGGTGAATAATACGTCTTTTCCTGCAGCTAAGGCCTTTTCAAACTCCTCTTCGATATCGTTGATGTTGGGAGCTGCCGTCTTTGTTCCCTCTCCCGCACGCATGCGATCATAGAATTCTTTATTTGTCAGCGTCTTTTCTCTTCCATCGAATACCTCATCTCCGATCTCAAAGCTGATCGGGATGATCACAACGCCCTGTTCCTCGGCATAACCGACAGGCAGGTCATTCGATGAATCTGTGATAATAACGTAATCTCTTTCCATATTCTCTCCCATTGTATTCACGCTGTGGTATACAAGTTGTACATAATTACGAATTCCACACAGACGCGCTCCCGCTCGGTTCATCACGCAATGGTACTAAATTCACGGCAAACAAGTTTGCCATTCATTAAGTACCAGCGTGCTTCAACGGTCTGTGTTAGAATTGTAATTATGTACAACTTGATACACTCTATCGCTTTAATATTTTAATACCATATGTTCTATCGTATAATCTTTACTGGACATTTTTCCTTGCATGTGCCACAGCCGGTACATTTCTCGTAGTCGACAACTGCGAGGTGATCTTTCACGGTAATTGCTCCCTGTGGACAGTTTCTCTGGCACAGACCACAGCCGATACAGCCTGCGCTGCAGACTGCCTTTACATCTTTGCCGAATTCCTTCGAGTTACACTCGACAATGGCACCTGCATCTTCCGGTACCATCTCAATGATATGTCTCGGACAGGCAAGTACACACTGTCCGCACGACTTACATTTGTCCTTGTCTACGACTGCCACACCATCTACGATGGAAATTGCATCAAACTGGCAGGCACGCTTACACGAACCATAACCGAGGCAACCGAAGCTACAGCCCTTTGGTCCGCCACCCGGTGCATTTGCTGCAATCTGACAATCCTCAGGGCCTACATAGTCGTAAGCGTCCTTTGCCTTCTCACAGGTTCCGGCACATTTCACATGTGCCACATGTCTGACACTGTCGATCTCCCCACCGACAATCTCTACAATCTTCTTTGCTACGGCTTCACCACCGACCGGACAGGCATCCGGCTTTGCTTCGCCCTTTGCGATTGCTGCCGCAAGACCATCACAACCCGGATATCCACAGCCTCCACAGTTGTTGCCCGGCAATGCCTCACGTACTTTGATTTCCTTCTCGTCTACTTTTACTTTAAACTTCTCGCTCGCTACACCTAAGAGGATTCCGGCTAAAATTCCGACAATCCCAATGACTGCAGCCGCGTACAAAATCGATGCTCCCATTTCTTCGCCTCCTCTAAATCAAACCATTCAGTCCAAGGAAAGCGATTGCCATAAGACCAGCTGTAATCAGCACGATTGGCGCTCCTTTAAAGCTTTCCGGTATATCGTTTTTATCAATCTTCTCCCGAATACCTGCCATTACTATAATCGCAATTGCAAATCCGACTGCGGAGAACATACCGTTGATGATAGATTCTCCGATGTTTAAATCATCCTGCACATTTTTCAGTGCGATACCAAGCACAGCACAGTTCGTTGTGATCAGTGGCAGGTATACACCGAGCGCTTCATACAGCGATGGAATCGTCTTCTTTAAGAACATCTCCACAAACTGTACAAGTGCTGCAATGACTAAGATAAACACGATCGTGTTCAGATACGATAGTTTAAGCGGCACAAGCACAAAATGATAGATCACACTTGTCACTGCCGAAGCAATCGTCATAACGAAGATAACCGCACCACCCATACCGGCTGCGGTGCTTACCTTCTTTGATACTCCTAAAAACGGACAGATACCCATAAACTGGCTCAGGATAACGTTATTCACAAGAGCAGCGGATATCGCTAATAAAATAATGTTCATATCCTACTCCTCCTTTCCCTTGCCTGCACACATGGCATTTGCACAGCTTGCGCAATCTGCCAGTCTGCATGTCTCTGCCTTCCCGCCTGTCTTCTTTGCCTTCTTGATATGACGACGGTTGATAAAGGCAATAATAAATGCCAGTACAAGGAATGCGCCCGGTGCCGATACAAAAATACTTGCCGGTTGGAACAGTCCCTGATCAGATAAAATCTGGAAGACCTTCTCACTTGCATGACCTTCAGCAAAGGATTCAATTGCCTTTACAAAGCTGAATCCAAAGATACTGCCGGAACCAAGAATCTCACGGATGATACCGATTGTCGTAAGTCCGACTGTAAATCCAAGTCCCATACCGATACCATCAAAGATGGATGGGATCACCGGATTCTTTGAAGCATAGCTCTCTGCTCTACCTAAAATAATACAGTTTACAACAATCAGTGGAATAAAGATTCCCAGACTGTCGTTCAGGCTTGGAATATATGCCTGCAGCAAAAACTGTACGATTGTTACAAAGGAAGCGATGATAACGATGTAAGCCGGAATACGCACCTTGTCCGGAATCAGCTTCCGGAGCAGGGAAATCATAAAGTTGCTCATCGTCAGAATCACCATCGTTGTAAGTCCCATGCCAAGTCCATTGATTGCTGAGGATGTAACCGCAAGTGTTGGACACATACCAAGCATCTGGACGAAGGTCGGGTTCTCTGTGATAATACCGTTCTTTAAACGTTCTGTTATCTTTCCCATATTACTTAGCACCTCCTGTTGTCAGGAATCGAATTGTACGAAGTGCCGCATTGACTGAATTTGTCACTGCAGATGTGGTAATCGTCGCGCCAGACAATGCATCGATCTCACTGTCCTTTGTTGAACCCGTCTTTGTATATTCAAACTTATTGACGGTCTTATTGATAAACTGCTCCTTAAACTCGTCTGTATCTGCTTCCATACCAAGACCTGCTGTCTCGTTCAATGTCAGGAAGGAAATACCTGTAATCCGATATTCTGTATTGATACCGATTGCCATCTGAATATCTCCGCCATAGCCCGCCGTACTTGTGATGAGAATTACATAACCAACCAGTTCATTCTTCTCATCATCGCCGCCGACACAGATATCGTCGATATGAACATCCTCAAATCCATACGATTCAAGCAATGGATTGATCTGCTTAACAACATCTCCATCTTCTTCCACACTCATAATACGTGTTGCTTCCGGAAGCACCTCCGCATAGGCATCGTTCTTCGCCTGCTCCTGTGCCTTCTCAATCGGATCCTTTGTGACACTATAGACTCCGCCAAGCGCTGCACCCATTACAACCGTGATCACGCAGATTGCAACAATTGCAACCACGATACCTTTGACATCCATCTTGTTCTTCTTAGGTTCCTTGTCATCCCCGTCCAAAGCATCCTCTGTCTTCGCAGCTTCCTTTGCTTCCTTCTTTGCCTCTTTTTCGGCAAGCTTCGCCTGCTTCTTATCCTTGATCTCGGCTCCCTCACCAAATGCCTTCGGTACGGTTACTCGCTCAATCAGAGGAACTAACAGGTTCATAATGATGATCGAATAAGATACACCCTCGGTACTGCTGCCGAAGATACGGAGTACAAATGTCAAAAGTCCTAGTCCAATTGCATAAATTACCTTTCCTGAGGAAGTAATCGGACTTGTCACATAATCCGTTGCCATGAACCATGCACCAAGCATCAGTCCGCCACCACACAAATGTGCAGCCACATAAACAGGAACATTGTAATCCTGTGTCATAGCATAGATTGCAACTGCGATTGTAAATGTTCCGATATAAATCAATGGAATCCTCGGACTAATCACCTTCTTGCAAAGCAGATAGACCGCACCAATCAGCAGAGCAACCACGGATGTCTCACCGATCGTTCCTGCGGTATATCCAAGGAACATACTTCTTAAGTTCACCATGCCGGTAAGCTTCAATGTTGCAAGCGGTGTCGCAGTTGCCACACCATCGTATACAAAATTCGTCATATAACGGGAGAACGACAGCAGCAGGAAGCATCTCGCTCCAAGTGCCGGGTTCATAAAATTCTGTCCCAGTCCGCCAAAAAGCTGCTTTACGATAATGATTGCAAATGCGGAGCCTGCAACCGCCATCCAGATTGGAAGGTTTGGTGGCAGATTCAGCGCAAGCAGCAATCCGGTTACCACGGCGGAGAAATCTCCAACCGTTACCTTCTTGCCCATACACTTCTGATATAATGCTTCAAACCCAACACAGCTTCCGATACAGACTGCAACCAGCAATGCCGCATACCAGCCAAATATGTACAGACCGAATGCCGTTGCCGGAACTAACGCAATCACAACATCGAACATGATATCCGATGTCGTTGCCTTGCTTCTCACATGCGGGGAAGCAGAGACCTTTAATTTCAAATTTTCCTGTTCCACTTTCTCGCACCTCCTATTTCTTGCGATTCGCCAAGATGGCTTTTCTTGTGCCTGCAATCGTCTGTGTCAGATGACGCTTCGCCGGACATACATACGAACAACAGCCACACTCACAGCATTCCATACCATTTAACTTCTGGAACTCCTCCAGATCGCCTTGTTCTGCCAGTGTCGCAAGCTTGTTCGGCATCACTCTGCCCGGACAAACCTCCACACATCTGCCACAGCGGATACAGTTACTCGGCTCATATTCCGAGACCTCATCCTTCGTCATACATAGAATTGCCGATGCGGACTTCGTAACCGGAATATTCAGATCATAGATGGCTTTTCCCATCATCGGGCCACCGGCAATGATCTTCTCCGGATCCTGCAGGAATCCACCTGCTGCCTCGATCAGCTCCGCAAAGTTTGTACCTATCCGTACAAGATAGTTGCATGGTTCTGTGATCGCATCACCGGTCACAGTCACCAATCTCTGAATCAATGGTTTGCCCTGCCGCACAGCTTCACAGATAGAATACACCGTGTCTACATTATGTACGATACAGCCGGCATCTGCCGGAAGCATCTTCGAATTGATATAGCGTCCGGTATTCGCATAGATGAGCTGGCGTTCTGCTCCCTCCGGATACTTGGTCTTCATGGAATTAACCTTGATGTCCGGATCATTTCCAAGCACTTCCTTCAACTTCCGGATTGCCTTTGGCTTGTTATCCTCGACCGCGATGATTCCCTTTGCTTTCGGGAAGATTGCAAGTGCAAGACGCAAGCCCTCGATCACCTTGTCCGTCTCATCAAGCAGACGACGGTAATCCGATGTCAGATACGGCTCACACTCGGATGCATTCACGATAATGTAATCGATCTCGTCAGCATTCTTCGGTGAGAGCTTGACATTCGTCGGGAATCCGGCGCCACCCATACCGACAACACCTGCGTTCTTGATTGCTTCAAGGATTTCCTCCCTGTTAAGCTCCGCAAGCGGTTTGTCATTTTTCACATATTCAATTTCTTCAAACTGATTGTCATTTTCGATCACGATCGAATTGACCTTAGAACCGGATGCAGTCAGTCTAGGTTCCACGGCCTTGACTGTTCCGGATACAGAAGAATGAATGTTTGCAGAAACAAATCCACCGGCTTCTGCAATCAGCTGCCCTACCAAAACACGGTCACCCTTTTTGACAACCGCCTTCGCAGGTGCACCGATATGCTGGCTCAGTGGATATACCATATCTCCCTTTGGGACATATTCAATTACATCCTTATCCATCGTAAGTTCTTTCCCTTCGTATGGATGGATGCCTCCTTTAAAAGTTAGTTTCATCGTACTGACCCCACTCTAAAAAATATTTACTATTATTTTAATACAAGTAGGGATTTTTATCAACAAATGTGTTCTTAATTTCACAACTTTTATGCCTGAAACCGTATATTTTTGAGCAGAAACGATGCCAGCAGTCCGATTGCCACGCCTGCTACTGTTCCGGTGATCAGAAGAACAAGCATATAATAAAAGATACGGACATTCTCCATCACACAGACTGCGACCAGTATCTGTCCCAGATTGTGGAAGACTGCGCCAGCAACACTGATTCCCACAAGACCGAATACCCGGCATTTTTTTAGCACCGTCATGATCAGGATGCTGCATGCCGCACCGGCCAGACTGTATAGTAACACCGCCATATTTCCGAACAAAACGTTCGACAGGATGATACGTCCGGTCGAGATTACAATCGTCGATTTCAGATCCAATCTCTGCAGTGCGATGATCGTAACCAGATTGGCAAGGCCAAGCTTCACCCCGGGTACCGCCATATGGATCGGCACAAGACTCTCCAGATACGATAAGATCATGGCAAGCGCAATCAGCACACCGCAAAGTGCGATCTTATGGTTATTGTTTAATTGTGGATAGTCATTGGTTGGTCTGTCTTTTTTCTTCAATGATATCTGTCTCTTTCCATCTATATCCATCTACTCTTTAATTTCTACAACCAACTTATGTGGCAGGCAGATAATCGTCTCTCCGGTTCGGTTGATTGCCCGGTGCTTCTCACAGATCTTGTCCGGACAGTCTGCATCTTGCACAGTCACGTTGCCATCCTGCACAACAACCGTATTAACCCCCGCCTGCTGCTTTACCTCGTAGCTTGCATCCTGATCAAGCCGCAATGTCTTCACAGAATTACCATCAATCATGATATCAACATACGCACCTGGCTTTTCCAGCTTCTTCCACGCAAAAAGTCCTGCCATCGCCAGAATCAGAATTCCGACGATCAGCAGGATATCTGCACGGGATATCATTTTTTGCTCCTGTTTTGGTTCCATATCCGATTACCTCTGATTTACCCGAAAACATGTTCTGCAATCATCTATTTGGCTACGTTCATCATTGTATTTTCTTTTTACATTGATATCCAGCCAAATGCATTTGCAACGGAACTAAGCAAAATGATCAGTGCGAAAATCGGGCACAGATATTTTATCATCACGACGAATATCTTCTTTCTTTGGAACTTACTTTCTCCATGGCGAATCTCCTCTTCGATCTTGTCGATTCCAACCACGCGTGATACAAGCAGGCTTGTCACAAATGCAGCAATCGGCATCATCACGGAATTCGTCAGGAAATCAAACAGGTCCAAAAACTGCATTCCGAGGATCTTCACAAACCCAAGCGGTCCATATCCAAGACTCGATAATGTTCCGAGTGCAAGCATAATCAGCCCAATCACAATCGTTGACTTCTTCCGTCCCCAGCCAAGCTCGTCCTCAAATGTCGCAACGGCACTTTCCGTAAGGGCAATCGAGCTTGTAAGTGCAGCAAACAACACCAGCAGGAAGAACAAAATTCCGACGCCTGTTCCAAGTCCCATGTTCGCGAACACCTTCGGAATCGTGATAAACATGAGCGAAGGCCCTGCCTGCAGCATATCCGGATCTCCGCCGGAAAATGCAAAGACTGCCGGTATAATCATAAGTCCTGCCATGATTGCAATCGCCGTATCAAACACTTCTACATTTCTGGTTGCACCCTCGATGGATGTATCCTTCTTCATATAAGAGCCAAACGTAATCAGAATACCCATCGCAATCGACAGTGAATAAAACATCTGCCCCATCGCAGCTACGACTGTCATCCACGAAAAGTTCTTTACATTCGGAACCAGGAAATATTTCACACCCGCAATGGCTCCCGGTCTTGTCACAGAATAAATGGCAATCACCACGGAAAGTAATACGAGAACCGGCATCATCAGCTTCGATACACGTTCAATTCCGTTTTGTACACCGGCATAGATAATCGCAAGTGTCACAAGGCAGAAGATGACAAAACAAAGCTCCGTTGAAACACCATTTGATATAAATGAGCCAAAATAGCCATCCTCCGCAAGCTTTGCCCCATTTCCACGGATATACTCTGCTAAGTATTTGATTACCCAGCCGCCAATGACCGAATAATATGGCACGATCAGAATCGGTATAATCGCATTAATCCAGCCGCCGAAGGATATCCATTTCTTCTTACCAAAGAACCGAAACGCGCCAACCGGACTTTTCTGTGTCATGCGTCCGAGTGCGGACTCCGCAACGATCATCGTATATCCAAACGTCAGTGCCAACACAATATAGACAAGCAGAAAGATACCTCCGCCATATTTTGCAGCAAGATACGGAAATCTCCATATATTTCCAAGGCCGACCGACGCGCCCGCCGCCGACAGCACATAGCCAAGCTTGCCGGAAAAAGCCCCCCGCTTCTCTGGATGTTTTCTATTCATGTAACCTAACCTCTACCCTTTCCATATTTGTTTCCATAGTCGTTTTCCTTTTGCAACTATACATGGCGGCATCGTAAACATCACGCTGCTATCGAGTCAGGCCACACAGTAAACGCAAAAAGCGAACGAGATGACAGTAACATATTTTCCGTCCTTTTTCAATCGTTTTGCGTTACCTTTCCCGTTATTTCATAAAAAAAGCGTGGATACATTTCGTGTCCACGCTTTTTATGATCTTTATTCTGCAGAAAGCAGCTCAATCTTAAAATTCAGTTCCTTGCCTGCCATCTCATGGTTGGCATCAAAGGTGATAGTCTCCTTGTCTTTATCCACAACCTTCACCGGAAACTGCTGTCCGTATGGAGTTGTCAGATAAACCTGATTGCCGACCTCCAAATTCTCAGACCCCGGCATATCTTCAAATGCAACTGTGATGATATTTGCCGGATCCGGCATACCGTAAGCTTCTTCCGGCATCAGATGTATATCGATGATCTCACCGATATTCATATTCTTCACTGCTTCATCGAATCCTTTGATCATCATGCCTGCACCACATACAAACTCGAGTGGCTCGCCGCGATCATAAGATGAATCAAACTTTGTTCCATCATTGAATGTTCCTGTATAGTGCACCTTACAGCGCTTGCTTTCGTTACTCATATCTATTCCTCCGATTTCATTGAATGTCTTATTCTATCACGAAACAAAAGGAATGGCTAGATGCTTCGATTATTTCTATTATATTATTAAAATCAACGTTTGAAAGCATTCCATCTTTATATTCTCCCATAGCATAACTATCCTTTAAATATAATATTACGCATGCTTCTGCCTATTTATTAAATTCAGCCACTTTGATTTCCTGTATCATATTCCGTAAATGATCTGCTTCGTCGTTCATCTCCATGCTCGCCGCAGCGCACTCTTCCGACGTTGCAGAATTACTCTGTACAACATCATTGATCTGCTCTATTCCTTCATTGATCTGCTGTATTTCAACTGTCTGATTTGCAAGCGTATCCGCAATATCGGATACCTCTCCGGTAATAATCTTAGAGTTTTGTGCAATTATCTCCAGCTGCTGTGCAGTCTCCTCGGCAAATGAAACCCCTTTTCCGACCGCATTCACAGATGTTTTGATCAAAGCAGCCGATTCCTTTACTGCCTGTGCACTCTGATCTGCAAGCTGGTTTACCTGATTGGCAACAACCGCAAATCCTTTCCCCGCTTCTCCGGCTCTCGCTGCCTCAATAGACGCATTTAATGCAAGAAGATTTGTCTGTGATGCAATATCATTGATGGTTTCAATAATTTTTTCTATCTGTATGGATGCGTCTTTAATTTCAAGCATAGACTTTACCATCTCACGCATCTTGGCATTGTTTTCCAAAATATCGTCTCCAAGTGCCACTACCTTTGTACTTATCTTACTTGCAGCCTGTGAGTTTTGTTGAACCTGTTCCGAAACATTCTCTACCGTTGCCGTCAGTTCCTCTACCGCTGCTGCCTGGTTCGTTGCTCCATCTGCCAGCTCAGTTGCCCCGGATGACACCTGTTCTGCACCACCAGACACTTGATCCGAAACCGTCTGTATTCCCTTTACCATAGCCGCCATACTTTCTTCAAATGCCATAAAGGAATTCAGGATTCCAACAAAATCTCCCTTCCACTCCACATTCGGCTGCACATCAAAATTCCCCTCTGAAAACAGCTTCATTGCGCGGTCTATATCATCTACATAAGAGCCCAGGATCCGGATAGATTTACGCATGCTATGTGCCAATCGTCCGATTTCATCTTCCGAACGATACTCCAACATGCTGTGTAAGTTTCCTTCTGTCAGCTCCTTTGCAACATCTTCGATGGCATGCAATGGCTCCAAAATGCTCGAAAGTACTTTTTTGCTGGTTTTTTTTGAATTTATCCACGCCAGACTTATAAAGAATATAATAAAAGCAACACCGAAAACAGCACATAATACGGTATTTCTGACTGCCTTATCACTGGCTGTGTCTGTAATATCATCTAATTTCAAAGCAATATCTACTAATTTGTTCAGCGCAGGTGTACATTTGGTAAGGATATCCTCTACGCCTTTTTGGTTTTGTCCCTGTCGTATTTCCTCTATAATGGATGTGCTTATGTCTTCCCAATCCGATAATGCTGTAGCATATTCTGTATAATTTTCTTCTGAGACAACCCCGGTTTCTTTTATTATTTTTAGCTGGGCATCAACATCTGCAAGCAGCTTTGTTATTGTCTTTTCATAGTCATCATAAGAAGCTTCATCGTCATCCAATGCCATTTCCCTTATATTTCTTGCAGCAGCATTTACATTCACTCTGCACATTTTCACTGCTATGTCTGAAGCATTGATTTTCTGCACATAATTCAAAAGGTTGGCAAGCAATACTCCTATCGCTATTATGGAAAGCAGCCCTGAAATAAGCATCAGCATAATTACTTTTTTGTAGCCATAGGCTATTCGTTCCTGTAATGGCATGTTTTCAATTTTCTTTTTTGTATTTTTTGTGTACATAATTCATAGGTTCCTTTCTTATATTTTTATCTTTCTGGATTTTAGCACTATTTTTTTCGTATTTCTTGCACATATGTGTTCACAATAGTATAATTGTGTCATATTCATGAGGAGGAACTCGCCATGCAATCCATTGATTACAATTATATTGGTACTATAATCGGCAGTGTGTTCGGGATTCCGACACGTATTTATAAAAACAATACACTTATTTTTTATTACTCCACGGTCAATCTAATTAAGGATCCTGTGTCCATCTACCAGGCGGACATTTTAGAAATCACTGACCGGATCAGTTATTTTATGACTGCACATTTTTGTTACTATGGCATTGTTAATTCCGATAATTATAAAATTGTAATTGGACCGGCAAGTCAGGTTCCCAACTCCACGCCAACACTACGGGATCTTGCCATGCAATTAGACATACCGGGAGACGATACCGATGATTTTATAATCGCCATGCAGGATATCACCCATATACCATTAGAAAGTCTTATGCAGATTCTGTGTCTTTTAAATTATATACTGAACGATGAAAAACGCTTCCTTCATGATGTTTTCATTGACGATGCCATACAAAAGCAGTTTATAGAATCAATGAACAAGCATGAAGCTAAAATGTTTATCTCCAATGACACAAATCAAAGCATAGTGCTCCATAACACTTATGATCTCGAACAGAATGTGATGAATATGGTTCGAAAAGGCGATTATATGGCCTTAACAGGAGTGATTGAGAAATCTACAGCTCTGAAGATTGGTACGATGTCCGACAATCAGCTTCGTCAATTAAAGGATACCTTTATCGCTACAACTACGCTTGTTTCACGTTCGGCTATCCACGGTGGCATGAATCCCGATGATGCATTCACACTGAGTGACAGCTACATACAGAAATGCGAATCATCAAATGATTATTCAAGGATTATCAATCTTCGTTATCGTATGCTCATAGACTTTGCCAGGCGTGTAAACCAGTTACAGGAAGCAGGGGCAAAATCACAGCTTGTTTCAGATGTAGCAAACTATATTGACCATCATATGTCAGAAACGATTACGGTGGAAGCCATGGCAAAAGAATTTTATATGAGCAGATCATATCTCTCAAAACGTTTTAAGGCAGAAAGTAATATCACGCTGACAGATTTTATACTTAACCGGAAAACAGAGGAGGCAAAACACCTCCTCCGCTACACAGATAAACCTTTGACTGCCATCAGTCTGGATCTCGGCTTTTCCTCCCCAGGGCATTTTTCCCGTGTTTTCCGGAAATACGTCTCCATGTCGCCGAGTGACTATCGCAAAAAATATTTAAACTGACAAAACACCTGCAACCAACAGATTATTCCCCCGCATGGAAACAGATTCTACCTTTTTATCAAGAATAAGTCTTGGACTCCCCTGAACTCGGCAGCCTTCTTCATATCCTGAAGATTAAGCTCGCCAGAGCAACAACAGCAGCGTTCCGGCAACAATCAACACTAGACCGATACCCGCCTTTGCCGTTAATTTCTCATCAAATACGACATAGGAAAATGCAATCGTAACCAATATACTCAATTTATCGATCGGTACAACGACGCTTGCCGGTCCGGTCTGTAGCGCCCGGTAATAGCAAAGCCACGAAGCACCCGTTGCAACTCCGGATAATACTAAGAATAACCAGCTTGATTTGTCGATCTGCTTTACGGTATGTTGCCTTCCGGTCACGAATACAACCACCCATGCCATGATGAGTACCACAATCGTCCGGATGGCTGTACCGAGGTTGGAATTGATGTCCTGCATGCCAACCTTCCCAAGAATCGACGTCAGACTTGCAAATACCGCAGAGGCAAGTGCGTAAAACAGCCATTTCTTCCCGGATGCTTCTTCCGTTTTATCCACTTCTTTTTTCTGAATCATCAGATAGGTACCCACTCCAATCGCCACCATCGCAATCACTTTCAGTACCGACAGATTTTCCCTCAAAAAGATAAACGCAAGCAACATCGTAAGGATCGTACTGGATTTATCAATCGGAGCCACCTTGTTTACATCTCCAAGCTGCAATGCCCGGTAATAACAAAGCCACGACGCACCGGTCGACAAACCGGAAAGCATAAGAAAGACAATCGTCTTCCCCGTCAATGTCGTAATCCCGTTCTGTGCGCCTACGACAAATACCATGATCCATGAAAAAAACAGGACTATAATTGTCCGAAGTGCCGTTGCGACGTTGGAATCTGTATTTTTAATTCCACATTTTGCAAGAATTGCGGTCAGTCCTGCGAACAGCGCAGAGCCGAATGCAAATGCAATCCACATCGTTATTCCTTCTTTCGTTTTATGCCTTTTGTTCTATCCGGACTGTGCCGAACCAATATGTGAACAGCGCGATGCCAGTCCCAATCAATGCTCCACCCAGCACATCCGATGGATAATGCACACCGACATACAACCGGGATAATCCCATCAGACAGGCAAAAACTAAAATCGGTATGCCATACTTCTTCGGCAGTCCCCGAAACATCACAACCGCCGCTGCAAAGGCACTACCGGTATGCCCGGATGGGAATGAATAATCCTTCTGTGCACCGACCAGACTGGTTAGTCCATCTATTACCTCATACGGTCTTGTCCGCGCGACTACATTCTTTAAGATCACATTATCGATCAACGCTGAGAAGAGAAGAGAAACTAACGCCAGCACGCCAACGCGCCTCGTCTTCTTCGGGATCAGCAATCCCACAGAGAGGACAATCCAGATCACCCCCGCATTTCCAAGTGTCGTAATAAACCTGAATATTGGTGTCAACACATCATTTCGTATATTATTTTGAATCCATAATAAAATATCTGCTTCCATCACGCTCAAAACTATCTCCAATTACCATAGCTGTCATTTGTATTTGGACATAACTATACTATGTAATTACGTTTACATCAAGTTAAAGGGGGGATTTGCATTATAATTTTACCCCCTTTTCTCACCTGCAATCTCCCCAACCCTGTTTTTCTTAATCCGCTTCAAAAGCACATACCCGACCAGACATGAAAGAAGCTCTGTGATCGGGAATGCCCACCAGATAAGTGACACGCCCATCTGCCCATTTCGGACGAAGATAGAGAACACCCTTGCAAGCGGCAGGATGATTACAAGCTGTCGGAGCAGCGAGATCACGAGTGATTCGATACCGCCGTTTAATGCCTGATAGATGCCCTGATATGCGACGTTGATGCCCGCAAAAAGGAAGCTGATCGAGATAACGTGCATCGCCTGAATAAAATATTCCCTCGACTGCCCTGCATTGAATAATCCGGCAAATAATTCCGGGAAAAGCTCCGTAATCAAAATTCCGACAGCCATCAGAACGATTGTGTATATCAGACCGTACTTAATTCCATCATTGATCCGCTTCTTATTTCCTCTTCCGTAAGCAAATGCAATGATCGGCGTGATTGCGTCACGAAGCCCAAATGCCAGGAAGAGCACAAACTGCTGTACTTTATAGAAGAGACCATAGGCTGTCTGGGCCGCCGCGTTGAATTTTAGGATCAGGTTCATCACATACACCATAATAGACATAAGTGCCTGTGCGATGATCGCCGGAAGTCCGATGGAATAAATCTCACGGATAATCCTGCCCTCCGGCTTCATATAGGATACTCCATGTTCAAATTCCTTGTTGAATTTCCTATGGAAGATCAATAATAGCACTGCCGATGCAACCTGTCCGATCACCGTTGCATAAGCAGCACCCTCGACTCCCATTTCCGGAACCGGTCCGATTCCATAGATCATGACCGGATCAAGAATGATATTTACCACAGCACCTACGACCTGACCAATCGTGGAGTAAAGGGAACGTCCCGTTGCCTGCAGCAGCTTCTCAAATAACGAAAAGATAATAATTCCGAACGAACACACACAGCAGATACGCAGGTAGCCGGTTCCCATAGAGATTACCTGTGGATCAACCGTCTGCGACGAAATGTATGCTTTCACACCAAACACGCCGAACAACAGGCAGACTGCATAGATAATTACTCCAAGAAACAAACTGTTTCCCGCTACCTTCGCCGCTTTCTGTGGATTCTCCTGTCCAAGCGTCCTCGCCAGAAGTGCATTCGTGCCAACACCGGTGCCGATTGCAACTGCAACCATGAGCATCTGCACCGGAAATACCAGCGTCAGCGCATTCAGCGCAGCTTCGCTACCCACCTTCATATTTCCAACAAACGCACTATCTACAATATTATAGACAGCCTGCAATGCCATGGATAAAATCATCGGAATACCTATCCGGATCATGAGCTTATTGACCGGCATGTCCTTCATCTTGTTACTTTCTGCCATTTTTCTAAATCCTCCTTTTTCTGATGCTTCTTCCGCAAAAAAAATAATGCGTAACTATCTAAGTAAGTTGGACTTACGCTGATCAGCTACACACTTTTTAATGGCATATAAAAATAAAAACGAGCAGCAAAACTGGATTTACGCAGGTCTGCTACTCGTTCGGGGATTATTATATTTGTTGTTTTTGAAAAAGTCAAACGAAAATTTCACTGTTCTCATTTGTTTTATATCAAAAATACTCGCGTCATATCGATGTTCCACTCATTATGCCGTTGTAACCTTCACACTCTCCCATACCGACGGGAGCACCGGTAAATGAGCGGCAATAATATGATAGAAAGAACAGTATACATCACCATCACAAGCGGAACCTGCCGGATCACATGCGTTCCAATCTGATACAACAACGGCACCCTGACGCTTGCTTCCACATTTGTAAGGATCGTCGGAATCAGGTTGAATACCTCTGTATAGCCAGATAACGCCCGCCCAATAAATGGCAATAAGCAATACAGGAAAAACGGAATGCAGACGGCAACACTGATTGTATGCATTTTCGCCGCTACCAGCATGGCTAAAGACGCTGCAAGCAGACTTGCAATGTAACCGCATGCTACTGTCAGTGCGTAATATTGTCCATATGTCATGATGTAGATGCTATATGCTTCCGACATCTGGTACGGTGTATGCATGCCACTGGTTCCCATAATGCCAAAGCTAATTGCACTTAACAGGACAATTCCTGTCCAGTAGATCATCGTTGTCGCAACGACGCCTGCCAGTATCTTGTTTTTAATTGCTTTGGATCTTCCATACTTCGAAGCAAAAAATACCGCATCCGCCTTTGTCTGAAAATCATCTGCAAATATTCCTGCACAGATAAATCCAACCAGAATTGCCAGCACGATCGAATATGTCTCCGCATACATAATCATCGTATCCCATGCACCATAGGATTCGTATTGGAGCGGCAATATAATCTCACTGTATTTCTTCTCCAGATAATCTTTCTGTTCAGGAGTCTTTCCATACTGATCTGCCATCCATTTCATATTTCCCCGATACCACGTATAGAAATCCTGTACGGAATCCTCCGTCACCGAATCCAAAACTGTCTCATCGTATCCCTCATCTGGTGTCAGCACGGATATCATGAAATTCAGGATATCATCGATTGGCTGATATAGTGTCCCATAATTTGCATCCTGCTCCTCTTGGGATTGTGCCATCACCGCTTTATACTGTGCAACAATCTTCGTGAGTTCTGCTTCCGTCAGGGGACCTGCATACTCCTGTTTATTTTCTACAAGCTTTCTCGGTGCAAGCATTCCTGTGCTGACCGTTCCATGTGCATCCACATACCGGTTGCTAGTCGCAGCAAATCCACTAAACACTGCTGCCAATATCACCATCAGTCCAACGGCAAGCACATTTAACTTCTTTGAAAAAATCCGTTTCAACTCTAATTTAAGCATCCTATCGTTCCTCCGATTTTTCCCCGAAATAAAGCAAAAATGCATCTTCCAGATTCTTCTCTGTCAGCACAGCTTCCGCCATCGGCTTCTCCTTCGATATGATCCGAAGCTCTGCACCATTTTCGGATGTTTTGATATTTCCGACCAGATATTTCCGCATATAGTTCTCGACCATATTTCTCGGCACCTGACACAGCCATACGCGCTCCTGCATGGATGCAAGCAACTCTTCCGCGGTTCCTGTATAGCAAAGCATTCCATCCTTCATCAGCATGATTTCATTTGCAATATATTCAATGTCCGACACGATATGGGTAGATAACAATACAAGACGGTTCTCGGACAGCTCACTGATCAGGTTGCGGAACCGTATCCGCTCGTTCGGATCAAGTCCTGCTGTCGGCTCATCTAACACTAAAATCTTTGGATCGTTCAACATTGCCTGCGCAATCCCCACGCGCCGAACCATGCCGCCAGACAGATGCTTCATCTTCCGTTTTCTGAACTTCCACATACCTACCTGCTCCAAAAGCTGTTTTATTCTCCTGTTGGCAAGTGCCGGCTTTAGTCCTTTTATCGAAGAAATATACATCATATAATCATACACACTCAGATCGGGATAATACCCAAACTCCTGCGGCAGATACCCAAGTACCTCCCGGTAAGCACTGCCAAGTTTCCAGATCTCGTTGCCATCCCACAGAATCTCTCCTTCCGACGGCTGGATAATCGTACAGAGCATCCGCATCAATGTTGTTTTTCCGGCTCCATTGACTCCGAGCAATCCGTAGATGCCCTGCTCCATAACACAGTTTACTTTCCGGACGGCGGCTACCTCTCCATATTGTTTTGTTACATGCTTAAATTCTAATTTCATTGGTGTAATCCTCCAACATTTTCTCATCGAAAGTCAATGACTTCCGAACACAATACACAACATATACAAATGTCAGCAACAGCATCGCTTTCCAGACCGGAGATGCAATCCTCTGATAGACCGCATCATTTACAACAATCATCGTCCAGACTGCCACCCATAGCAGACATAGCATCACGGCAACATATTCTGACCGTTCCCATCTGCTATACAACACGCGGAAGCAGATGCAACAGGACACATTGACCGGAAGTAAGAAGTTCACAACCAGATTGTTCAGGGTAAGTGCCGTTGTCCGATATGCTACCGCCAAAAATATCATGACAATCAAGAAGTCCACTGCTGCAAACAACAGGACTCTCGCCGCACAGATCCGGCGAAGCGTATAATACGATGCCTGTTCCACCTCGACGGCACCGTTTCTTCGGTTTTTCCAGACTTCCGGAACGATCAAAATCACAAACATCGTTGCGAAAATTCCCATAAGTCGCATTGTCTCTTTCATGTCGTTGGCATTGTTGCTCAGCCACAGCCATAGATACAGAAGCACTCCGCCCTGCAACACCCACCATCTTTTTTTGATGAACCGTGACTGCTCATATAAGAATTCAAAATACGATGTCTTCTTTGATTTCATCTGGAGTGCCTGTTCTGTCAGAATATCCTGACACACCTTTATCGTGCATGCCCCCGCTTCTTCCCGTATACATGTCTGCTGTACGAAATCTCTATATTCCTGTATCCGTTGTCTGTAAGCTTTCATTCTTCCACCTCCAATTCTTTGATCAAAAGCTCCTTCGCCCGTCCAATCCGGTATTTCACCAGTGAGAGCTTGATTTGGAGCAGTTCTGCGATTTCCCTCTGCTTCAGCTCCTGAAAAAACGACAGAATCGCAACTTCCCGCAGCTCCTCCGGCAGCTTCCGCACCGCCTGTTCGATATCCAGCCGGATACCAACCGTGTCCACACGATTTTCGGATTCCGCCTCTGGCAGTTCTTCTAGCGGAATATCCTTTTTCTTCTTATAATAATTTTTCACTACATTTCCGGCGATTGTGTACAGATAATTTTTTACTTTGCCATATTCCCTGTATCGATCTAAGCTTGCAAAGGCTCTGGCAAACACTTCCTGTGTCAGATCCTCCGCTTCATACGTGTCATATATATGTAGCAAACAGTACTGATAAATGCTTGGATAATATTTCCTGACCAGTCTCTCACATGCTTCCTCATCCCCGGCTCTCGCCCAGTGCACCAGCAGAAAATCGCTTGTAGACTCCATTCTCGCTCTCACCTCTTTTCTATCCCCACTTACTATAACAACATACGCGTCAGAAAAGTCAGTTTTATTTATATTTTATCAGATATTCTTCCAGACACAGATTTTCCTGCTTCATCGTTCTTGCTGCATCCTTTCCCACATACCGGTAATGCCACGGTTCGTTGTTGATGGATGTAATGTCTGTCTTATCTTCTGGATAGCGTTTCACAAATCCGTACTTATATGCATTTTCATCCAGCCACTGATAGACAGCATCCGATGAACATTTGGATGTATCCGCGTTGATATCCACACTGAGTCCTAACTGATGCTCGCTCGTTCCCGGAATCGCAACATACTCCTCCGCTTTCTTCTTCGCCTCTTTCTTCGAGCAGCCCTGATTTTCATATTCTTTGATTCGATCGTCCATGATCTGTTGCTGCTCCTTTGTTGTCCGATACCCTTCCCGCACAAACAGCGCAAGTCCCGCCGCTCTTGCATCATCAAACATCTGCTGTAGCTCCGGATAGATCCTTGAATCCACCTTTTCCCCATTGGATAATTCGGTCAGTTCCACCTGATAATTGGCAGGAATGTAATGATCCCGATCAACAAGAATTAGATTCCATGCGCCTGAAGTATCTGCCACCTGCTTTTCCGAATGAAATACCATGAGCAATGTGCGATCTCCACCACGGATTGAATAGTATGCGATCAGACCAGTGATCAATATTAGCAAAGTCACGAGTACACGCGCTACCGCTTTGTAGCTCTGTTTCTTTTTGTGTCTTGCCTGTTTCTTCATACTGCACCTTTCCTTTCATTCCTTTGTCATTCATATATAACAACCGGGAAACTGGAAAAGTCAGTCTTATTTTCAGGGCATAAAAAAAGGAGCTCATCGCTCCTTTTTCATAACTTTATTCCGTTCTTCCGAATATCTCATACAAGATCAGATCCCGCATGCGATCCATCGTCACTTCGTACACCGTCTGGTGCAGCATCTCTTTTCCCTCTGCGGCAAGCACATAGACCTTGATCAAATTCGCCACAAGCGGAATATTCACATCAGGGCGGATACCTTCCATATACTGGAAGAATTGAATACTTGTCTCGGTCTCTTTCAGCAAATCCGGTCTTGCCTGTTCCGGAAGCATCTCCAGTAGACGCTTCTCATCCTCCGGTGTCAGACTTGGAAATACACTGTACCGCTCGTCGATCATCATCTTCAGATATGTGCGCGTCTCTGCCGGACCAGCCTTTTCCTTGCCATTTAATGCAATCCGGATCAGCTCCGGAATCTTTCTTCTCCGGTATTGCAGAACCTCATACACATATTCTTCCTTCGACGAGAAGAAATTATAAAACGTACTTACACCGATGCCGGCTGCCTCGGTGATCTTGGCAACCGACATATGTGTCATTCCATACTGCTTCAACAAATCAAACCCTGCATCCAGCATTTTCTCTCTATACTCTGCCCGTTCTTCCTCCGTAAATACCCGTTTTGCCATCTGTATCCTCCCAAAAAGCTTCTGAAGAAATCTACTCGTTTCTGTTATTTTCCTTCAAAGCTTCCACCATGTCAATCCTTGACATTTTTTTCTTCTGGAGAAGAAGGGAAATCTCATAGACTACCCATGTAAGTACGAAACCGATCACCAACGTTCTGGCTGTGAGAACCGGTGACAACAGCATACCATAATTCTCGATTGTATCTGAATAACCGACCTTGACAAACCTATATGCAGCCGGGATTCCGATCAGATATCCGATGCATACCAGAATATGATTGACATTCAATACCCGGTTTGAAATCTCTTTCTGACTGAAACCAAGCACCTTCATAACCGAGATATTGGTTGCTGTTTCTGCCACGATCATGTTGATAATCAGATACAGCACAAATACACCAAGCACAACACCCACGATCTCAAATATAACCATGATTGCATGCATCGGTCCCATCATATTTTCCATCGTGTCTGCCGTAACAGTCATGGTTGTCTCACTTGCCACGCGGTCTTTGTCAAGTGACAATGCATCCTTGCTTATAATGCAGTTATAGGCGTCACTGTCTACACCTGCCAGCGCCGTTGCATTTTCTCTTCCTGTGTACAGATAGCAATGCGTGTTGTCCGTCACGATACCACTGATTGTTACCTTATGTTCTTTCAGATCTGCAATATTGCTGAAGGTAAGCGTATCACCTGTCTTTATACCATAGGTCTGTGCAGCCGCACTTGTCAGATAATATTTGTCCAGATCAAGCGCGTCACCACCGTCCGTCTTGTCCGGGAAATATTTCGAATCCTTGCTGATTCCCTGTGCAGAAAGCTGTACTGTGTTTCCCTCTACCTCATAGTAATTCTGGAACAACGCCTCGCCCTGCTCCGGCGTGCCTTCCTCTAACGAATTCAGCCGGTACAGATATTCGTACTTGATAGAGCTTGTAAGTCCTCCATGCATCAGCGTATCCAGACTGTCTTTCATAATAAATCCTGTCAGAATACAGAATGCAGCGACAGCCACACCAAATGCCGTTACAATGCTTCTTCCCGGATGTCCGATCACGCTCCGCACCCGCATCTTTGTCTGTGTCTTTGCATGACTCTTCTTCATCACGCCAACTGTCTTCGTATCTTTTCCTGTGTTTCTTAAGAGATCGACCGGTGACTTCTTCAAGAGCTTTGCCGCCTGGATTGCGATAGCCGCACAATAAAGGATGGTCGGTACCACCAGCGCTGCGACGATCGATGGTACGTCGTAGGTCGGTGTATACGTAAGCTTTTCAAAATCATATTCGATATAGAATCTGCACAGTACTCCTGTCAGCGGAACGGACACAATCACTCCAAGCACACTTCCGATGAAGCCCGGCAGTACCCCATACCGCATATAATGTCTTATGATCTGCTTCTTGGAAAATCCGAGTGCCAGAAATGTTCCAAGCAGATACTGTTCCTGTCTGATATTTCTTCCAAGTACCATAACGACGAGTGTGATAATAATGATGAACATAACCGGCGCATACATGGTCGCCATATTCGTAACGGCATGGCCCTCATTGACCGGCATGGAGATTCGTGTGTTCGTGGTTGCCGCCATATAGCTTGCAATCACATAATCCTCATTTAACTTCTCACGCACTTCCATGGAATTATCCTTGTTGTATTTGATAGAATAATAGCTTGTCTCATCTGCATCAATCTTGTCATATTCCTTGCAATCGACCACGGCAAGTGCGAATTTCTCACTGTCAATATAGCCGGACAGCTTCTCAAGCATGTAGATATAATCTACCTTCGTCGTGTAGGCAGATACTTTATAAGCATACTCCCCAAGGGAAATCGTATCTCCAACCCGGATGTCATGCATATCTGCAAAATCCTGTGTCAGAAGTGCTTCCCCGTCGCCCGGTTCGTGTCCATCCCGCACCTCACAGAGATTCAGCTTCTCCGGCATCGGGAATACACGGATCGTAGCACCTTTTAAATCCCCACTTTCCACATTTACATCCTTATACCGGCTGTGTTCCAGTATCACATCATATTCCTGTTCGAGCTTCTCCATATCTGCATCGGACAACGGCTGATAAGTGACAAACTCCGCATCCTCCGCCTTATAGTCCTTAACAAAATCATCCACAACCTTTGTCAGTGTGTGTCCGGTTGACACCGCGGCGACAATCACCATAGATGTCAGCATCGTAAGAATGATACTGATAATATAAAACGCGATGTTTTTCTTTATGCTGCGCCCAGCTCTCTTATTGATCGTCATATTACAACTCCATCTCCTCTACTCGTTTCTTATCTGCATTCTTCTGATTGGATACAACCTTGCCATCCGTGATCTTGATGATCCGGTCTGCCATTCCGGCGATATTCAGGTTGTGTGTAATAATCACGACTGTCGTCTTATATGTATCATTCATTTTCTGTACACGCTGCAATACATCCTTTGATGACTTTGTATCAAGCGCACCGGTTAACTCGTCACAGAGAAGGATATCCGGCTTCTTCACCATTGCCCGCGCGATGGCGACACGCTGCTGCTGACCACCGGAAAGCTCCTTTGGGAAATGTGTTTCATACTTCTTCAGTCCCAGTTCCTCGATCAGTGTGTCAGTGCTGAGAGGTTCCCGTACAAGCTCTGCTGTCATCTCAATATTCTCACGCACAGTCAGATCCGGCGTCAGATTGTAGGACTGAAATACGAATCCAAGCTTCTCCCTCCGATACAGCTCCAGCTCTTTGGCAGACATCTTCTCCAGATTGGTACCGTCTACCAGCATGCTTCCCTCGGCCAACTTATCCAGACCGCCAAGGATATTCAGCAATGTACTTTTACCACTTCCACTCGGACCTAAGATTACGACGATCTCGCCCTTCTCTACCCCAAACTCGGCATGATCGAGCGCGAACACCGTTGCTTCTCCCTTTCCGTATTTCTTTACCAGATTTTTTCCTTCGATAAACATTCTGCGTCCTCCCTGCTATATGCGAACATTTTTGTTATTTTATTCGTATATATGTTAGTTCTGGCTAACTCGTTTGTCAAGAGGTTTTACGAATGTTTTTTATTTTTTATTCGTATGTCGTACGTTTTTGTATGAATTGGTTGATATAGATGACTGTTGCAGTGTGGTTTTTGTATGAATTTGGGGATATTGTTGACTGCTGTTGGGTGACTTTTGCTGATTACCACTTTTTTACCCAACTATCTCTCATCTTTATTGGTGGTGCACTTGTCAACAAATTTTGGACACGAAATATAAAAAAATAGTCAGTTACATTGTACGGCTGTATACGCCATACGCCACCCTTGACATCGCTCCAAGAAA
>NZ_DBMFCD010000006.1:0-156677 GCF_056872695.1 Wujia sp. | reverse complement strand
GATAGGCTTGGAGTGTAATCGTGGCAACACGTTCAGCTGACAAGTACTAATAGGTCGAGGGCTTATCCTTAGAGGTTTTGAGAACGGAAAGATGGATTGTTAAAGGTTAGATATAAGATCTTTGTATGGAGTTCTGAAGGTACATGTTACCTTTTTCCACTGTGAAAACAATGGTGGATGGCCCGGTGGCTCAGCTGGTTAGAGCGCCGCCCTGTCACGGCGGAGGTCGTGGGTTCGAACCCCATCCGGGTCGCTTGTAGCTATAGCTACATAATTAAATATAAGGGATCTTAGCTCAGCTGGGAGAGCATCTGCCTTACAAGCAGAGGGTCATAGGTTCGAGCCCTATAGGTCCCACTTAAACTGATTGATGAATAGCATCGTATATGCCGATGTGGCTCAATTGGCAGAGCAGCTGATTTGTAATCAGCAGGTTATCGGTTCGAGTCCGATCATCGGCTTATCAGTTTAAAAAATTTGGGCGGATTCCCGAGTGGCCAAAGGGGACAGACTGTAAATCTGCTGCTTTATGCTTCGGTGGTTCGAATCCACCTCCGCCCACTTTTTCCTATTTAGGAATAATTTAATATCGCGGGGTGGAGCAGTCTGGAAGCTCGTCGGGCTCATAACCCGAAGGTCATAGGTTCAAATCCTGTCCCCGCTACTAATTACATAAGATACATGCCCAGATAGCTCAGTTGGTAGAGCAGAGGACTGAAAATCCTCGTGTCGCTGGTTCGATTCCGGCTCTGGGCATCTTTTTTATTTGGCGGAAACCACGTAGAATCAAGGGTTTCCGCCGTTTTTTAATGGTTGAAAAATCGCCTAGGTGCGCAAAAAGTGCGCAGAATTAGATATTGGATTTTCCCCAATACCTTTCAATGGCTGCCTGGTTCAGTCCTTCTCCAATGACGATTAGGATTGCCTGACCATTCGGGATTGGCTGAATTTCTGTTTTTTGATGCGTAACGTTGAGGGAAATCCACGAACCATCAGAGAGCTTCTGAAATCCTTTGATTCGGAATACTTTTCCACATGCAGGATCATTTAAGATTTTGGTACAGGATTCTTTCAGAAAATCTTCTGTGAAATCCATATTCATAAAGTATAAGCTGTCGTATGTTTTCTTATCATCAAACCATAGTTTGGTGTAATCTGCGGAATGATAGCCAGATGAAAGGATCGCTTTATAATCTGCATCGGTCAGATCATCCCAGTTTTTTTCTATCGTAACAGAAGGAACCGGTTTCTTTTCAGTGTGGAGAATCTCAAAGGATTGGTCTACATAGTTTTTGGTAGAGGAAAGTTTCACTTCACTTACTTCCTGGACATGACTGTATAAAAGGGCACCTGCCTGTGCCACTTGTGACGCAAGCAGATAGCGGGAAGACTCAGATAATGTCTGTTCCAGATCGGCATCTACGATCGTGATTACATTTCCAATTTCATACCAGCGGTCGAGGGGGGATTCGTGCAGTGCATCGAAAAATTCATCCATATCGAAGATCCCGGATGGCTCTACGAGGACACGATCATAGCCGCACATGCCCATAGCAATCAGCTTTGTCTTGAACCGGCGGCGGTGGCAGTCGGCATCACAGCCACCTGCAACCATTTCCAATGTGCAGTGATCGCCTAAGATATCCTGCAACAGCATGGCATCGACATTGACTGCTCCAAAATCATTTTCGAGGATGCCGATATTCATTCCCTGCTGTATCAGGTAGGTGGCGTATTTTTTTATGAAGGTTGTTTTGCCGGAGCCTAAGAATCCGGTAATCAAATCTATTTGTATCATTTTTATAATCTCCTTTTTATAAATGTGCAAATTGCAGATTTATATTTCTATGGTGTTGCTCATTGTGTTTCTAAAATCAAGTTCATTATATAGTTGTCCGAAATGAGCGTCAAATATATTTTCCGCAGTTACATAAGAAAATATATCATTTGTGGGTCGTTTTGCTGTCAATATGAATCGTTACGACATAGATATAGTATAAGAGAAGGTTTGTGGAGAACGAATGGATATTTCAAGTTATGTAACGGTGCTGCCGATTGTGATTATCTGTTATCTGGTTGGAATCGGGTGTAAGGCGAGCAAGAAGATCAGCGATAAGGCGATTCCGGTGATTGTTGGTATCGTGGGAGGGATTGTTGCGGTGCCTGCCTTGTATATCATGAAGAATTTTCCGGCAGAAGATATCATTACAGCGATTTCGGTTGGAATTATGTCAGGCTTTGCTTCAACGGGGATCAATCAGGTGTATAAACAGAGCAAAAAAGAGGAATAAAATGGAACACAAATGCCAATTTTGACGGATTATATACCAATTATGCATAAACACGAAAATGTATATCTGTTTGTGCTATTATGTGAAAAGTAAAAATTTATAAGATAATTAGCAGGTGAATTTACAAAAGAAAAATTATTTTAGGAGAACGTGTGTGATATGGTTGGAAATAATGTGAAACCAGTACGGGATAATGAGCATTATTTAGAGGCGATTGTCAATCGGAAAATGAGGACAATCCCGATTGCATCCATCGAATATGTAGAGAGCAGAGGGCGGAAGATCGTCTTGCATCTGGGATGTGGCGAGATGACATTTTATTCCAAAATTTCCGATATCGAGGAGCAATTGGTCGATAATGGATTTGTTCGCGTGCATCAGAGCTTTATGGTTCGCGTGTCAGATATATCGAAATTAAGCCGCACAGCTATAAAGTGCGGGAACATAGATGTTCCAGTGAGCCGGAGGTATTACGGGGAGTTGAGGAAGATTCTGGAGTGATAAAGACAAAGGAGAGAATGCATGGATAATAAGGAACAAATAACAACGAGAACTTATAAGATCAAGGCAATTGTAATTGGAATTCTGGCTGTGATGGTATATATAGCAAGTCAATATGTGATGTTTTGTAATCTGCCGATTCTAGAATCTACAGGGGAACGTGTGGAGACTGACTTTCTCAAGTGGGTAATAAATAGAGACATAGGTTGTATTGTTCTTGGAATCATCCTTATGCTTATCCCATATGAGTGGTTGGCAGATAAATTCATAAAGAGTCATGAAAAAAAGTTAAAAAAATCAGCGTCGTATAGAATCTGCACGATTATAGGCGCAGGCATTTTGTTACCAATTGTAGCAGCGTTGTTAGCCATTGCAATTCCCACAGGTCATCCGGATATGGCAATCATTTGCTGTGCAGGCAGTGTGATTGCTCTTGGTGTTTTTGTATTTCCATTATTTGAAAATAAAATAAATTATCAAGGATATCTTGCGTTAGTAGGCTTTATCAGCATGGTATTAATCTATGTGTTAACATTGTATCAAAAACCGGAGTATACAAATGATTTCTATAGATTCCAAATGCCTGAAGA
This sequence comes from Wujia sp., assembly GCF_056872695.1. NCBI lineage: Bacteria > Bacillati > Bacillota > Clostridia > Lachnospirales > Lachnospiraceae > Wujia > Wujia sp. The sequence goes on along the minus strand of NZ_DBMFCD010000006.1, from coordinate 153,295 downwards.
CAGATTACAGTATTTATTTATATTGTTTATTTTTCTTTCGATAATAATTGCTGCATTTGGACTGTGCATTACTAAAAAAGAAGGTTCTTTAAAATATAATATTTTAGTATTTACAGGGATAGCGATCATAGCAATCTTTTGTTGGGCTATTGTGTTTAATCTTTTAGGTATGGCGGGGGAAGATGGATTTACTTTGAAACTCCATAGCTTATATATGCAGTACGTGGATTCTAGTATGTCGGAGTTTCATTCCTCTTCCTTTATGATTTTATTGGGAATGCTTGCTGTGAATATTGTCTTTTCAGCAGCCCAAGTAAAGTGTACATCGAAGTATTCGGCAAGCAGAGCGGATATTTTACGCTGGGTGACTATTATGTTTGTAATGTTAACTGTATGGCAGATCGGAGTAGGATGTACGAAGCCGTATGACAGATGTGATTCTCTTGTAGCGGATCATACCTATGCATTACTGCTATTTATGTTGTTGCGAGCAATGATCATTCCAAGAAAAACAGAACCAGAGATTGCATGTGACTTTGATCCAGAGGAAGATGTAAATATATGGAATATGAAAGAGTCAAATGATATTCTGGAAGTAGACACGCAAAGTCTGAACGAAAAGACGGATCTGTTAATCAATTATGTACGTATGCTTGAAATACGTATCCGTAAATTAGAAATAGAGTGTAATCAAGAAGAGTCTTCTGTAAATAAAGAGTCCGCGGAGGAAGAGATAAAAGCGATACAGGAGCTTCTTCATAAGAGTGAAGAGGCGGGAAGACCGACAGAATATCAACAATTCCGGACGAAAGCAAAGGATATTAATGACAGAAGGCGAAAGAAGTTTAGAGAGGTAATGGGGATAGAGGAAGATGAGAAGTACTGATTTAAAAAGTGCTAAAAGTAGGTGATTACAGTATATGTATAGTATTTTTAATAATGATAGAAAACAGTTATGTTCGTATGAAGGAAATAAGGTATACGATTCGAGCAATGCCTTTATAAGAAAGGAAATTGGATGCTTTGATATGGAAGGAAATGTATATCGAAATAATACATTGATAGGTAAAGTAAATACAGATGGATATATGTATTTGAGAGGACAACGAATAGGTAGATGCGAAAATGGAGTAATTACAGATGGATCATGGTATACAGACTCATATAATCCAAAAGAGGGAGATATGGGATATTATGAGGGATATGATGAGTTTAGTGCCGCCGCCGCTGCGTTAGTTGTAATTGAACATTTAAAGAATAATCAAATTAATACAAATTATACATGTTACAGTAAAAAAAGAAATGATAATCGAAAGATAGAAGAAAAACAAGAATATGCAGAAAATAAATCATCAGGAAATCCATTAATAGATTGGCTTGGAGCAGAATATTTAGTTGGAACTTGGATGGATTTAAAGTTTGAACGTATACAAAAAGTCCGTTTGAGGGACATATTAATATGGATACTTTTTATATTTGAAAATATAGTAGTAGGATCAACATGCATAGAATTTTTTGTGGATGCTCCTAAGGGAGTTATAATTTTTTCATGCATAATAGTTAGTCTATCAATGTTTAATTTTGTTAGAAATAAAGATAGAGAAACTGTATTTGAAATTATCATAACTATATTTGGGGGAATTATTTGTAACATGATTAGGCTTGCTGGTGTAGTAGCAGAGACATATGGACTTTATTATTTGTATATATTTTGTGAGTATTTGATAGGCAATAAATAATGTTTTAAAAGCAGATAGTGAAATTATATAGTATTAATAAATATGATATGATGATTAATAATATTTTGATGACAAAAGAAGTATATAACCAAATATTGGATACAATTGCAGTTCAGCCTCCTGAAACCGGTGGAGTGTTAGGGAGAAAAAATGGAATAATATGTAAATATTTCTATGATGGTAATGCAGACATAAATCAGTATGAATATGTCCCTAATGTAGAAAAAATAAATACAATATTAGCGCAATGGTTAAAAGATGATATTGAGTTTGCGGGGATCATACATAGTCATCCAGAAGATGTAAATGAGTTATCATATGCGGATATACATTATGCAAGAAAAATATTACAAGAGAATAGCCTTGAGTATGTTATTTTTCCATTAGTTGTGAGAAAAACATTTTATATGTATTTAATTAAAAGTAACAGTATATATCAATGTGGGGTAAGTGTTATAGATAAAATATGTTAGAGAATATGTTACATGTACAAAGATTTTTGTAGATCTTTGTTTATGTATAAAGTACAAGAGAAAGGGGAAAAACGTTATGGAGGAAAAGAAAACAGTAAAATTAAGTGAGGGAACATGCTGTGCGTATTGTTGTGGAGACTGCGGATGGTCTGAACCTGGTGGAGACAGCAGTGGAAAAATCTGGTGTACAAGAAATAAGGCATACTATTATCCTTACGAAAGTTCGAATGGATGTAGTGGGTACTTTACAAGAAAGTAATCCATAGGACGAAGGGATGAATGTGAACATTAATATATACATTCATCCCTTTTAATGTAGAACTACAAAAAACATCTGCTTTTTAGGGAAAATCCAAATGGGCAAGATGCTTCATACAATATATGACATAAAGATAACTGGAGGTTTAAGATGGCAAATTTATTTGATATTGGTTCAGGGGGATCGCGAATTAGATATTTTGTATGCAAGTCAAGTGAAGAAATTATTATGAATACATTGGAATTAATAACAGCAGATGAGTATTTGTATAGGGTTCTTATAAATGAAGGATACGAGAGGATAGTATTCCTTGATGAAGATGTATCAGCCTTTTCTTATGATGAATTCTCGAAAATGTCGTTTGAAAAAGTTAAGGAATTTGAGAAGGAAAATAGAAGATTGTCAAAAGAGGAAAAAGCGGAGCTGATAGATAATATAAAAAAAAGTGCCGGTAATAATGGTTTAAGTGCTTTAAAATTAAATAATTTAAAGAGGGCGGGAACACCCACAAAACCTGAATCAGATGAGAAACAGCCAAAGCAGCCAATGTTTGGTAAAAGAAAAGTAATATGGACAGAAACACAGTGGAATTCTCATGTGGGGGAGTGCTTGTCATCGGAATATATAAAAACCGCTTTGGTTATGCCAATATCTCGATTTTTTGGAGGAGAATATAAGAAGCGAGGGCGTATGTTAACGAGAAACCTAAATGATGCGGCTAGGACGAAAAATGTAGTAATCTTCAAACTTGATAATGAAGATCAATTTTTGGTAAATTGGGCAAATGATGAAGCGGTTAGGACGATGGACGGCGATATGGCAACAATTTATGGTAACCATGTAGCTGGGAAAAAGGCAAGTATTTCAGATATTTTAAAAAAAAGATTGATAAAAGTGTCAGGATTAAATAGTAGTGATATAGCTAATTGTATATTGCGATTAAAATATATAGAGTCAGATAGTCAAAAAAGGTATTTTGCTAATCTAAATGTGACTCAGTCTTATTTATTAGGACGATCTATATTCGAACATGTTGAAAATAAGAAACCTATTGTGGAAGATAATGATGATACTTTTGTTAGTTCTGATGTTGGAACTAGAACAATTTTCGATATATTGAAAAATTACGCGAATTCTATAGTGGAGGAATATAAAGATAAGATTGATGATGAAGAATGGGACTATACACCACACAGTGATGTTAGTAGTTATGGTCTTGAGAGAGTTAACTTAAGATATGCTAAGGATAATATAAAGTCTAATAAAATATTTGACATAGAGGAGGCTTTTTCCGAAGTAATTGGATTAGACGATGTAAAAAACTTGATTCGTAAATGGAAAGCTAGATTAAAGGTACAGGAGCAAAAAAAAGATATTGGTAGTAATAATACTATGACGAGACATATGATGTTCAAGGGAAATTCTGGTACAGGAAAGACAAAAATGGCAAGGATAGTTGCAGATATTTTATATAATATGAATATTCTTAAAACAAATAAGTTGGTAGAAGTAAAACGCTCTGATCTAGTGGCGGGATATGTAGGACAAACAGCTACCCAAACACGAGAAGTAATAGAGTCTGCATTAGATGGAGTTTTATTTATTGATGAGGCATATTCGTTATCAGCAGGAGGAGAAAAAGATTTTGGAATAGAAGCAATAAATGAGCTTGTTAAGATGATGGATGACAACAGGGATAGACTTGTGGTGATTTTAGCTGGATATAGTAAAGAGATGGATGATTTCTTAGATAAAAACGATGGATTAAAATCTAGGATTCCCAATATTATTCAGTTTCCCGATTATGAAGTAGATCAGTTGATGCAGATTGCACAGGGAATGTATAGTGCGCAAAGATATGAATTAGATGAAGCTGCAAAAGATGTACTGAGAAGCAAGCTAGAAGCTGCCAGTCATGAAAGGAATTTTGGAAATGGAAGATATGTTAGAAATCTGATGGAGGAATCAATAAATAATCAAGCATATCGATTAACTCAAAAAAAAGATTATTCACCATCTGAATGGAATATTATATTGGCTGAAGATATTGACGCTCAATTGACTGAAGATATTGACACCCAAATGAAAGGAAAGGAGTTTGATCTTGAAGCGGTTTTTAATAAGATAATAGGATTAGATACTGTTAAAGAAATTATCAGAGCATGGAAATCGGAGCAGGAGATACAAAAGAAGCGAAAAGAAAATGGCCTCCCAGTGGATGAAACTAAAACCATGCATATGATGTTTACAGGAAATCCAGGTACAGGAAAGACAACTATGGCAAGGATAGTTGCAGATATTTTATATAATATGAATATTCTTAAAACAAATAAGTTGGTAGAAGTAACACGAGCTGATTTAGTGGGAAAATATGTAGGGGAAAGTGCACCTCAAACGCGAAAGAAAATTGAGGAAGCATTAGATGGAGTTTTATTTATTGATGAAGCATATTCGTTATCAAGAGGAGGGGAAAATGATTTTGGTAAAGAAGTAATAGATGAGCTTGTTAAGATGATGGATGAAAACCGGGATAGACTCGTGGTGATTTTAGCTGGATATGGTGACGAGATGAATAATGTCTTAGATAGTAATGCTGGATTAAAATCTAGGATTTCCAATATTATTGAGTTTCCTGATTATACAGTAGATGAGTTGATGCAGATTGCTCAGGAAATGTATGGTGCTCTACAATATGAATTAGATGAAGAGGCAACAGATGCATTGAGAAGCAAACTAGAAGCTGCTAGTCATGAAGAACATTTTGGAAATGGAAGAACAGTTAGGAATATATATGAGAAATCAGTAAGCCAGCAAGCTTTAAGACTATCAAAAAAAGAAGTAGGGAAAGAAGAACTAACAAAGATAATTGCAGAAGACATTAATGGGATATTATAGCATTTTTTACTGTAAAGGTTAAACAGTATAAATTTGAGAAATTTAGATGAGAAATTTGGAGGTAGAAAAAATGAGTTGTAATGAAAATTATGCTAATGGAGTTATAAAGTCAAATAAGAATTTCAATCTTGAGGATGCTTTTTCTGAATTAATTGGATTGGACAGTGTAAAAAATATAATTCGTGAGTGGAAAGATATGTTAGAGGTACAGAAGGATACTGGTATTAATAACACTATGACGAGACATATGATTTTCAAGGGAAATCCGGGTACAGGAAAGACAACTATGGCAAGGATAGTTGCAGATATTTTATATAATATGAATATTCTTAAAACAAATAAGTTGGTAGAAGTAGACCGCTCTGATCTAGTGGCAGGGTATGTAGGACAAACAGCTCTTAAAACACGAAAAGTAATTGAATCTGCATTAGATGGAGTTTTATTTATTGATGAAGCATATTCATTATTAGCAGGAGGAGAAAATGATTTTGGAATAGAAGCAATAAGTGAGCTATTTAAGATGATGTATGAAAATTGGGATAGACTTGTGGTAATTTTAGCTGGATATGGTAAAGAGATGGATGATTTCTTAGATAAAAACGATGGATTAAAAGCTAAGATTTCCAATATTATCGAGTTCCCTGATTATACAGTAGATGAGTTGATGCAGATTGCGCAGGAAATGTATAGTGCGCAAAAATATGAATTAGATGAAGAGGCAATTGATGCACTGAGAAGCAAACTAGAAACTGCTAGTCATGAAGAACATTTTGGAAATGGTAGATATGTTAGAAATCTGATGGAGGCATCAATAAGCCGGCAAGCTTTAAGATTATCAAAAAAAGAAGTAGGGAAAGAAGAACTAACAAAGATAATTGCGGAAGACATTAATGGGATATCATAGCATATTATTTTAGATGTTAAACAGTATAAATAAAAAAATTTGAGAAAGTTGGAGGTAGAAAAATGAGTTATAACGAGACTTATGTTAATGATGATGCATGGAGAAAACGTCAAGAAGAAGTTAAGAAAGACGAGGCATTTGTAATAAAGACAAAATCAAAAATAGAGGAGATAGATAGATATATTAACAATAAGAAAAATGATTATGCCAATATATGTAACAACAATGAAAAAAGGCTGGATCATGCGTTATCCTCGTTGATGGATTCGTTTAATAAATCCATGAATAGCGTAAAAACAGCAGGGGATATGGCTGTAATTAATGCAAAAAATAATTTTGAAAATCAAGTTTCTGATATTCGGAGCGATATTAAAAAGACTGGAGCAGATATATCAATAATAAATGTAAAAATTAATGAAGTAGCAACTGCTTTTAATGAGACATTTAAAAGTATTGTAGATGCTCAAAATAGTGAAGCTGATAAGGCGAATTGTTATGCAACTCATTTGAAAGACATATTAGATCAGATTTCACATTTATATCCAGAGATACATAAACCAATGGAGTATAACGGCTTGGTCAATATATATAACAATTTAAATAACAATATAAGTTCTGGAACTTATCTGGCAGGTATTGCAGTAGCTCAAACAGGTATATTGGAAGCAAGTAAGCTATTAACTGAATTAATTGCAATTAATGAGCGTGCGAATATTATGTTAGAGGAAATATATAAGGAATGTTCAGATGTAAAGAAAAACATGATGAAATTGACATCTGATGAAGCAGTGTTATCAATTGTGGTTGATGGAGAAACAGAGGAGTATGAATACAATATTCGCCGCTGGTCGGAACGACTTTGTGATGGATTGAGTTTTAATGATATCGAGAAAGAATATTGTCAGCAAGAGGAAAAACTTGGTAGAACTTGTTCTATAGAGGAGTTACAAATAATTAAACAGAATTTAGATGTAATTAAAAGAAAACTTTCACTTTGTGACAGTGAATCACGAGAACTTATGATGGGTGCTGTTGCAGCAGCAAGCACTGCAGAGTCGATGGTATCGGCATTAAATGCTGCAGGTTGGGATATAACGACGGTAGAAAATAATGATGAAAGAGATCCTATTACAATGAAAGGGGATGATGGTGCAGGTAATGAAGTTGCGGTGGTTATTTCATCAGGTGGTGAAAGTCCTTCCGTGTCATGGTATATCGATGATGACGATTCGGTTCAGAAGGAGATGAAGGAAGAGGCACTTCGTAATGAGTTATGTGATTGTGGAATAGGTACAGTTTATACGGAGAGGGATATTAAGAATTGCGAAAGAATCAATTCAGCAGATGATTTTGTAGACAAGACCATGACAGATTCGTTGATTTAGTAATAAGTTTTCTTTGTTTTTGCTAATAAGTAGATTTTTAGGTGAAATGGAGATTCGGAGGTACGTTATGTATGTAAATAATTCTGTATATAAAAACTTCGAGAAGAAAGAAAAAAATTTAAAAGATGCTAAGAGGAGTTTTTTAGATGAACTTAAGCTGAAAGAGGAAAAAGCCAGACAGGTTGATGCATCCTTGGATGAAATAATAACAAAACAAAATAAGGAGATGGATATTAAATTAGAGGGGGTAAAAGGCACTCTTGAAGACGAACTGTCCAGTTTAGACACTGAAATAAGATTAAATATCGGACGCATGAATGTCGAAAATAAACAAAAAATTGATGCGATTAAGGCTGAATTGTCACAAGTTAAGTGGGATGTTGATAATGTGAACAGGAAAGTCGAAAAGGTTACGAAGGAAATAAATGATCGATTTGCCGAAATTCAAAAGAAATTAAAAACAAACGAAGAAAAAGCTCTGGTATATAAAATCAGCCTTAAAGATTGCTTTGATAAAATGAAAAAATTATACGGGGAATTACTCTTGCCCAATGAGGTAAATGAGATAGGAGAAAGTATTCGGTTCATTCAGGAAGATATAAAAGGGGAGTCGTATGAAGCTGCTATAGCGCTTGCGCAGAAGAAAATTGTTGATGCTACAAGGTATTATGCAGAGCTAGAGATTAAGAATGAGCAATTCAAAAGTCTATGCAATAAAATTAGAAGTGTAGAAGAACAAATAAACCAATATGCGGATATTCCATATGAGGAGATGGCATCAAATGATGGGAGTGTACCAGAGGAGGAAAATGTAAAGTATTGGTCAGATGGCGTTCATAAAATACTGATAGAAAATTACAATGTAATTACAGCAGATGAGGTTAATTATGAAAAACAGATGGATATTGAGGGTCTGCAAAGATCGTATGATTTATTAAATAAGTTGCTTGAGGATTTTCAAGCTTGTTTGGATTATGCCCTTCGCAGAGCGGAGGATTTTAATGCTTTGATAAGTATTGCTGAAACGCTTACTAATATAATGGAGTCAGAAGGCTGGACGGAGACAGGAAGTAAATTTGTAGACGGAGATTATAGAAAAAATTATATTGGTGAATTTGACAATGGGGCAGGACAAGATGCAGTTCTGGAGGTGTTGTCATGTAGAAATGTAAACAAGGTAAGACTTCGAAATGGAAAAACCGAATATCAGACTGGAGATATTGAATTTGTTTTAAATTTATATGGTTACAGTGAAGAAGGAGCCAGAATCGTATGGGAAGAAATTATTAGTAAGTTCAATGGAGGAGGAGTAACTAAATATGAACCTAAAGGAAAAGAATCAATGTATGAAGAGTATGAGGCACTAAGGGAAAAACGAATAAATAACATGAAACAGGTTCTAAGTTTGGATGTTTAGTTAAAAATTAAACAATAAACGATTAGAGAGGTAAGCAGTATGAACATAGGATTGGATTTTGGAACTACATATTCTGTAATATCAAGAGTAAACAAAAGATCTGATGCGGCAGATGATTATAGTATAGATGCATTAAGACTTAAAGCAGCAAATTTAAAGGAAAGCATAAGTTCATTGGTTGTAAAGGATTCAAGTGGTAATTTAGTGTGTGGTAGAAACGCGTTAGGAAAAATGAAAGAAGCTGGATCTGTAGTGTATAGAGGATTTAAAATGATGCTTACAGAGAAAAGCAAGCAAAAACGCCATGATCGTGGATATGATGAAGTTATTACTCCAGAAAAGGTTACAGAGATTTATATAAGATTTTTGTTTGATCAAGCACGTGCTTGTGAAAGAATCCCTGTGGAATTTGATAAAGTGGTAGTAGGTGTTCCTGCCGTATGGTTTGATAGTAATAAGGCAAATGATAGTCGAGTGTTTATAGAGGATATTGTAAAAGAAAACAGTAGAGCAAAGATGGTAGAGGTAATAAGTGAGCCGGAACTTGCTTGTGCGTATTTTACAGATAATTATTACAAGAACAGGAAAGAACATTATAATGGAAAGATTCTGTTAGTAGATTATGGTGGAGGTACATTGGATTTGTCACTCTGCGATGTGAAATATAATGGAGAACGTTGTGAAATAACTTTAGTAAGGCGATCAGGTGCGGGAATATCAGATGGAAGCAACAACTTAGGAAGTGCAGGTCTGGCATTTATCGAAAAAATTTTGGAATTGGTTTGTAAAAGAAATGGAATTGAAATGAATAACCAAGATAAAGATTATTACGATTGCATTAATGATATTGAGGGAGCGTTAATTGAAGGAACTGATTCATTTTTTGACAATAATAAAATGACTGATGAGTTGGTATTTTCTTATGTGTTTGATGGAGGAATGAAAGAACTTCTGGAGGAAACATTTTGTGATATATATGTATCAGGAGAAAATTATAATATCACATATGGGGATTTAAAGAAGGCATATGATGTTGTGATTAATCCGGTATTAAAAGAAAAACTGGATGATATGAAAGGGTATATAGATGCTAAAAAAATAGAAAATGAAAATTTAAAAATTGCAATGGTTGGAGGTTTTTGTAATTTTTACTTAACTCAAAAACAGATATGTAAGAGCTTTTCTTATGGTGGGATGGATGATCCAAGATTTAAAGATATGATGAGCAATGTCAGTGATTGTGAAAAAGCTATATCGTATGGAGCAGCATTAGTTGCTGAGGGAGTCATAGATATCAAGCGGGTTGCACCATATCATATAGGGTTTGCAAGTATGCGAAATGGCAAACTTGATAAGGTTTACTATGCAGTACATAAAGGAGATGTGATTGCTCCAGACAAGGTTTATTGGCGTAGTGAAAATTTTAGTGGAAGATTACGGGATATTGTTATAAACAGAGCGGATACGACAATCGAGGATGCAAGGATGGATATTCATGTGGAACATGGGGAACTCGATGGAGAGTATTTGGAGAGTTTAGATAGTATTACTAAGGCAGATGTATTCAAATTTGGGATATCCCTGGATAAATCGTTAGTGATAACTGTGCATGTTAGAGTTCAAAAACAGAATGAGAATGGTGAATATGTAGACCTGCCTGAAAATACTCAACCGAAACCAATTAGATTAGGAAATATAGATTCAATATTAGGGTCTTTGCGAACCGTCAAGTAAAAAGGAGGTTGCCAATGTTTGAGATTACAAAAAAATACATAAGAACTTTAGAGGAGAAAGTACAGGATGATTATCCAATCTCAATTGATAATTTGGTGGAATTACACAATAATATTAATGAAGATGTATTCCAATATGACGATGATCCAGAACGCTCTTTGCAGGAGATGGAAGTGGATGCTCCAAATACTTTACCAGCAAAGCTTTTAAGAATGCGTAATGCTGAAAAGTGTATGTATGATGTTAGTATAAGAAAAGGACTGGCACAAGTGCCTGCATTTGTGCAGAAAAAAATAAATGAACTTTCAGAGAAACTGAATAATGCAGATAAAGAGCTGAAAGATCTTGGCATAAAATTAAAGAAAATGGAAGAGCAAGAAAAAACACTTCAGGAAACAAGAGGTGCTCTTGTCGAAAAAGAGAAAGCATATAAAGACGTAAGTGAAAAAATATCAGAAAATAAGGCAAAGATAGAGGAACTCGAAAAAGTAGATTTGGATGCGTTACGGAAACAAAAACAAAAGTATGAAAGTGACTTTAATAAACGGAATGAGGAATTTATCACTGCTGATAGTGAGCTAAAAAAAGCAAAACAGGACTATGAGATGGTTGAGAATAACTTACAGGAAGCAACAGAAGAAAAAAAGAAAAAAGAAGCGGAAAAAGGAAAACTGGAAAAGAGATATAAAGAAACAGTTAAAAGGATAGAAGAGTTGCCCGACGAAATAAAGAAACTAGAACGAGACGTAGATGAGCAGGAGAGCATATATGAAGAGAATACAAAAAAATTGGAGGAAGAAAAGAAAAATCTGCAGGATAAACTAGAAGAAATTAAAGTAAAAGAGAGGGGAGTGGATGAGGACATCAAAGAACTGTCAGGGATATATAAAATGGTATGTGATGATAAAGTAGTAATAGATTTGTATTCAATTGATGGAGCACAGGAAATATTAAAGGTAGATGAAGATGGCAGAGTAGGTATTCTTCCAAGAACGCCCCAAAATGTAGAGGAATTAAACTTGTGGTTTGATTCCATGGAGAAAGTAATAAAAGAATTAATATATATATATGGCAAGGAATATAAAAAGATATTAGATCTGATTGTAAAGAGAAATAAGGATATTGGTAAATAAGGAGGGGTTAAATATATGAAGATATGTAGATGTTGTGGTCGCTCGATGGAGAACTCTGAAATGAAGTGCACCAGATGTGGTTGCCAATATGTAAATACATTAGATGATGACGCGGAAAATAGAGAGATTCAGAGATGCCAGGATATGAGAAACAAAATCATACTTCCTAAGATAACGGAGATTGCTGTAAATGCATATGAATATCAGTTAAGAGGAGCAGATGGCGGATTGGAGAGCAAGGGCAGGAAAAAAATTATTTTGGCTGATGGAGTTATGTGTTCAGATAGAATTTATTGGTCTCCAGTGTCGTTTGGGCAGTGGTTATATAGTGAAGAGGCACAGGATCTGGAACTGTCTTATAAATATGCTGGTAAAGAGTATATTATATATGCAAAGATTAAGCCGATAAAGTGTGATGATTATTGGCGAGTTGGGTTATATATTGATGCAAAATTAAATTTATGGATTTATGTAGGAACAGATAAGAAATATAGTAAAGCTGGACCGTATGAGATAACATTAGCCTAACACGGGGGAGAATATACATGAAAAAGTGTCCAAGTTGTAATGATTATGCGTTATATGATGATGAGATAACAACATGCCCATTATGTGGAGCTACATTGGTTACATATCGACGTACTGTAGTACATAGAGCAACTGGTAGTGTGGTAAAACCTGTGTCAAGTAATGCCACCGTAAACAGATCAGGAACAGGGGATTCACAGTCGTCTTCTGTCAGCGCAGAACCGAGTTTTGAGACAAGAGAAGGTTTTCGATATATTTACAGAGGAACGGTTACAGAGGTAAATTCTCATGCAAGATACCATAATAGACTAAAAAAAATAATTAATGCGATATTTAGAGGAGAACCATATCAGTTTGGAAATACATCTCATGAGACGGTTTTCAGACTAGAAGAATTTCACAGAGGACGTTTGTCAGGTAAAAAAAGAGACTTGATATTTTATGGAGATATAGAAGGGCGCTTAAATTATGGAGATGATGTGCGTGTGGTAGTGAAGAAAAGAGGAGACAGATATGTAGCGACAAAAATATACTCAAATGAGACAGAGTCACAGATAAGGCCAACACCTCAGATACCAGCGATATTTTTTTCATTACTTTTGCTTCTTGTAGTTTTTCTCAGTTACTACCTTGTTAGTTCGGGGATAGTGGTGGCACTGCTTGCGAAGGTTGTAACATATGCAATATTGATTATTGCATTTTTGATATTTATTAAAAGTTTTTTTGGAGATTAGATGAATTATGGCAAATTACTATACTCATATATATGAAGATTTTTTGGCACATACAGATGAGATATATGACTTTCTGTCTGGTGAATATATGGAAGGGTTTAACGGCAGATGGATGTCGTATGAAAATGATTATGATGTTCTTTCAAATATGAGGTACGTGGAGATTGCATCATACAGGAAATTACAGAATGATGATAGAAATATATCAGAAATAAAAAGAGCAGTTTTAGATACATTGAGTTCATATCATAACATTGGTGCGGCAGTAGCATATATTATTGTATCTATAGATGGAATGCAGAAGATTTATTTGGCTTCTGAGACAACCCCGGGAATCGATAATGCTTTGCGCAATGCTTTGCCAAGCATGAATTGCATGAATAAGTTTATAACAGATATTGATCGAAGAAGGATTAGCAGGTGTTCGGGAATAGTAACAGGTAAAGTGAGTATAGAAAACGATATTGTGGATAGCATTATGAATGTAATGCAGGATATGGATTCCATGGTGTGTATTTTAGCCAGACCTGTAGAAAATGTAAAAATGCGTCGTATTCAAAATTCAATATATGAATTACTAAATTTATCACAGTCTTTTTTGAACATAAATAATACATTCGGAAGTGGATCGAGAATAGAGATACACAATGATTTTCCTGGAAATAGTAGATTGGCAAATTATCTTGAAAAATTGAAGGAGTACTATAACAACCTTGTGGGCGGCTTATGGGAAAGTGTTGTATGGTTTACAGCTTCAAATGTTACAGATGCACAAAAACTTGGTACGACACTTGCAGGCTGTTTAAAAAGTGAAGATACATTGGGGTTAGAAAATGTAAAATATTTTTTTATTGACAGAAATGAGTTTGCAAGGAACAGAATGATTATTCCACAGGCAAGATATGCAATTCCAACATACAATATAGACCAGAGCCTGTTAAAGGGCAGTTTGGTGTCATATGTTTCAGGAAATGATTTGGCAAGTCTGTTTCAGTTGCCGTTATATAGCCACCGTGGTTTGGAAGTAATTGATACAAATGTTAGTTCAGATAGTAAACATGATTTTAGATATAATATGGCTCCTGTCACAGATGTTGCACAGTCATTTGAGTTGGGCGTTATGAGTAATAGTAAGCAACCATATAGGGTGGAATTTAACAGCTTGCTTAGACATGTTCTGGTTACTGGTGCTACAGGAGGCGGAAAAACCAACACGGTCATGTCTATATTAGAAAATGTGTATAGAAGTTCAAAGACTTTTTGTGTCATAGAACCTGCCAAGAAAGATTATTGGAAAATGATGAATGTCGTTGATGATTTGTATGTATTTTCCTCAGGATATGATGCACGACCATTGTTGATTAATCCTCTTGAACCAGAAGATGGGGTAAAAATAGGTAATCATATTGATGAATTAATGTATGCGTTTTCAGGGGCATTTGATTTAGAAAAACGAATAGGAATAGAATTTAAGGGGCTACTTACATATACATATAAGAAATTTAATTGGTTGTGTTCGGATATTGCTATAAAAAATCGTCAAAAGTATCCAACAATCAAAGATGTACTGAACAATTTAGATGAATATTCCGACAACTACATTCGTTCAGGAAGAGAGGTCAAGCAGGATATAGAAGGTGCTCTTTCTGCAAGACTTAATGATTTGATGAATACGGGATGCTTAGATAGTAGAGGCAGTGATAAGCAAATAACCGGTGAATTTCTGTGTAATCATTGTTGTGTTATAGAATTAGATGATTTGTCACTAGAAATGAAACCATTTGTGGCAAATATATTGTTGATTCAGATAAATGAGTATATCAGGAAACAGAATGGTTCTAGAAGTTTGAAGAGTGTTCTTGTTTTGGAAGAGGCACATAATATTATTTCCAATATTTTACCAGGAACAGAAATCAGTTCAAAAGCTTTGGCAAGTCAGTATTTTACTAGTATGCTGACTGAACTTCGTGAGTATGGAATAGGAATTGTTATAGCAGATCAGAGTCCATCAAAGTTGAATATGGAAGCGGTCAACACTACGGGTACAAAGATCATTCATGCAACAGCAAGTGAAAAAGATGTAGATATGGTTGCATATCATTTGCGGTTAAATGAATATCAGAGAGGGTTGTTATCTATGCTGGGATGTGGACAGGCTGTAATTTCGAGTCTTGGAAATGAAATTGCTGCGCAGGTTGATGTCGGACAAAGATGCCATGACAAAATTTTGAATTTGGCTTATTTGTACTGTGAAAAAGGATTGTTTGGTCGTGATGAGCGGATAGAAAGAATTGTACCTTTGGACATAAATACACGTATGTTTATAGAGAAGGTTATGATGAATAGATATGATAGAAATGTAGTTACTCGGATGGTGGATGAATTTTTTGGAAGATATAATTTGAATGTACATGATAAACTGTGTGCATTAGGATATATTGTAACTAATTATAATTCGAACAACTATGGAATGAGAGAAAAGCGTATTGTGCTGTACGCCTATGCGATTGGGAGTGGTGTGATATGAAAGAATTATACGAGGAAGAACCTGAAGTCTATGAGACAAAAGCAGGGAATAGGGATATAAATAATAATGAGATATCCTACGAATGTGATTTCTCTTCTAATGAAGAAATAACGTCCAAGGAAATTGCTGATGCAGTGCATGATGAAACAAAGAGAGATATGATGGAAGAGCATGGTGACGTCATGAATGAGTCACAGCGGGAAATGCTCGATTCGGACGAAACTAAAGATCATCTTAATGTTATTTCAAGTCAGGAATATGTTGATAGATTTGAGGAGGTTCCGTTTAATGTTGTTGGGCATTGCGATAAGGAAGGAAATATATTTATAAAAGATATTTCAATGCCAGTAATCGAGCATGTGTCTGTTCATGAAACAATGCATTTATGTGCTGATAGACAAGAAATCAATATGGAAAATGGGGATACAAAATTGGTTAGCGGTCTTAGAGAAACGACCTTTCATGAAGATGGGAGAATCACGGATAAAAACGAGAAAATTAATGAAGGAATTACAGAAATGTATACAATGAGGGAGTTAAGATCGCAAGAACTGGACGACGCAAGTGAGTCAATTGTGTCTTATCCAGAAGCAAGAGTATGGGCAGAACGTCTTGAAAAGTTGGTAGGTCAAGAAAATGTAGAAGCAGCTTATTTCGGCACAGATAAAAAGAGTATAGAAAGAGAGTTTAATAGATTGAGTGGAAATGATGAAAGTGCATGGAACAGATTTTCTAAGGATATTGATGTTGTAGAGAACAGTCAGGATATGGATGAGATCAGACATGCAAAGGAACGATTGTTTATTCAATATAAGACGATATATATGAATAAATATATGGGTTGAAAGGATGTGTAAGAATGAGCGTTGAAGAAATTATTTATAATTATATAGTTGAAGAGCGTCATATTGAGTATTCGGATAAGAAAAAGCTTGAACAGGGAATAATTCATTATGTGGAGGATAATGGATTGGATGCGATGAGCAAAAATATGGATGATGTGCAGAAACGCCAGTTGATTGAGGCCTTTATAGAACCTATGTTTAATGTAAGTGAGGAAGCAAGGGTATATTTTGAAAATTATGATTTATTAATGAAGTTAAAATTATTATCAAACAGGTTATTAGATATTGCGGAGATGACATATAGAGGTAAATCCACGGATGTAGATGTAGCGCAATTAAAAGATGAGTTGTCGTATATAGTGGATCAGATGTATAATGACGAGTCTCTTAGAAAGAATGTGGATTTGGAAGTGTCAGAGTGTTTATTGGATTTAGATTATATAATGGGAATAACAGATAAGATGAGTATAAGACTTTCAAGGAGAGTAAAGGTTATATAATGTTTATAAGAATTCATGATTTTGTTCCTAAGACAAGGGCATTAGGTCCGGAGGAGCGATTTGCTATATGGTTTCAAGGGTGTAATCGCATGTGTAAAGGATGTATGTCACCAGAGACCCGAAATGTTAAATCTGGACATCTTGTAGAGACAGAGGATATTTATAAATACATACTTCAACAGAAAAGTATAGAGGGGATAACTATTAGCGGAGGTGAACCATTCTTGCAGATAGATGGTTTGTATGAATTACTGGCTAAAATATGTAAACGAACCACCCTTGGTGTGATGTTATACACAGGATATACAGTTACAGAACTGAGAAAATTAGGAAACGATAGGATTGATGAAATATTAGATAATTATGTAGATATATTGATAGATGGGCAATATATAGATGCGTTGAATGATGGAATTAATCTTAGGGGATCGTCAAATCAAAATGTAATATTTATGACAGATCGATATAAGGGATATAGGGATTTATTTAATAAAAAAGGTAGAAATATCGAGATTTATGCAACCCCCAAAAATGTTGTTATGGTTGGTGTTCCGACTAAGACAACGCTTCAGGAGTGGCATAAAATAACAGCTAAAGATGGTCAATGTGAATTGTCTGTTTAAGTGATTATATTTAGGATATATAGAGGGTTATTAAAACATGATAAAATATTGTATGAAATGTGGTAGATTGATGCAAGAAAATGGAATAGAATGTTGTAATTATGAGCACATACTGTCGTTGTTTGAAATTCCTGTAGTGTGTGATGATATAGATACATTAAGAAGAGAACATTTAAGACTTCGGGGATCAATAGATAAATATATAAAATCTCAACAATTTGCGGATGAATATAGAACATATCCGGTAAGAGGTAAAGATGTATCAAAGGTTGGAAGAAATGAACCATGTCCTTGTGGAAGTGGAATGAAATATAAGATGTGTTGTGGAAGAGGATTATGGTAAAATTTATGACAGGAGGTGCAAAACAATGGTTAATTTTTGTCTGCAGTGTGGAAGAGAGATAAATACTAATGCCGTTTTATGTGATAAATGTTCGACAATATATATGATGTTCAGCGTACCAAATTTGGACAAAACATATAGTCACAATAAAGAAGAAGTATTACAAATCAAAGAAGAAAGTGGAGATAAAGAGCAAATAATTTCTAACACAGGTGTTTATCAATTTGGACTGAAAAGTTTAAGGTCCCCTATGATAGATAAAGATAATAATACAGTTATATATGATTGTATTTACTTCGGGGAATATCCTCAATTTATTAATAGCGGAAAGACGAGGGATCCTATAAAGTGGCGTGTATTAGATATTAAGGGTAATAAAGCATTTGTAATTGCAGATATTTGTATAGATAGTAGGCCATTTGATATTGGCTATTCAGAGAACAGATGGAAATATAGTTCTTTGCGTGCATGGTTAAATAGTTTTTTTTATCATCTTGCTTTTACATACTCTGAAAGAGAAGCTATTCTTAATACAGATTTGCCGGATGTTAACTCATCAGATAAGATTTTTTTGTTGTCTTACAGTGAAATTTGTAATGAACAGTATGGATTTCAATCATTAGCGGAATGTGATGATGAAATGCGATATAGGGGAATGTCACCATATGCCATACATAATATGAATAAAGAAAATACATTAATTAATAATATTAATAAAAGAGCGTGGTGGTTAAGAACAAAAGGATATGATAACGATCTGGTTATGGCAGTTTTGAGAAGCGGAAAAGTTTATTCTTATGGGTGGGGAGCTAAAAGTGTTGGAATTGGAGTATGTCCCGCACTTTGGATAAATCTAGATAAAATAGAAGTATGGAAATATGCAGGAGATATACAAATACATTTATAAAATGAAAAAAGGGTGAAGAAGAGTATGGATAGCTTTTGTTTGCGATGTGGGAAGTTTATGGAGAATCATGAGGGAATATGTAAAGATTGTCAAAATATAGTTACTTTATTTAAAATACCATTTTTAGATAATACTAGTAATAAATTTTATAATATAAAATCGGAAAGCAAATGTCGATCTTCACGATATATGCAAGTTTTACCATATTGGGTTGAACTGTCCCAAATAGGGAGATTATCGGATAATAAAATTATTGAATTAGTTCATTCAAATGGATTTGATAAGGATGGATTGAGCTTAGAAGCTGTTAAAGAAGATATAGCATATCTTGAGGCAAACTCTAAGGGGAAAAGTTCGGATAAAGGCAATGTTTGTAATGTAGCCGATTTACAGACTTGGGATGTTATATATTTGGGGAATGGTCGGTATGGAAACATATCATGGCTAGTTTTATCTAAGAATGGAAACAGGGTTGAATTGATTGCTTTGGATCATCAAGAAACGGTGTATTACGATAGAATACGTGAACGGTTACAGGATCAATTTTCACCGATTAATTTTCAATATCAGGGAAAGGATAAATTTAGAATAAAATATGTACGATTGCCTATTGTAGAGGAAATTTATATTGCTGGAAAATATTTAAATATTAACTTATTTTGTGATTGTTGGATACAAGATAAGTTATTAAGGTATAAGTACATGGATAATTATGGTTATGTAATGGATAGAATAGATATTATAAGGTTTAAGAAAGCAAAACTTTATCCTGTATTGGAGATGGAGATTTGTGGAAACGTCGCAGTTAATAGAGGATCTTTGCAGGAAGTTTATAAGAAAGATAAATTATAATTTATGTATATAAGGATATTTTGATTTGTGTATATGGGTATGATGTAAAATGTGAAATAGTATTGAGTAAATGGAGGTAATGTAATGGAAAAAGATAATGTTTATAGTTGTATGCCTGTACTGATGCTGTTTAAAGTTCCAGAGGATTGTATAACTCCAAAAGAAATAATTAAAAAAAGTGAAAAAAAAGAGCCACCCCAAAGTGTTATTTCTAAATTCTTAAGACGATATAAAACTGATTGTAATAATATTTCAAATTATGATGTTAGAAATGATATAGATATGAAGGAGTACATGGAAGAAGAAGTAACGATAACGCTATGTCATAATGAAAATAAAACAAATAATAACGTTAGGCAGACTCGTGAATATAAAAATGTAATAACGAAGGCGGTTTTAACTCAAAAAATACAAGGTTATGTTACTGATAGTTATATTTCTGAACTCCTAAGAAAAAATAAAGTTGATTGTAAAAATATTTCTATTTACGATGTTAGAGTTGATATAAAGAAGTGCTTAGAGGAAACTGAAAGAAAGAAAATGCAAGAAAAATCTGATAACAAGGAGAAGACAGGAAATATCGATGTTAGACAGACTAGAGAGTATAGAGTTGTAGTATCGGCAGCGGCTCAAATGCAACAGATACAAGGATATGTTGAGGATAGTTATATATATGAACTATTGAAACGGTTTAAGATTGATTATAGAAAAATTTCTATTCGTGAAGTTAGATCAGATATAAGCATATACATTTTAAGGGAGTCAGACAAATATAAGGAAATAGTGCAGAAATGGAATGAGTCAAACAAGGGTAAGGAAATAGCGCAGAAAAGTAACAGATCTAGTCTACTATATGAAGAAATAAACAGTTTCATAAGTTATTATAATCTTGATATAATGGGGATAACTGAACAGATGTTCTTGGAGGATGTGATAAAGGATTTAGAAAAAAAAATAGAAGAGTTGGAAGAGCTGGAAAAGTTAGAAAAGTTAGAAAAAAAGTAATATTATATAATTATAATAATATGTATGAAATTTATTAATGGTGTTAAGAAGGAGGTGACATTGAATGCGATTTGCGTCTCAGGAATTTTTTAATCATTTGAAGTCAGAGTTGCAGGACGAAAACGGCGATGTACAAATATATGCTGATATCAGTAAAATGGTAGAGCGTGAAACGAAATGGAAACTCCTGAATTCAGTGGATAAAGAAGAGGATAGGGAGGACATCCTTCAAGAGATAAAGATGGCTGTTATAAAAGGATTACCCAATTATATTCTTAATTCGGAAACTTTGCATGAGGCACAGAGACAGACGTGGTTGAATGCTATCGTTGAGCATAAAATAAGTAATTGGAGAAAAAAACCAGACAACGGAAAGCATGATTCGATTGACAGGACAGTCAAGGATGAAGGTGGCAACGAATATTTTCCGAAAGAACTTGAAAAAGCGACAGCTAGTATGCAAAATGAGCCAGAGTCAATACATATGGATGAAACTATATCAGAGGCTTTGGGGAGTGTGTTACATGATATATTTTCAATCAATGTTTCTCCGGAGAGATTGATTGGATTTGTTTATTCTAAGATGATTATTCCGCGGATGATACAGAGTAAATATAGTGGTAAGCCAACAGAAGCAGAAAAAATACTCAGAAATGTGACTCTATATGAAATATATGATAATATAGTAGCAGATTTTAAAGGGGTGTTTTGTTCCAATATAGATGAGACGGTGTTTGCACCATTGAAGGAGAAACTTAATATAAGGCAGAAAGATGGCAGTTTGGTGGGTAACAGACGTTTTAATCTTACAGTAAGGCAGATTGTTGATGGGTCAAATCGTATAAATCAGAAAGTTCAAGACATGTATAAGGTTTATCTTGAACGTTTGGAAGGAGAGATGAGTTTTGAAGACAAAACACATAAATTTTGAAGATATAGAAAAATGTGTGTATATGAGAGATATCACTCCAGACAATATGAAATTACTTCATAAGGTTCAGTCCCATATATTGAAATGTCGTGAATGTCGTGATGTGTATGATAAATTATTGAGAGTAAAGCAGGTGCAGGATGATATTGTTGTGGATAATACACTTGAAGAATATGCGTCTGAAAAATATGAAGTAAATAAAACAGGGGGGATGAGGGTAACAACGAGAATAGTAGTTTCTATAGAAAAAGGAATAAGATTGACACTTGATGGTATTGATAATTTTTTGAATTCATTTGAATATAATTTTGAGCATCCGATCGCACTTGCTACTAGATCAAGTGAAATTCAAAAAAATGAAATGGCACTTGTTGATGAAGAAAATGATTACAATAAAATTATACTTGATACAGAAGGGCTCAAAATTACATTAGACGCTGATGAGTGGGATGGAAGAAAACCTGTATTAGAGGCGAAAACTTTGGACGGCAAGAGTTGCAGCGTAAATATGCTAAGACGAAATGATCGATATGAAGCTTTAATACCAATTGATGTATCAGGTAGATATGAGATTAGTATTGGAAATATGGAAGAATAGATAATAATTTGTGTTGCGAAGGATATGGAAGACAGGCTATTAAAAATTGTAGAAGATATAAAGAATAATGTGTTCAGTGAATTAGTGGCAGAGACACCTGAATTAATGTGTGAAGAATTTGATAAGGATGTCTCTGCTCTTTTTGCGTGTTTTGATGATGAAATAATTCCTGTATCAGCATATGAATGTGAACAAGTAAATGTATACTTTGTTATGGAGATGTTTGAGGCTGTATTAGGTGCGTGTTGTGATGAGTTTGGAATTGATGAGGCGGATAGACTTTTAGGCATGGTATACCAGAGGTTTTGTAAATCATTTTCGAAGAATAGCAAAGTTTTTCAGGTAGTGTGTATAGAATTGGCGGTATGTTTTGCGTATGTTGGTGATATTGATTGGTTTAATTTAGCATATGAAGATATTAATACTCAAATTATACGAGAATGTTTGAATGAATTTCCATTTTTTTATGCTGATAAAATGATGCAGCTAATGAATGTTATGAGGGATGAGAAGTGTATAGAAATGGGGAAAATGTCCCTTGATATTTATTCAAAAATTGAAGAAATAACAGAGGTAGATTATGTATGTTGTCTGGAAAATATGTGCGATACATATATGGTTCTAAATAGGTATAAGGAGTATAAGAAGTATGCTGATCAATTGAAGAACTGGGTGGAAAAACTGAACGATGATAATGACAAAAAAAATACTGTAATGCTTAAACTGTGGTTGTATGAATCCAGCATATTGGTGGAACAAGGGAAATATGCCAATGCAGAGCAGTGTGCTTTACAGGGATATGGTATGTGTGAAGATTCAGAGCAGTTCAGCGAGCTGAGACTTGCATTGATAAACAATCTTATAGTCTGTTTCTGTTGCCAGGAAATGTTGGAAGAGAGTATACAGTATCTTAATGAGGGACTTGAAATTATAAACAAGTATGGAATTCAGGAATCTATGGGGGCTGCAGTATTATATAATACGTGGAATCTTTTATCAGAGAATGAATTCAGTGGTGAGGCAGCACAGCGTGTAATGTCATGGCTATGGCAGTCAGATGTGGAAAAGTTGCCTGTAACAATGTTTGGAATGATTCTGAATAGTATACGATTAAATATAAATAACAAAAAAATAAAGGATAAAGATGTAGCATATGTGGAACGGGTATTGAATTTGATAGGAAGTCAATTGAATCCGGAGGATATAGATGGAGAAATTTTATTTTACTGGCAGGTAAAGGTTATTTTTTATGAATACATAGGAGATATACAGAGGAGTAAGTCTGCATTTGACAATTTATATTGTGTGAGCAATAGATATTCTCCTGATATGGATGCAGTTATAGAGATTGTGTTTAAGGAATATGATAGAATAAAGGGAATAATGGACAGGGATAGTTTAGGGTCGCTCTTGTTTTCACTTGCAAGGAGAACTCCGTTCAGATTGGAACAGGCCTGTGATGTAGGAGATGAGAGAGGACTGATAAACAAGGTATCAAGGGTAGGTATATTGTTTAAGGTTATAGTTGCAGCCGTGTATAGAAACGATATATCATGTAGCGACGATGAATTCTTTGAATTGGTATGCAATATGAAAAATGTGTATCCAGATGTATTAAGAAAACGTAAAATAAAATATGCAAATACTCCTGAAATGAAAAGGTTAAATGACTTACATAGAAAGTTGCTTGATTTGGATGGAGTAAGATATTATGGTCATCAGGTTGATGATGCAGTTGGTGAACTGAAATACGAAATACATGAATTAGAGAAGAGAATATATACTTCCCAAGAATGGACGGATGATAGCGAGTTTGCATGGAAGAGTGTGGAAGACCTTTTTTTGCTGATTCCGGATAAGACAATATATATAGATTATGTGCAGTTTACGAACGAGCAGAAGGATGTTACAGAAAGAAATTTAAGATATGGAGTAGTTGTTGCGATCAGACAAGGAGCAGAAGTTTATGTTCGGCGACTAGATATGATAAACGCATATAATATTCGTACAGTATTTAGTTCGTTGGATCTTGAGATAAGAAGGAGTAGGGGGTGTGGAAATTCTTCTGGAGGGATGATTAAATGGTTGAATAAAAATATTCAAAATATGTTGTATAATCAACTTATTTTACCAGTATTCAAAGTGATAGAATTAGAGTGTAATATTGAAAAAATAATCATATCAGGCGATATAGAGTTATCAGCGTTTGCATTTGATATATTACTTGATTCGTCTGGAAGATATCTTGCTGAGAGCTATAATGTAAATTATGTAAATTCACTTAGAAACATAAAAAATGATTTGTGGATGAACGATTGGATAGAAAATAATGTTCCAATTGGAAATGTTGAGAAATGTATGGTCGTTGGTAATCCCAGATTTACGATAGACAAGAATCGGGTATTGGAAAGTGATAGAACATTTGGGGCATTACCATTAACTAAGGTTGAAGTTCAGGCTGTAGCAGATGTGTTGGAAACTGAAGTAATACAGAAACAGAATGCGAATAAAAATATATTTAGGGAAGTTCATGCTCCGATATTACATATAGCAACGCATGGTGAACATTTGATGGACAATACTTTTTTGGAAAAAAATAGGTATCTTTTATATGATATGCCACTTAGAAAAACGTGTTTTTTTATGTCTGGTGCAAATGATTGGATTGCAACAGGAAAGATTGATTCCCAATATGGAACGGGGCTTGTGAGTGCAGAGGAAATATGCACATATGATTGGACTGGGGTGAAGTTAGTAGTTCTGTCAGCTTGTTTTTCGGGATCAGGAGATATAAGCTATGAAGAAGGGCTTTTTGGGATGAATACCGCATTTATAGCTCAAGGAGTGCAAGCAGCGATTATTAGTTTGTGGGAGGTTGATGATCTGGCGTCTGCCGTTCTTATGACCAGATTTTATAAGAATTTAAAGGATATGTCGGTTTCTGAAGCTTTGTGGAGAGCTAAGAAATACCTGATGTCTGTGACAGTTGAAGAACTTACAAGAGATGGTTGGTTTGGGGAACAGAGAGTGCGACGGATGGGACTTGTTGCGGATAGTATGAGGGAACTGGCACATTATCCTAAAGATACTAGGCTTTTTTCAAACCCTGTTTATTGGGCAGGCTTTATTCTTTGGTTATAATATAATGAATACTTTGATAGGCGCATTTAAAAAAATGTGTCTATTTTTATGCGATCTTTTTTTGATTATAGAGATATAACATATATGAAATAGAAAATCAGAGAGGAAGATGTCTTATAAAGAATAATATTATACAGATCGATGAGGTTAGATTAAGGAGGAACATGGGGATGACATTTGAAGATGCATTATATGATGTAAACACTAAGATGGAGGATCGTGCATTTGGTGCAGTTAAGCATGATATTACGAATCAAGGGTGCAAAACTTTAGGTGAGACCGTCAGATTGTTGGAGATAGGTGCGAATACAGAGGGGATGGCTATTTTAAAAGTAGAAGTAGGCGGAAAGGAAAAGTGTATTTTAACCGATCGTAAAGCAGAATATTTCGATGGCCTCGAAAACAGAACTGTATATATTTCGGGCTTGAAATCTTTATGTAAGAAGGAAGTGGGGGAAACGTGGTATATTCGTTCCTGTAAGGATGTGACGGACAGAGAGAAAAGTATTGCGAATAGTAATAAGCTTTCAGAAGAAGAGAAGGAGATGTTTCAGCGAAACATTGAAAAATTCAGTCCAGAGATACAAAGAGATCTTGGTTTAAAAAGGCTTGAGCTCGTGGACAAGCAGGAGCAGGTTAAAGAATCAGAAAAAATCTTATATAAAGATCCAGAAGAGTATGATGCACTTTATATGGTATTAAAGAAGGTTATGCCACAGGAATTCCGGGATATATATGAATCTGTGAG
The DNA here is from genome assembly GCF_056872695.1 of Wujia sp. Classification (NCBI taxonomy): domain Bacteria; kingdom Bacillati; phylum Bacillota; class Clostridia; order Lachnospirales; family Lachnospiraceae; genus Wujia; species Wujia sp. Next base: position 127,074 of record NZ_DBMFCD010000006.1, on the reverse strand, counting down.
ATGCAGACTGGATAAGAACTGCTCAGTTTCTGAAAAGAAAAATTATCTAAAGCAAATGGCAGACATAATGGAGTTTAACTGGATCAGGGATGCTGACTATAAATATATAGATATCTCTTATCTCAGGGAGAAAATCAATGCAACACATATTGGGCATCGCAAACAGTTAGAAGAAATATATACTGAGTTTGAAGCTGCTAATATATCAGAAATAATGCCTAAAACGATATGCTTGATTGGCCATCCGGATACTGGTATTAACCAGCTGGCAGAGACAATTGCATCTTCCATTGGGCGGGGGTATTCAGTGCTTAACCTTGCAGGTATCCATATGAAAGAGACAGATTCACTCACAGGTACGTCAAAGATATATGAGAATGCGAGATCAGGTTTAATATTTGAACGTATCAAACAGGCAGGGGTACGAGGAGGGCTTGTTATTCAGGACTTTGAATCTTACGATCCTGAAATTAGGAACACACTGACCCCTGTACTTCAGAAGACTTCATTTTTGGACAAGTTTGTAGAAGTAGAGATTAATTTATCTAATATGTTTGTGATTGTGACATGTAGTGACATAAAGGATATCCTGATGTCACTAAGAGCAAATATGACGACTATTTACTTCCGGGATGCAGAAGAGAATGAGATTATAGAAACAATTAATAAGATTATTGCACCAAAGTATTGTCGGGAATATGGGATTGAATTTTCCAAAATGATTCCAGATGAATGTTGTAGGACGTTTATTTATAAATTTGCCAACAGGGATATGAATAAGTTGGATAATTTGATACGTTCTATTGTTGTTAAAACAGTGACAAATGGTGAAAAAATATTCCCAGACTACAGTGTAAGAGATATTAATGAGTTTTATTATGCAGAGGAGGATTATGGAAAGACACGCAACACATATGTGCGGGAAATTACTGGAACAGAGCATAAATTCTTTACGTGTTATGATGAATATCCTGCTTGTATACAGAAGAAAGTAATTAAGTTTTTTGAAATCCTGAACTGGGAAAGTGATGAAAGTCTGAAAGAATATGCAAGAGATGCAATCCATTATCTTAGTAATATCTTTACTGGACGGATAGAACCTTTTGCTATTGGGGCAGTAATTAAGGAGTTAAGTAAGACGCATTATCTCCAGAATGATTTTGGAGAAAGAATAGAGGCAGCTATTCTCTCAAAGCAGTTAGAACATAATACAAATAAAATGACGATTATAGGATTAGATGGTAATGCGGGAACAGGTAAAAGCAGTACTGCTATTAGTGTTTCCAGAGCTTTAAAACGAAATTGTGTGAAAATAAATGTAGGTGGTGCCGGTGGCGCTGAAATAATAAAAGGAACAAACAAGGTTTTACGTAATGCGGGACCTTCGATGATTGTTAGGGAGTTAGCAAAAAGTGGTCATGGATGTTATTCAGATGTGATTATTTTAGATGAGGTGGACAAGGCGACTCCGGAATTTTTTAATGCATTGTATGAGTTCCTTGATCCTAACGAGGAATATATATATGATCAGTATTTGGAGTGCAGTATTCCTAAGAATAATTTTCTTGTAATGCTTACTTTTAATGATATTAGTTGCATTCCTTTACCAATCAGAGATCGTATGGAAATAATTGAATATAGTAATTATTCTATGCAGGATAAGAAAGTAATTATCTCGAATTATATATTGCCTAAGCTAAAAGAAAAGTTTTCGATTGGAGAGTTGACAATTGAAAATGATGCATTGGAGCTATACATTCATGATTATGATGTTGTACCAGGTATGAGAAATGTCGAACGAGATTTTGAATATATTCTTATGAATATAGCCAGAAATAATAAAGGGAAATTTGCGAAAACGGTAAGTGTTAATAAGAGTTTTATTATAGAATTTTTGGGAGAACGAAGATCTTTTGGATTAAATGATATTCCGCCCCAGTCTGTAGGAAAATGTGGTATGGCGCAAGCTCTTGCAGTTACTGCTGGAGGGATTGGAGTGAGTACAGCTGTGGAGACGGTCGTGAACCCATATCAGGAGAAGAAGGTTGAGGTAACTGGGTTGCTGGAAGGCTCCTGCTTGGAATCTGTTTCAATTGCATGTTGTTATGTAAGTAAATATATGAAGAAGGAATTACCCAAAATCCATATTCATATGACAGATGCGGCAAAAAAAGACGGCCCTTCCGCGGGAGTAACGATTACCATGTCAATACTTTCATGCTTATTAGAGAAAACACTTCCGAATGTTGCATTCACTGGTAGTGTTGATCTTTTTGGGAATATAGGCCCTGTAGGTGGCGTGTATGAGAAGTGTATAGCTGCAGAACGCGCTTCAATTGGGAAAGTGATTGTTCCATCAGAGTGTTATAAGAGACTGGTGGAAAGGAAGGAAATTGACAGATTGAATATAGAAATAGTTCCCGTTGATACAGTAGAAGAAGTAATAAAGTATGTGTGGGAATAGGGGGTGAATGTATGCATCCGTTTATGACGTTTGATTATTTGGGCGATATTGTTGAGGCAACATATAAGACAATTTACACAGGTGGAACAGAGTTTGGCAGTTGTGTGACTCGTCTTAGGCATGTATGTGGCAGATTAGCTGCTGCGGGTATGATTGCAAACACGACCAGAAAGAAAATAGAAAATTTTCTGACCAGAGATATGAATCTATCAAAAATGCAGGTAATTTCAAGACATACCAATGATGTGGTATTGGTCAATACTGAGATTCATGAGCAGGATTCATTTGATCTTAGAGAATTTATAATGTGGATTACCAAAGAATTATGCAGTGATCCAATTATGAAGAATTCTCTTTGTGGCAGGGAATCTTATGAAGGGGTTAAGCGAGTTCTCAATAGTTATGCAGATAAGGCGTTTCAGCCTCCATTGAATGAAGACTGGATTGATTTTTATGTTTGCCAGGATAAGGTGTTTTTTACGAAAAAAGATGGACAGGATATTCATTTGTATGTTCATCAGAACGAGAATATCAGTTCGCTTTTCAGTCAGGAGTATGATGATAGAGAGGATTCGCAGCTCGGAAATGAAACATTGCTAGATGGCAGAATCTATTATTTTGACAACGGAACAGTGTTTGTTCAATCAACAGAGGAATTAATTATAAGGGCAAGAAATATAAGAGGTGGAAGATATAGTTACTCAAGGATGAATGGGAAAATTGTTGATCAACTCGAGAATGGAACTCTTTTATTTGTTGAAGAAGGCATGCTTATCTGCCTGAAGAGCAATGGAACAAGGAACGAACTGGGAAACATCAAAAATATGTCACGAGATCAGATATTGAATCGTTTAAATTCTGACAGAGTTAGTAAAGAGATGTTTTGGAAAGGCTTGTTATTTACACTTTACGATTTTGAACGTATGAATTTTGACAATAAGTTAGGAAATCGACTTAGATTTGAACACTTCTTTGATGAAATTCCGATTCCATTTATGATGAATGAAGTTGTAGAAAGGCTTTCGGAAATAGAAGCGTATTGTTATGATGGAGATATTATCAAAGCCGATGGTTATATAGAGGCGATGGGATATATTATGTCCGTCGAAAATGAGCAATTGGATGAGAAAGGAACCATTGATGCTTTGATATATCTGCTAGACAATATAAAAACAAATCCATATGAACGGATTGTGAATAATTCTGGAACAGGAGTTATTAAGTGTATTGAATTTTTCTTTGGAGAAGTGGAAGAGGAGTCTGAAGTGCATTTTGAAGGAGAAGAAGAACTGAAAAAGATACTGGATGAGGCTGCAGATAATATGACAGTGGAGCAATATAACAGAAAGATTGATAGTATAATTGCAGAACTTGAAAGGCAGATTGAGGAAGAGGAACGTAAGGAAAAAGAAGCCAAGAAGCAAGAAAATGCAGAGAATGAGCAAAGATAATATAGAAGGAGGAACAAAAAGATATGGGATATATGTTGGGAATTGGAGGTGCCGTTACATATTCGGAAAGTTCAGAACTTCGAGATATTGTAAAACAGGTGTCGTTGGAGTCGATTGTTTTGGAAACGGATTCACCATATGTAATACCGGAAGGAAGAGAAACTACAATGAATGCCAAAAGATTATATGGTATTTAAACAAGGAAAGGGATGTGAGAGGTGTGCCAAAGATAAATATTGATGGAAGATACCCTTGCAAAGCAAATTGGGTAATCTTAAAATCTACGAAGAATGGTATAGTGGCTAGAAACTGTCTGAATCAGGAAACGGTAAAGCTTACAGACAGACAAGCAAAATATCTCATGAGATTAGACGGAAATAGGAATCCCTGTAAAATAAAGGGTTTTACGAAACAGGAATGTGAGGCGTATTATGACTATTTAGATAGTGAAGTGCTGATTCGGGATGAAGGAAGGACACTTCACGCTGATGGGATTATGTTGCATACAGTTTATATACCAGAGAGAAAATATGCAGGAACTATTATTCCTAAGATATTGAATTCCTTATTATGGCTGACATTTCTTCCAGTATTCCTGTATGGTTTATTTCGACTATCCAGATATGATATCGAGTTTGGCATGGAGTGTAATTATTTTTTTGCGAATGTTATTATAGGTATTGTTGGTGGACTGTTATTGGGGATGATTTTGCATGAAGTGGGGCATGCAATTGCTTGTTTGGCGAATATGAAAGGTGCATTTTTAGAGGCTGGATTTATGATTCGTGGAATTTTGCCTGGGGCGTATGTGATGATAGATGCAACAGATGTTACGAATCGACGAAAGAAAGCACAGATATATCTTGCAGGGATAGAGGTGAATCTTTTATTGTCTGGTCTGTTAATGATTTTGATGACATCTGTACGAGAGAACTCATTTCTTGGAGAGTGGAAAATTGCAATGCTATATGCAGTTGTGCAAAATGTAATTTTGGCACTTATAAATATTAGCCTTGTGGAGAATTTTGATGGGGAACATACAATGCGTGCGTTGTTTGGAGGACCAATTGTAGATGCAGCTAAGGCTAATCTAAAACAAATGTTTTCCTCTAAAAAACGCAGAAATTATTTTAGAAAGAATGGTATAAATGGAATCGCAAATATATGTACGAGTATGGTTGTCCTGGTATTTCAGATATTTATACCATTGTTAATTCTTGCAGAAATAAGTATCTTCGTGGGAGGGGTGTTTTCATGAACAAAAGATATGACATATTCAAAACAATGATTGGGATTATAACTATTGGATTGCTGATTCTTCAGTCATATGGTATGGCGCACAACAGGTTTAGTTGGTGGAACATTCCTGTTTTTATGATTCTGTTAATTTTGGCCGTAAAAAGTGTGTCTTTTATGAGAGGATGGGAAAGGATATGGATGTTTGTGATTACTTTGCTCTCAACAATCCCGTTCAATGTGAAGATGGGAGTGAATATTGTAGATTGGTATTTTGTGGATAGCTTTTTAGTTACTAAAATTATATTTAGGGTGATTGTGTATATGAGTTTATTATCCGCAGAAGAGATAATGATGTGTTTCGTTTCTAATATTATCTGGTCAGAGCAAAAAGATACTTTTTTAAATGAAGTCAGAGAAGAGGAAGATGGTAGCATATGAGAGAAAATTGGTTTTTGCTTGGGGACATTCATGGGGAGTCAGGTCCAATTGAATATTTCTATAATCAAAATAGAGATAGATTAGAGCTTGATGCCTGTAAGAATTCTATAATCCTTCTTGGCGATGTGGGATGTAATTTTGCAATTACTGGTAACCGGGATGCAAATTTCAAGAAGAATTTGTCAAGATTTCCATTTACCTATATCCTCCTCCGGGGGAACCACGAAGCACGGGTGACAGATGTAGTTGATAAGTATCCGGATAAATGGACAATCAAACAGAAATATAGCGGTACAGTATATACAGAAACGGAGTTTCCAAGTATCGAGTACCTTGACGACAAACCTGCCAGCTATATGTTCGATGGATACCGAACACTGTCGATCCCTGGGGCATACAGCATAGATAAATGGGTACGATTGTATAATCACTGGACATGGTACGAGAATGAACAACTTACAAAAGAGGAAATGGAGTATGGGAGAATGCTTATTGAGAAAGAAAAAACTTTTGATTTGGTCATTTCCCACACTTGTCCTATCGCTTATGAGCCGAGAGATTTATTTCATACAATAGTTGCCCAATCGCAGATAGATAAAACGATGGAGATGTATCTGGGAGAGATTGAAGCAACACTGAATTATCGACGCTGGGCGTGGGGGCACTTTCATGCAGATAGATTATACCCATGGGATGGCGAGAAAGAGAAACTCATGCTTTTTAATGAAAATGTAGTTGATTTAAACAAATTTATGACCATGAAGAAGAGTGATTCTTTTGAAGATATTTTGGCTTAGTCATTCCAAATGCTTTATTATATTAACGAAAGGAGATAAGACAATGATTCATTATATGAAATTGAAAAAAGATCCATTTGAAGCTATAAGATCAGGAGAGAAAATTTATGAATTAAGATTACTTGATGTAAAAAGAAAACAGATAAAGGTTGATGACCATATTGTTTTCAAAAAACTTGAAGATCAGAATGAAAGAATGGAAGTTATTGTTAAAGGGTTGTATCATTATAAATCATTCAGAGATATGTTTGAGGAAATCCCTTTTGAGAAGTGTGGCTTTGCAAATATTTCAAAAGATCTGGCTGTAGAGCAGATGTATACATATTATTCTGTAGAAGATGAGCAAAAAAATGGAGTACTTGCAATAGAGATGGAACGAACTGACTAATTTATATAGTGTACTGTTAAGATGAAGTGAGGGAGGATGATAGTCTATGACTTACCTGATATCAGATATACATTCGGATTATAAAGGTTTTTTAAACATATTACATAAAATCGGTTACAATAATCAGGATATGCTGATTTTAGTTGGAGATATCGTTGATCGTGGAGCGGAGCCGTTAAGGCTTTTAAAATATGTGAAGAGAATGGTGCAAAGCGAAGATTATAATGTGATGCTCTTGAAAGGAAATCATGAGCTTTTCTTTCAAATGTATTTACAGGGAACACTTAGTGCAGGAACCTGGGACCGATTCGGGGGACAAAAGACAAGGCAGGAAGTAGATGAGATATCCCAGATTGAAAAACATGAGTTGCAACAGTTTATAAAGAACTTACCGATATACACAAAACTGAATAGTCCAATATATGGAGAGACGATAGTGGTTCATTCCGGTATCGACATAGATTATTTAGTATATAACGAAGATGGATTTGTGGATGTGGAAGAGTCTATACAGAGAGGTGTAAAGGAGAACGAATATCAGTTTTTGATATCGGGAGATATTCATGATTGTGCAGCTGCAATACGAAGAAAGCTGGATAAATATATCATATGTGGACATGTTCCAACTACGAATCTTAATCTGGATGGATCATATCGGGTATATAAGGGCGATTCTTATATGGATATCGATACAGGAAATGGACATAAAGCGAATGGAGGATGCCTGAGCTGTTATTGTGTTGAGACGGATCAGGTAGTAACAGTTTAGACAACTTAGAATATGAGCAATCGGAAGAAGGAGAGAAGTATGATAAGAAAAATTTACTTAAGCGATGATTTATGTTTTGAAGAATCACTTGACCACTTTCTGTACAAGGAGAAAACAACCTGGGATTTTATAGGATACCGACAGAAGGCGTTGCGGGTGATTGTAAAAGCAAGCGTGGATGGACGGAGAGCCTCAAAAGAGGAGCTATTTGCGCGAGTGTATGATAAAGAATATGATACTTTTTATAATGAAGAACGGGATGGAAGACGTATTAAGCAATTAATAAGAAGTGTGCGTCAGTTGTTAACAAAGTATGATATTGAATTGCCGAGAGCAAACAAAGAGGGATATCAGATTCCAATCTGTAAAGTTGAAACCCAGTCGTTTGGCAGTAAAAAACAGAAAGAACACATATATGCGCCGGTCTGTTTTGAACCCAGTATGTATCTGGAGGCAGCAGAGATGGCTGTTTTTGAAAAAGAAAAATACTTTGAAAAAGAAAAGCATACGCTGGCATTCATGCGAGATGAATGTAGCGATGAAAGTTTAACAAGCCCAAGTGACTGGGGAGTATGGTTCTGGACCTACAGAGATGTGAAGGCAGCTTATTATTATGACCTAAGATTATATGCGGATGATGAAAATATTCAGAAAGCGGAAGATCTGTTGAAAGGTAATAAAGCTGATTCAGATATAGAACAGGCAATTTCAGAAGAACTTTTGGCTGCATTTATGGAAATGACAACAAAAGATTCTGATAGTAAAAGGACGGATGAGATAATAAGACTTACCGAAGATGCAATCAGTAAGTATGAAAAAATAATGGAGGATTATGGTAACCTCATATATGCTAAAAGAATAGGAATGTTGTTTCAACCACATTCCCAAGAGGAAATTCTGTCGACAATTGCCTGGCTAAAAGATAATCTCGGAAGTTTCTTATCAAGAACAAATCAGCAACTCGATCTGGCAGAACAACTGTTGAAGGATGCGTTATTTTTTAGAAAAAAGGACTATAATGAGATTTGGCCTATAGAAAATGATCCTGCTATAGCTTGGACGTGTATCAATATAGCGGAACTGCTTTGTAAAATACCAGGACGAGAGAAAGAAGCTCTGCATTATTGCAGAATGGCCATGTGGATCGGAGATGAATTTAAAAGACGCATTGTCAAATATGAGTTTATAGGGGATATGGCAAGTAATTTGTATGAGAAGATAAACGAGATAAAAGCATGATTTATTTCATATTAAATTCTGGTTATTTTCCTGCACTTACGTTATAATAAAGATAATTTTCAAATGAATAAACATAACCGAGGTTAAAATTATGAATATCAGAAAATGTGAAAATGATCATTTTTATAACGGAGACAGATACAAAATCTGCCCATATTGCGAGGATGCGAATCTCCTGAAAAATCCAGATACTTCGAAGCTGGAAAAAACAAAAAAGGAAAAGGCAGCTAAGAAGAAAGAACCAAAGGCTCGTCCGGTCAAGAAAAAATATGTGGAGAAGGATATCCGCCAGGACTATCATAAATTGACAGAGCTTCTGATCGAATGGAACATGTCGATTACGACGATGGAGAGTGCGACTGCCGGACAGATTGCGTCTCTGATTACGGATACAGAAGGGGCATCTGCCATCTTCAAAGGTGCGAGCATTACATATAGCAATGAGACGAAGATCATGCAGGGTGTGTCTGCAGAGGTGATTCATAAGTATACAGTGTATTCGAAGGAGACAGCGGAAGCCATGGCTGCCGCATGCGCGAATATGTATGGTGCGGACATCGGAATTGGAGTCACCGGAACGATGGGAAATACGGATCCGGACAATGCGGATGCATCGGTTCCCGGACAGGTATATTTCGCAATAAGCTTGAAAGGTAGTGTCCGGTCGTATGTTGTTGAGATTCCACAGCAGCCAAGCCGGTTAATGTACAAACTGGCGGTGGCAAAGGAAGTCTATGATGTATTGATGAGATTGTTTGAGTAAAAAGAAAGACATGATATACACATCAAAATGTATGTCATGTCTTTTTTGATGCGCAAAACACAAACAATTCACAAAGCTAAGCTTGAAAAATATGGATATCCATTATAACATATTATTAGAAGTCTGCGCCGTAAGCGGACTTCGGAATAAGACAGATGATTGGAGGCAGAATATGAAATATTACATACCGACAAAAGTATATCAGGAGATAGATGCAGTAAAAACACATGCGGAGGAGCTGACAGGTTATGGAAACTGCGCACTCATTGTGACAGGAAAATATTCTGCGCGTGCGAATGGGGCACTGGCAGATGTAGAAGCAGCGCTCGATACATATGGAAAGAAGCATGTCCAGTATGATGAGATTGAAGAGAACCCATCTGTGGAAACAGTTATGAAAGCAACTGAGTTTGGAAAGAGAAATGGCGTGGACTTCGTGATTGCGATTGGCGGCGGTTCGCCGATGGATGCGGCAAAGGCGATTGCGATTATGCTTGCCAACCCAGAGAAGGATGCAGATTATCTGTATGAGAGTGTTGCATATACAAAGGCACTTCCTGTCGTGACGATTCCGACGACTTGTGGAACCGGATCAGAGGTAACGGGCGTCGCTGTACTTACCGTCCATGCGAAGCGGACAAAGGCATCGCTGCCGCACCGTGTATTCCCGGTGCTTGCGTTGGCCGATCCGAAATATCTGAAGACTGCATCGAAGAAAGTCATCGGACAGACCGCGATTGATGCGCTTGGTCATATGATCGAAAGCTATCTGAATACCACAGCAACGGATTACAGCCGGATGTTTGTTGACCAGGGACTAAAGGTCTGGGCACGAAGCAAGGATGCTCTGCTTGGCATACGTGAGATGACAGACGAAGATTATAGCAATTTCCTGTTGGCATCGACACTTGCTGGTATGGCGATTGTGCAGACGGGAACGACGATTCCGCACAGTTTAAGCTATGCAATCACGTATGAACTTGGCGTGCCGCATGGCATTGCAATCGGATATTTCCTGCCGGGATATATTCGTGAGGCAGATGCAGCAGATCAGGAATATCTGTTATCAGCAATTGGATTTGCTTCCGTGGATGAATTCGCAGATTTCTTCCAGGTTGTGAGCGACTGTGGTATCCTGCCGGAAGAATACATCCGTCAGGTCGTTGACATTGTAGCCGATAATAAAGCGAAGCTTGCGCTCTGTCCATATCCACTTGACAAGGAAGTACTGCTCCGAATCGCAAGCTGGAGGAAGTAATATTAGTTATAGATAATTGCAAAATATAATTGGATATGAGTGAGATATAACATGATTGTTCACCTGTGATATATAATTTCATGAAGCATATGATATGTTTGCAACTTAGAAATACTTGATGTTTCATAAATAAAACAGCAGTGTTTGAACACGATGTTCAAACAAGCTGCCACTGAGCCAGGGATGGCGAATTGGCAGCGGCTGCGGAAGCATGAGAGATTGTAGATTGGAACATTTAGTATTTCTTGGTTGCAATACATTATATGCAAATGAAATTAATATATCGAATGTGAACGATATGTTATACTCAGGTATATCGATTATTTTGCAATTATCACAGATAAATCAGAAAGGAAGACGCAAATGAGTTATGTAGAGTTTAAGAACGTAAGCAAAACCTATAAGACCGGGGATGTCAAGGTTGAAGCCTTAAAGGATGCATCCTTTGAGATCGGGAAGGGCGAGATCTGCGTCATCGTCGGACAGTCGGGGGCAGGTAAGACCACCCTGCTCAATATCCTTGGTGGTATGGATCGGCTGACCGAGGGCGAGGTGTATCTGGATGGCACAGCGGTTTCAGATTATAACAAGAAGCAGCTTGCGACGTACAGACGGCGGGATATCGGATTCGTATTTCAGTTTTATAATCTGATTCCGAACCTGACTGCGCTGGAGAATGTCGAGATCGCATCGCAGTTATCGAAAGATCCGATGAATCCATCGGAGGTACTTGCGCATGTCGGACTGGAAGCGCGTATGAATAACTTCCCGGCACAGTTATCCGGGGGAGAACAGCAGCGGGTGGCAATCGCGCGTGCACTCGCAAAGAATCCGAAGCTTCTGCTCTGTGATGAGCCGACAGGGGCTCTTGATTATGAGACGGGAAAGGCAATCTTAAAGCTGCTGCAGGATTGCAGCCGGAAGCGTGGCATGACCGTTGTGATCATTACCCACAATCAGGCACTCACGGCGATGGCAGACCGGATCATTAAAGTAAAGAGTGGTAAGATTGCTTCGGTGAAGATGAATGAACAGATTGTACCGGTAGAAGAAATTGAGTGGTGATAGAAGATGCGGGCATATAGAAAAAATATACGTAGAACAATTGGACAGAGTATGGGACGGTATCTGGCAATTCTGGCAATCATTGCGCTTGGTGTTGGATTTTTCTCGGGCCTTAAAGTGACAAAACCCGGCATGGTGGAAACCGGCAATAAGTATCTGCGGGAGTATAACTTCTATGATTTCCGGCTGCTTTCTTCCATTGGTTTTGACACGGAGGCTGTGGAAGAAATGCGGAAGCAGGAGCATGTGCTTCAGGCAGATGGTTCTTATTACGAGGATATGATCTATGAAGATGCGGATGGGAAAGAGAAGGTGTTGCGTGCGCAGTCCATTACGGAGCATGTGAATACCCTGGAGCTGCGGGATGGGCGTATGCCGGAAGCGGACAATGAATGTGTGGTGGATGCATATCAGTTTAAGGGACAGGATATCATCGGACAGGAAATCGAGATTGCGGACAGCAACACGCAGGATACGAAAGATGCATTTGCACACAAGAAATACAAAGTTGTCGGTACGGTGAATTCACCGATGTATATCAATATTGAACGTGGAACGACAACGCTTGGAAATGGTCGGGTCAGTGCGTTTATCTTCATTCCGGAGGATGGATTTTCCTTCGATGCATATAAGGAAATCTATGTGAAAAGTCAGGATAGCTATGATATTTACACGGATGCTTATGATGATTTTATCGACGACGTCACCCCGGATATGGAAACAGCGTTGCAGGAGGTCACGGATAACCGGTATGACAGGCTTGTGACAGAACTGGGCAGAACCCTTGTGGAGGATGCGGTTGAAAAACAACAGCAAGAATTACAGGCAATCATGCAGGATGCACAGATTGATGCGCTCACGCAGGAGCAGATAGCCCAGATGGAGCAGTTACAGCCGCTTACACAGGAACAGCAGGATGCGCTCGTACAGGAATACGGAGAACAGGCGGCGAAGGAAGCATTTGGTGAAGTAAAGACTTACGTGCTGGATCGTTCAACCAATGTCGGTTATATGTGCTATGACAATGATACGAACATCGTCGATGGCGTAGCAAAGGTATTCCCGATTTTCTTCTTCCTGATTGCGGCACTTGTCTGTTCGACGACGATGACACGTATGGTGGATGATGAGCGTGGACAGATCGGAACATACCGGGCACTTGGCTATACGAATGGAAGCATTATGGCGAAGTATCTGATTTATTCCGGAAGCTCAGCATTTCTTGGATGCGTGATCGGATTTTTCGGAGGAAGTTATCTGTTCCCATATGTAATATCTGAGGCGTATAGGATGTTGTACGATTTTGGAACAGGCATTGAATTTTATTTTTCACCGGGACTTTTTGTAATCTGTCTGTGTGTGTCGTTGATTTGTTCGATGGGAACAGCGTTCCTTGCCTGCATCAATGAGCTTCGGTGTATGCCGGCAGAGCTGATTCGGCCGAAAGCACCGGCAGCAGGGAAGCGTATCTTACTGGAGCGGATTCCATTTATCTGGAAGCCGATGAAATTCTTACATAAGGTAACCGCACGAAATGTATTCCGATTCAAGAAGCGTATGTTCATGATGCTGCTTGGTATCGCCGGATGTACGGCACTTGTTCTGACAGGGCTTGGAGTGAAGGATTCAGTATCAAATCTGGCCGAGTTTCAGTATGGTGATATCGATACTTACGATATGGAAGTAACCTTGAATGGCACATATAACAAGGATATACAGCAGGAGGTGGAGGATGCTGTCGGTGATGGCTTTGAGGATTCCACAGCAGTCCTGAAAAGCACGGTAGAATATCATGCAGCTTCCGCAATTAAAACAGTGTATCTGATTGCTGCAGAGCCGGAAGATTTAGAAAGCTTTGTGAAGTTTGACATGACAACCAAGAATGGCGCTTATCCGGGAAACGGTGAGGTGATGTTGTCAAAGAAGATTGCGGAGATTGCGGATGTGACGGTTGGCGATTCGATTACCTTGCATGATACGGATGTGGGAGATGTGACGCTTACGGTATCGGGAATCTTCGAAAACTATGTATGGCACTACGCATATATCACACCGGAATGCTACGAGCAGTATTTTGACAAAGCATGCGAGGCAAATACAATGTATTTGCATGTCGATACAGACAGTACCGCTTATGAGGCAGGCGGAAAATTATCTGCACTCTCAAATGTGATGAGTGTCTCAGTTGTTGCAGACATCAAAGACCGTGTGGAGAATATGATGAAGATGATGGATGCGGTTGTCGGACTGGTTATCGGCAGTGCGGGTGCACTTGCATTTATCGTGTTATTCAACTTAAGCAACATCAATATTACGGAGCGTGTGCGGGAGATCGCAACAATCAAGGTACTTGGTTTTTATCCGCGAGAGACAGGATCATATGTTTTCCGCGAGAATTTCGTACTGACGCTGATGGGAATTGTGGTCGGACTACCGCTCGGATGCCTGCTGCATCGGTTTGTTATGTCCCAGATTCAGGTCGATATGGTGGCGTTTGCAACGAGAATCATGAATATCAGTTATCTGTACAGTGTTCTGATTGTACTGGCATTTCTGATTATTGTGGATCTGGTGATGCGCCGGAAAATTGATAAAATAGATATGGCGGAATCATTGAAGTCTATCGAGTAGGTATGTTATAATATAAATTGTGTCTGTATGTGCAAGTCAGACTGTGTATTCAAAAAAACAGCTTAGATATGTATTTGCGAATATTGACAAAGACGCATAAGTAATATTTGGAGGAAAAAGAAATGGGTTTACATATGGTAAAGGCGGTTCCAACGCCGGAAGAGATTCGTGCAGCGCATCCAATGGACAAAGAGTTACAGGAGATCAAGGCAAAAAGAGATGCTGAGATCAAGAAGATATTTACCGGGGAATCCGATAAGTTTATCGCAATCATTGGTCCCTGCTCTGCGGATTATGAGAATTCTGTGCTTGATTATCTGTGCAGGCTGGCAGCCGTTGCTGAGAAGATCAAAGATAAGGTTTTTGTAATTCCAAGAATCTATACGAATAAACCGCGTACAAACGGTTCCGGATATAAGGGCATGCTGCATCAGCCGAATCCGGAGGATAAGCCGGATTTCATCGAGGGTGTGAAGGCAATCCGTAAGATGCACATCAAGGCAATCCGTGAGACAGGACTGACTGCGGCTGATGAGATGCTGTATACAGATAACTGGCCATATCTCGAGGATATTTTATCTTATGTGGCAATCGGTGCAAGAAGTGTGGAGAATCAGGCACATCGTCTGACATCCAGCGGTATTGACGTTCCGGTTGGAATGAAGAATCCGACAAGCGGTGATTTCGCTGTCATGCTCAATTCCTGTGTGGCCGCACAGGCAAAACACACATTCCTGTTCTCCGGTTATGAGGCAAAGACAGATGGAAATCCATTGGCACACTGTATCCTGCGTGGATCTTTGAGTAAGAGCGGACGTTCCATTCCAAATTATCATTACGAGGATCTGAAGTATCTGGCAGAAGCTTATGGCAAGTACAAGCTTGTAAATCCAGCCTGTATTGTAGATGCAAACCACAACAACTCCGGTAAGAAGTGGGATGAGCAGCCACGTATTGTAAATGAGATTTTACATAGCAGAAGACATAGCGATGAGGTAAAGCATCTGGTTAAGGGCGTGATGGTAGAAAGCTATATCGAAGATGGAAATCAGCCAATCGGTGGTGGATGCTATGGCAAGTCAATCACAGATCCTTGCCTTGGATGGAAGAAGACAGAGAGACTGCTTCTGGAGATGGCAGAGCAGCTGTAAGCAAAATGAGACTTATGTATAGGCTGCTGGTTCGAATCAATCAGCAGCTTATTTTGAGCCAGGAGGTTACATATGAATATATTTAGTATTTTGATTCCGAAGCACACATTGACGTACTTAAATGCAAATGATCCTCTGGATCAGGCAGTTGCTTTTCTGCTTGGTGCCACATATACGGCAATCCCTGTGGTGGATGACCAGGGACGGTATGTCGGAATCGCGAGCGAGGGTGATTTTCTGCGTGCGGTCATGGAACACGGGCGCGAAAACCTTGCGAAGTACAAGGTAGCAGATATCGTCAATAAAGACGAGGGTGCCAAGGTATTAAATACCGTGGAAAAAGATGAGATTATGGAAAGGATTCTGGATCGGAATTTCCTCTGTGTGGTAGATGACCGGGATTGTTTTATCGGCATTATCACACGAAAGAGTATCATTCTGTACCTGAAGAACTGATATGTATAAGTATGTATTTTTGGATCTTGATGGGACGATTACGGAACCGGAAGAGGGCATCATCAATGGTGTGTTGTATGCGCTTTCGAAGTTTGGAATTACAGTAGAAGATCGGACGACGTTGTATCCTTACATTGGCCCCCCACTTAGGGATTCGTTCCGGGAATTTCATGGACTCTCGGAAGAAGAGGCAGAACAGGCGGTGTTGTATTACCGGGAATATTACAGCACGAAGGGCATCTATCAAAATGGTATCATGCCGGGGATGAAAGATGCATTTCGGACGCTTCAGGAGCGTGGTTGTCATCTGTATGTGGCGACGTCGAAACCGGAGCTTTATGCAAAACAGATTCTGGAATATCTGAGGTTAGATGGATATTTTGATATCATTGCCGGCAGTACCTTTGATAAATCGAGGGATACGAAAGCCGCGGTAATCGAGTATCTGCTTACAGGGATTGCGCCGGATCAGACAAAACCATCGGTGAGCGATATTATCATGGTAGGAGACCGGAAATTTGATGTGCTTGGTGCCAGGGTGTTTGGAATTGAGACAATCGGAGTCCTGTTTGGATACGGAAGTAAAGAAGAGTTTGAAGCCTGTGACTGCAGATATCTTGCAGAAAATGCGGAGGAAATGGTACGGATCATCCTGCGATAATGCACGGGAACATAGGCAATTATGATAGTCTATGGAATGTGTCAGTTTGTATGATTGATGCAATATAGGAAAGAGGTTATAGCGGATGGATTTTCAGATTGGACAGATCATTCGGATGAAGAAGCCACATCCATGTGGTGGAAACACATGGGAGATTCAGCGTGTCGGCATGGATTTCCGGTTGAAATGCCAGACTTGTGGGCATATGGTTATGATTCCAAGACGCGTGGTAGAAAAAGGCTTTCGCGGATTTGTAGAAGAATAAAAAGAAAAAGTAGAGCGGTTTTGCTCTACTTTTTTTGCTTTTCTTTCTTTGCTTTTTTTTCGATATACAGTTTTTTATCTGCCTGTTCTAACACCTTTTCAATATCCAGATCTTTTGAGCAGGCAACCTCGCAGATACCGATACTCATTTCAATCCGGTATGGTTTTTGTGCCATCTGGTTATGCCGTTCTGTGATTTCTTCAATACGGTGTTTCATAATCTTTTCATAATTTGGAATACCTAGTAGTGCGAAAGCTACAAACTCGTCTCCGCCAAAACGGGAGATGACATCTGTATTTCGGAAGGCTTCCTTTAAGATCATACCGATTTCCCGTAGAGCAAAATCGCCTTCGTCATGTCCAAATTTATCGTTGATTATTTTTAGATTATCCATATCCGCATAGAGGACGAGAACCTCGCGGTTCTGGTTCATTGGATTCTCAATGATTGTTTTGACATAATCTAAGAATCCCCAACGGTTGTATAAGCCGGTCAGCTGATCGGTCTTGGAGATTTCTTTTAAAATCAGGTTATGCTTGGACATCTGTTCCAAGTTTTGCTGCAGATGTTCGCTGATTCCTTTCTGCTGTTCTAACAAAAGCATCGTCTTTAATGCAGCGGAAATATGGATGCCAAGTGATGGAATCATATTGAAATAATCAATCTCCGTATCACAGATAATCAGGCCAAGTAACTGTTCCTGGGAAAACAACGGAGCGAGAATATAGGTTCTTCGTTTATCCTGCTGCATCTTCGTGTTGTTGAAGATACTGTTAACCGTTACAAGCTGTTCATTTTT
Organism: Wujia sp.; assembly: GCF_056872695.1. Classification (NCBI taxonomy): domain Bacteria; kingdom Bacillati; phylum Bacillota; class Clostridia; order Lachnospirales; family Lachnospiraceae; genus Wujia; species Wujia sp. Next base: position 109,240 of record NZ_DBMFCD010000006.1, on the reverse strand, counting down.
GGGAACACCGAAGGAATGATTTTCAATTGTGTAGGCACGTAACAGCAAGGAATCCGGTTTGCGGAATACCGTATCGTGTGGATGATTGATCGGCTGCTTGAACGTATATAAGAACGAAGAGTGGATGCCGATTGCACTCATATTTTTCAGGATGGATTCAAATGGAAGCTCCATCAATCTGGATTGTGACAGGTTTGCACTGATTTCATCAACAAGATGTGTAATCTGCGCCATACTGCTGTACTGCTTCTGGTAGGTACGGAAATTGGAGATGGAAAGCTGCTGATACATCGATGAAAAGACATCGACAAAAGCTATCCGGTTCTCAGGATCTTTAATCTGTCGTTCTAATACAAACTGTAAGGAGAACAGCAGATTTACAAAAAGCTCTACTGAAGTATAAGAAAAAATCGGTTGTTCAATAATTTGAGTGAAAATTGTTTTGACATCCATCCGATCAGATGCAATATCGTCTGATATGGTAAGGTCACAGATCAGACGGAGAAAAACGGACAAATCATCCTTTAACTGAAGGATAATATTTGTATCCGCATAAGTACTGAACAGATAGTTCATAATATGTTTCAAAATCTCCGGGCGTTTTTTCTCGTCGAGAAGCCCAGCCAATTGAAGCTTGGCTGCCAGAGAATCATAATCATAGTTTGCACAGCCGCAGGAACAGCGGTGAATATAATGGGTTGCAACACGCTGTGCGACAGGTGCTGCATTTTCGTCTAAGAAATCCGCTGTATGGATGATAGCCTTGTATGCAAGCTCGGCTGCATTTGCTTCTACCGTTGTGAGTGGAGGGTTCAATGTGGAGGCGAAAGGCGCATTATCGAAGCCGATTGCCAAGATATCTTTGCCGGCCTTCAAACCAAGCTTGGCGAATACACGATATCCGCCCTTTGCCATCTCATCATTTGCAAATACGATGGCATCTAATTCCGGATGAGTAGAGACGAAAGCTCCAATCAGCTTTTCACTGCTATCCTCGAAATTGCCGTAAACAACGTAGTTTTTGTTATACGGAATATTCTGTTCTTCCAGAACCTTTTTGTAGGCATTCAGACGTTCCATCGCATCAATATTGGTTTTTGGTCCGCTGACATAGCCAATGTTCTTTGCACCGTGATCGATGATCAGATGCCGGATGCCCTGCATGAAGGCTCCCTGATTATCAAAAATCATAGAAGGATATCCAGGCATATCGGTGTAGAGAATGACAACCGGAATTCCAAGAAACTGTGCAAGGAATCTGCGACGTGCATCGAGGTCGACACGACAACCAATCAATCCCATCATAATATATAGGATATCCAGGTGATTATCATTTGCAAACTGGAACAGGGTATTATACTGATATTCGTATTGTAAATGGTCATCAGAAATAAGGGTATTATCAAGATACATACCCGGGAAAATATACATATTTGCATCGATAGCACGTGCGCCAAGTTCAGCACCTTTGACTGCCTCTGATGTAAAAGGAGTATTCAAATCATTGATTAACAATCCTATATTTTTTCTCAAAGAAAACTCACCCCTTGTTCCATAAAAAACGTAAACCTTATAACTTCATTATCGACATTTTACACGAAAATTCAACTTTATTTTCTTAAAATGTAAAAATTGTAGCATGTTATTGTGAAAAAACACAAAAAAGCAGCAAACCATCTTTGTAAAAGTGCTGAAAATAATGAGATTCAGAAAAACCGACTTACGAATTGGTGGCAAAAGTGATATCATAAATAGGAAAGATATCAGAGGGGTTGAACAGAAAGATGGAGGCGAGAGAGTGTTTCATGTAGGAGATTATATCGTATATGGAAGCAATGGCATATGCCGTGTGGAAGAGATTACACACCCGGATATAGCGGGAATTGATGAGGACAAATTGTATTATGTGCTGGTGCCGGAAAAGACAAGAGACAGCCGGTTGTTCTGCCCAACGGACAATAACCGGGTGGTGCTTCGTAGTGTGATTACAGCGGAGGAGGCATCTGCATTAATGGATGAGGTCAAAGAGATTGAACCGTTGCAGGTCGAAAGTGAGCGTATGCGGGATGACAGCTACAAAAAGGCGATGAAGAGCTGTGATCTTCGTCAGTGTGTAAAGGTCATTAAGGCGCTGTTGATCCGAAAGGAAGAGCGCGCGGCAATTGGGAAAAAGGTAACCGTGACGGATGAGCGGTATATGAAGCTTGCAGAAGATGGATTGTATAGTGAACTGGCGTTGGTCATGGGAAAAGACAGGGAAGAGATCAAAGAGAAATTTTTAGATTATTGTAAGCAATAGTCTTTTATTTTTTCAGATAGTATAGTATAATATACCTATCTAGGATAAAATTAAAGAAAATGGAGGAATTACAAATGTTAGTTTCAGCTACAGAAATGTTGAAAAAGGCTAAAGCTGGTCATTACGCAGTTGGTCAGTTCAACATCAATAACCTTGAGTGGACAAAGTCAATTCTTTTAACAGCACAGGAATTAAACTCCCCAGTTATCCTTGGTGTATCTGAGGGTGCCGGAAAGTATATGACAGGATTCAAGACAGTTGCAGCTATGGTTAAGGCTATGGACGAGGAACTCGGAATCACAGTTCCAGTAGCACTTCATTTGGATCATGGAACATACGAAGGATGTTATAAGTGTATCAAGGCTGGCTTCACATCTATCATGTTTGATGGTTCTCACTATCCATTCGAAGAGAACCTTGCAAAGTCTACAGAGCTCGTAAACGTAGCTCATCAGCTTGGTCTTTCTATCGAGTGTGAAGTTGGTTCCATCGGTGGAGAAGAAGATGGCGTTGTAGGTATGGGTGAGTGTGCAGATCCTGAAGAATGTAAGACAATCGCTGATCTTGGCGTAGACATGCTTGCTGCAGGTATTGGTAATATCCATGGTAAGTATCCAGCAAACTGGAAGGGACTTTCTTTCGAGACATTGGATGCTATCCAGCAGAAGACAGGTGTTATGCCTCTCGTACTTCACGGTGGTACAGGTATTCCTGCTGATATGATCAAGAAGGCAATTACACTTGGTGTATCTAAGATCAACGTAAATACAGAGTGTCAGCTTTCATTCCAGGAAGCTACAAGAAAGTACATTGAAGCTGGAAAGGATCTCGAAGGTAAGGGATTTGATCCACGTAAGCTCCTTGCACCTGGTGCAGAGGCTATCAAGGCAACAGTAAAAGAGAAGATGGAACTTTTCGGATCTGTTGGTAAGGCTTAATCAGTAACTTCTTTAAAAAGACTAGATACGAGTCGCTCTACATCATGTAGGGCGACTTTTTTCGATGTTTTTCTTCTGTATTTCTCTTGTTTCCTGTGCCTGCATGTATTATAATTATTATAATTATGCGGCAGTATGCCCTTTTATGTAAACTACTGCCGAAGCAGGAGAAAACGCATGGCTTTAAAACACGTGATGATCAACGATATAATTGCAGAACACAGTGCGCGGATGCAGAATCTGAAAAAGTACTATCCGTTTTTTGTGTTGAATGAAACGACCTTTGCACAGTACAAGGAAGGAAGGTATGCGTTTTTAGATATGGGATATATCACGATGGCGTCTCTGCGTTTTTTTATCAATGAAAACAATTTCCATGAGAAAGACGTCACGTATGAAGAATATGAGGATTTCCTGCGGGAGCTTCTGGTGCGGGATTTTAAGCTGGAAGAGGAACCGTCAGAACTGCGGGAACTGATCTCCTATATTTTTGACAAGATTAAAAATGACGGACGCGCATTTGAGTTTCATTTCTATGATCCGGAGGTGCGGGAAAATAAGGTTGCTCGTGTGAAGCTGATCGACAGCCATATCACACAGGGGACGGTTTATTATACGATTACGCCAGAGGGCATTGAATTCTATCTGGATACTAAGGAGATTAAGGACGAGAGCAAGATCAATGTGTCCCAGCTGTTGCTCGAAAAGATGATCAATGCCAATAATTTCAAGGGTGGTATTGATGTCGTGCGCCGGATTAACAGCCAGGTAATATCCCTGCTCGAGCAGAAGGAACAGGTCGTGAAACTGCTTGGCGTCGATGTGTTTGAGGGCGCTAAAGCATATGAGCATTTTATGGATACGACGGCAAAGTGGTTTACCGAAGAACAGAAATTATTTGTGAAGAACAAGGCACTGGTCGATAAGGCGATTGAAAAGGCAGAGTTTGAACGCGATACCGATGGCAGTTCGCCGACCCTGCATTCGAAGGCACTCGCAGAGATTAGTCAGTTGGAGACAGAGTTAAAGAAAACGATTTATAATCATAGCCGCCTGATCGGAGAGACAACCGAGCTGTCGCAGTTATCCGATCAGATCATCAACCGGGCAAAATTACGAAAATTAAGACCGGTCTTTGATTTCAAGCAGGCATTAAATACGATCATGAAGCAGGATCAGCCGGATCTGCTGGCACATGTGCTGGAACCGTTGTTTGCACCGCGGGTGGAGAAATATTTCACGATGCGGAACATCGACAATATCCTGACACTACGAAGTGATGAGAAGCAGGAGACAGAGAAGATTGAGAAGCGCGAACTGACACCGGATTTCAAGTATGAGGATGAGATTCTGGAGGAAAAGATCGGACGAAACTTCGCCCATCTGTTCTATGAGCTTTGCGATCAGCTGAAGAAATGGAACCATGTTACATTGAAGGAATACAATGGAATCCTTGAGATTAAATTTGGTGAGGAAATCTATGCGAACCGCGATTATTATGCGTTTTTAGTACATTTATCCGGGAAGCGGATGTATCAGGTAGACAGGATGCTGGAAAAGCAGGAGACAATGCTGGAAGAGATGGTGGTTGAACATCTGACGGAAGAGGAGAAGGAGCGCATCCGGGATATTCGATTCACAATCACATTTGGAACGGATGAAGTAGAGATCAAACCACAGATGCGGGATGCAGAAGGTGTCGTGCCGTTTGTGGTAACGGATATGAATTTTGAAAGGGAGGCAGCCGAGTAATGGAACAGCGAAATCTGGAAAAAGCATTGGATGTATATGCCGCGTTGATTACCGGACAGGAAATCTCCAGAAGCAATCCGGACACACGGGATCTGTATGAAGAGTTTTATGCAAATGCTGTTGTGTATGACATTGTAACCAAGATGATGAAAAAACTGAATCTGAATTTATATGAATATCAGGATGCGGTTTATCTGACTGCCGGAGAGGGCAACCGCGTGTTTGGATATACAAACGATGATATGAAGCGGCTGCTTGGTTTGCGGTTAAACCGGGAGCTGTATATGGTGTATTTTATCATGTATAATTTCCTGTTATTGTTCTATCAGGATTCTGCATCGTATCAGGTGAAGGAATATGTGCGGCTTGAAGATATTTTAGAGCAGGTGACGGCATATCTCGCGTCGATCACGAAGGACCTGTCGGTGTATTCGATGAGTGATGTGGAGGCGGACAGCTTCAAGTCGCTGGCGCTTTTGTGGGATGAGCTTCCACTTGTGACTTCGGATGAGAAGGACAAGAACCGTGCCAGCCGTGCGTCGCGGACCGGATATGTGAAGCTGACGTTTAACTTCCTGCAGGAACAGAAATTATTTATTGCGGTGGAGGACCGCTATTATCCTACCAATCGTTTCCATGCAATTGTGGAGAACTATTTCGAGGAATACAAGGGAAAAATCTACAAAGTACTGGGAGGAGAGACAAATGCCTAGTATCAACCGTATTCGTGTCAACAATGTAAAATATAATTTCGGAACGCAGTACTACGATGATTTTACCATGCGGATGTATGGAAAGAACACCCTGTACGATCTGGCCAACGGTGGCGGAAAGAGTGTACTGATGCTGCTTTTGATGCAGAACATGATCCCGAACTGTACGCTCGATGAGAAACAGCCGATCGAGAAGCTGTTCCGTACCGGAAATGGAAATACAACGATCCATTCCCTTGTCGAATGGAAGCTGGATGAGCAGGATCGCAAGGAAGGCTATCGCTATATGACGACAGGATTCTGCGCGCGCAAAGCGAAGGACGTCGAGGGCGAGACGACCAAGAAAGATGTGGCAGCGATAGAGTATTTTAATTACTGTATCTTCTACCGGGAATACAATAAAAACGATATTATCAACCTGCCGTTGTCGAAAGACAAAGAACGTATTACCTTTCAGGGACTGCGGAATTATCTGAAAGAGCTGGAACACCGTGATATGTCGCTGAAGGTCTGTATCTTTGACCGGAAGGGTGAGTACCAGCGGTTTATCAGTGGATATGGTCTGCATGAGAGCCAGTGGGAGATCATCCGCGGAATCAATAAGACCGAGGGACATGTGCGTACATATTTCGAGACGAATTATAAGACGACGCGGAAGGTCGTAGAAGATCTGTTGATCGAGGGCATCATCGAGAAAGCGTATGCGGTAAAGACGATGCGTGATGGCGAGGACTCCGACACGATGGCGAAGATGCTCATGGATATCAAGGAGCAGCTTACGATTCTTGCAAGGAAGAAAAAAGATATTACAAGCTACGACCATCAGGCGGAGCTGATTGAGGTGTTGCGGGATAAGGTCGCCTCCTTTATGAGTCTGTATCAGGAGCAGACGAATATGGAGAAGCTTCTGGCAGATATCTGTGTGACCGGAGAAGAATTCGTGAAAAATGATGCCAAGACGCTGGAGAAGCTGGAGCAGACACGCAATGAGAAGCGTGCAGCAAAGGATGAACAGAGAAAACGGATGGAATGTCTGAAGGTGGCACGGGATAAACGACATCTTGAACAGCTTTACGGACAGATCAAGCAGGCAGAAAAACAGCTTTCTATGGAGCAGAGCCGGCTGGAGACAGAGCGGGCAGAGCTTGCCAAAAAGGAGAGCATCAACGAGTATCTCGAATATGTGGATGACCGTAAAAAAAAGGATGAACTGGAGGCGTGGGTAAAGGCGCAGATGAATGCATCAGCCTTTGATGAGACGCAGTTATATACCTATGCCTATAATATAAAGATGCGTATGGATGTGCAGATGACAAATCTGCGTAATCAGATTGCAAATGATGCAGAAGAATTAAAACGTGAGGTCGCAAAGCAGAAATACAATGAGAAGATGCTTGCGGAGATGCAGGTGCAGCAGGCAGTGTATGAGCATAGCAAGCAGGAAGCCGATGCACAGATCCGGCAGTTATCCGAACAGCTTTCTGCAATCCGTATGGAGATGAATGAAATCCGGTTTACGAAAGCGGATGAGCAGCTTGCAGAGTCCAAAGAGGTACTGACATCTTTGCAGGAACAACAGACACAGGAGGAAGCGTTTGTTGCAGATTGTAAGAAGCAGGAGGAAGTACAGAAGGAATGTCTGATGCAGCTTCGCCTGCAGCAGGCAGAAAATGAGAAGCAGCTTGCGGAGCTTCTGACGAAGGAACAGGCATTCGAGGAAGCAGCAGAAAAGCTGCATAAGATACAGACAATTTACGGGGCATCTGAGATAGAAGCACTGTCAGATGTGCTGTCAGATCGTATCCGCGATGCGGTGCTTAAGATAGAGGCCTTGAAAAAGCAAGGCGTGGAATGTGCCAAGAATGCGGAACGGCTGGCAGATGGCAGACTGATCGGAGTGTCGGAGGCAGCGAAAAAGGTATTAGATTATATTGAGACACGGCATGGCAGTGCAGCCATGTACGGTATGGATTATGTATCTGCCCTGCCGGCAGACAAGCAGGCAGTTGTCCTTTCGGCAAATCCACAGCTTGTCTATGGGGTTGTGGCAGAGGACTACGAGACGTTGGTAGAAGATCCGAATATCCGCACAATCGATACTGGCGAAGTTCCAATCTATATTTATGATCGTGACCGAATGGAAGAGATGGCGATGCACCTTGGAGACAATGTGTTTGCGGTGTCAGCAACACCGGAGTATCTGCTGGATGCAGAGACGATCAGCACACTGGTCGCAAAGGAGCGGCAGCGGGAAACAGAGATTGGTGATCAGCTCGCAATGCAGGAGGAGATGCTTTCCGCATACCGCGAGGATCAGGCATTTTTGATCCGATTGTCTGACCGGGATCTGTTGGAGGCGGGAAAACGGCTGGCAGATGCAAGAAAGACGGCAGCAAAATTAGAGACACAGCTTACCGATTGTATGGATGAGCTGGAAACTATCCGAAAGCAGATTGCAGCATCGAAAGATAAACAGGAAACATGTAAGCGGGAATACGAAGCATGTTTACAGGATGTGAACCGTCTATATACGGTGGAACAGCTGACCTCGGTGATTGCCACACAGGAGCAGCGGCAGGCAGAGGCACAAAAGGAACTGGAACGTCTGGAAGAACAGAAAACATCGTTCATGGCGCAGGGGGGAGACAGCCGGCTGGATACAGAACAGACAGAGGCGAAGCTCCGTTTCATGCAGGAGCAGTTAGATACACTCACACGGGAGTGGAAGGAAAATTACGAAGCGTATTATAATATTGATCAGGAGTACGATGTGCTGACGATATCGGACGAGGATCTGCGAGCACGATTCCAGACGATGGTTGATGAAAACCGGGGTGATATGCGCGCAATGGAGGATAAACAGCTTGTGATTGCGACATTACTTGCTTCGATGGAGAAATCCAGAAAGTCGATTGAACGCAGAGGCGTCGATTTCAAGGAACTGGTAGATCTGGAAAGCCGGAATCTACTTTATTTGTCGGATGATGCGGTGCTGGCAGTGTGCCGGGAGAATATCGCACAGACGAAGGAACAGTCAAAGAAAGAAGAGCGGCAGCTTGCCGAGATTCGTTCGAAAGCAGACAAGCTGGATGGAAGCATTCAGTATGCGATTGAGAATATCCAGAATGGATATGGCGACTATGAGGAAGTGGATGCCAGTGAGTCGGAGATTATTGCGAGTCTCGAAAGCGGACAGACATTGCTTGCACGTCTGGAGGCGGAAGCTAAAGCGTGTGACGAAGAGTACCATACCTATGAGAAACGGCAGCGGTATATGACGGATCTGTATAAGGATGTCAAGCGGATCGTAACGACACACGAGATCAGCCTGGAAGATGCGACCCCAATGTTAGAGGATAAAGAGACATTGCGTGAACTGTTTGAATCTCAGCTTATGAATTTTGACCGGACAAGCAAACAGCTTGACCGTGCCAAAAATGAGCTGCTCAAATTCAAGGGCAATACCGCGCAGACGTTTGATGAGATGCATGCATATGAGCTTGCCGGAACGATCCGGGATGATGTACGGATACCAGAGAATTATGCAGAGGCAAAAACGCTGGTGGACAATCTGGAGTCTATGGTTGGATATGTACGTCTGGAGCGTGACCGCGTGGAGAAAAGCCTGACGGATATGGAAGGACTCAAAGCAAACTTCGAGGAGCAGTGTTTACAGCGGTGTCTGGATGTGCGGACGGAGTTGGATAAATTGCCGAAGCTTTCCCGGATCATTATGGAGGACGAAGTAATCCAGATGGTAGGCTTGCAGGTGCCATATGTGAAGGATGAGTTTTTGAAACAGCGGATGTCGGATTATGTAGATCGTATCGTGGCACAGGCAGACGATTATGAGCAGGATCGCGACCGGATGAAATTCATCCGGAACAGTCTGACGTTGAAGAAGCTGTTCAGTGTGATCGTAACGGATATGAATGCAATCAAGCTGAGCTTATATAAGCGGGAGCGGATCAAAGAACAGAGCCGTTATCTGAAATACGAGGAGGCAGTCGGAAGCACCGGTCAGTCGCAGGGTATATATATCCAGTTTTTGATTTCCATCATCAATTACATTTCCGGCATGTACCGGATTGGAAATGAGGATACGGGAACAAAGACGATCTTTATTGATAATCCGTTTGGTGCTGCGAAGGATGTGTATATCTGGGAGCCAATCTTCGCGCTGCTTGCAGCAAATCATGTGCAGTTAATTGTACCGGCGCGTGGCGCGACACCAGCAATCACCGGACGGTTTGATGTCAATTATATTTTGGGACAGCAGATGGCTGGCGGAAAGCAGCTGACCGTGGTTGTCGACTATACAAGCAAAGTCGAGCAGGAGGAGCTTGTTTATCAGGATCTCGAATATGAACAGGTCAGCTTCGACTTTATATAGCAGGGAAAGACAGAGGATAAGTTATGCATTACAAGGAAGTAAAAGCAATTTTATCTCCGCAGAATGGTTTGAATATCTATCGGGGATGCAGTTATTCGTGTGTGTTCTGTGATGCACGGAGCACCTGCCACCGGATGGATCATGAATTTGAAGATATTGAGGTAAAAGCCCATGCTGTGGATATGCTGGAGTATGCATTGAAAAAAAAGCGGACAAAAAGCATGATACAGATTGGTTCTTCGTCGGAACCATATATTCCGATTGAAGAAGAATTACAATTGGTGCGGCGTTGCCTGAATCAGATTGAGAGGTTTGATTTTGGATTAGTATTACATACACATTCGATGCTTGCACTGCGGGATATTGATATCTTAGATAAGATCAATCGAAAGACAAAATGTATCGTGATCGTGCGTATGAGTACTTATGATGATGCGCTCGCGGAAAGATTAGAACCGGGAACTTCACTTCCATCGGAACGTTTTTCGCTGATGCAGCAGCTCACGGAGCGGGGCATTACCGTGATTGTGAATCTGGCACCGATCCTGCCATTTATCAATGATGACCCGGAAAACATACAGGGGCTGTTATCATATTGCGTGAAAGCGAATGTATATGGAATCCTGACTGACAAAATGTGTCCGGTTTTAAGAGAGGGAAACCGGGAGCGGTTTTACCAGCAGCTTTATAAGTATTTCCCAGATATTTATGATCAGTACGAGAAAGCTTACGCAGATGAGAAAACGTTGAAGACAAACAATTATACTGCAATTATGGCGTGTATCCGGGAGACCTGTGCGGCACATGGAATCCAGTATGATAAGGAAGAACTGCTCCGGTTTACAAGGGAGTATAAGAATAAGACGATCGGAACACAGCTCAGTTTGTTTGATATGATGTAGACGATGGTAATATATGAGGAGATGTAGACGATGAGCAAGAGCAAAAAAGAAAGACAACAGGATAAAAAAGAGCAGAGACAGGCGCAGGAGAAGACACAATCAAAACAGCCGGTGGCAGAGAAAAAGGAAGCGTCGAAACCGGATGAAGCAAAGAAAACGCAGCCGGAGGATGCTACAGATGTGAAGATGAATTTCTATTCGGGTATGTCTATGGTCATGACGATTATGGCAGCAACTTCGGCAGTGGTAGCAATGATTGTAGCGGCAAGAGGGTTTTACTATATTTTGCAGACGTTATATGATGAGACACAGACAGATATTGTACTTTTAAGTGATAATTTACTTGCGGTAAATTTCAGTCCGTCATTGCGTATATTTTTGTATGTGATGGGATTGTTGATGGCGATGCAGGTTTTTTTATCTCTGGTTGGCACAGTGACTGCAATCAATCCGAAGAAGAAACCGCTCTTTCCAATATCCGTAGTGATGACGGTGTTGGCAGTAGCCACACTGGCATTGTATCTGGTTGGAAATTCCAAGACAGAAGGCATTGTAAATATGTTTTCCAGAATAGAAACGCATAAGCATATGGGGCTTTATACGATCTATCTGTATGTGTTGATCGCAAATCTGGTGTGCGCAGTCGTGAATCTGTTTGGACAGATGTATGGTTTGAAATTGTATAAAAAAACAGGACGTACCTGTTAATAAGATAGAAAAAGTGTAGGAGGGTATGAAAATGGCATTTAAGGATTTTGTGAAAACGGTAAAGAGTGAGGCTGGAGATGCAGTGGAGGTTACAAAGCTGAAAGCAAAGATCAGCAAGGAAAAGGCGAACATCAAGGAGATGTATGAGGCGATTGGTGAAATCTTCTACAATAAGGTAAAAGAGGGCGCGCAGATGGATCCGGAATTCGCACCACTTGTAGATAAGATTGACGCAGCAAAAGAGTCAATCAAGAACTGTAATGATGAGATTGACCATGTAAAGATGAACTAAAATAAATCAATAGGAAAGCAGAGGATAATAAAGATGGACTATAATCAGATGAGCTTGAAGATGCATGAAGAAAACCATGGGAAGCTGGAGGTTGTCTCCAAGGTTGCAATCAATGACCGGGATGACTTAAGTACTGCTTATACACCGGGTGTTGCAGAACCGTGTCGCAAGATTCATGCAAATCCGGCAGATGTATACAAATATACCTGCAAGGCAAACACGGTTGCTGTCGTATCGGATGGAACAGCTGTGCTTGGACTTGGTGATATCGGACCGGAGGCAGCAATCCCGGTTATGGAGGGAAAATCTGTTTTATTCAAGCGGTTTGCAGGCGTGGATGCATTTCCAATCTGCCTGGATACAAAGGATGTCGATGAGATCGTTGAGACAGTAAAGCGGATCGCACCGGTATTTGGTGGTATCAATCTGGAGGATATCTCTGCTCCGCGCTGCTTTGAGATTGAGAGACGTCTGAAAGAAGAATTGGATATCCCGGTATTCCATGACGATCAGCATGGAACCGCCATCGTCGTATCAGCGGGTCTGATCAATGCGCTGAAGCTGGTTAGAAAGCCATTTGACAAGGCAAACGTTGTGATCAATGGTGCTGGTTCCGCCGGTATCTCCATCTGCAAGCTGCTGCTCGCACTTGGGATTGGTAATGTTGTGCTGGTTGATAAGAAGGGTGCACTTTGTCCGGGTGAGGACTGGATGAATCCGGCACAGGCAGCGATGGCTGAAGTGACAAACAAAGAGAAGCAGCGTGGTGCGCTTGCTGAGATCATGAAGGGCAAGGATGTCTTTATCGGTGTATCAGCACCGAATATTGTAACCGCAGAGATGGTTGCGTCGATGGCAAAAGATCCGATTGTATTTGCAATGGCAAATCCAACACCGGAGATTATGCCGGAGGAGGCAAAGAAGGGTGGCGTGAGAGTCATGGCAACCGGACGTTCAGATTATCCGAACCAGATCAATAACGTGCTTGTATTTCCTGGTATCTTCCGTGGGGCACTGGATGCGAAGGCAAAGGCAATTACAGAGGAGATGAAAATCGCAGCGGCGAAGGCGATTGCATCAATCGTAACGGATGAGGAATTAAATGAGGAGTATATTATTCCGGGGGCTTTTGATGAAAGAGTGGCAAAGGTGGTTGCCCGGGCAGTATCGGATGAAGCAAAGAAACTCGGAATCGTAAAATAGAGAAAAAATGCTCGACATTGGTAGGATAACGGACTACTATAAAATAGTACAAGAATGGATGAAATAAATTGTTGTGTCAGCAAGAGCAGGAGGAATTTGCATGGAAGGAACGAGCCGGAAGCTGGAACAGGTGCAGGCGGAAGTCAATAAAGTGATTAAAGGCAAGGAGAACGTCGTAAAGAAGGTTCTCGCTGCCGTAATTGCAGGCGGACATATCCTGATGGAGGATATTCCGGGTGTGGGCAAGACGACGCTTGCTACAACATTTGCAAAGAGTATGTCGATGCTTTATAAGCGTGTACAGTTTACGCCGGATGTACTGCCGAGTGATATCCTGGGATTTTCCATGTATAATTCTGCCACCAAGGAATTTGAATACCGGGAGGGCGCGGTTTTTACGAATCTCTTCTTAGCAGATGAAATCAACCGGACCTCGCCGAAGACACAGTCCGCATTGCTTGAGGTAATGGAAGAGAAGACGGCAACGGTAGACGGCGTGACCAGACCGTTGCCGGATCCGTTTGTTGTCATTGCGACGGAGAACCCTTATGGATCCTCCGGTACGCAGATGCTGCCGGAATCCCAGCTGGATCGATTCATGGTCTGTCTGTCGATGGGATATCCAAGTCATGCAGATGCAGTGGCAATCCTGAAAGGAAATGCGGGGAAACCGCTCTCGAAGGTGAAGGAAGTTATTTCCGTGGAAGAGGTGCTTGCATTGCGGGCAATGACAAATGATCTCTATGTAAAAGACGATATTTATGAGTATATTGTAAATCTGGTGGAGGCAACCCGGACGATGGATATCTTCTCGATGGGAGCCAGCCCGCGAGGTACGATAGCACTGCTGCGTATGGCTAAGGCGATGGCGGTGATTGACGGCAGAGATTATGTATGTGCGAAGGATGTGCAGGATGTGGCACGCGATGTGTTAGGACATCGGGTAAAACTGTCGGCACGTGGAAAAGCACAGGGAATCACAATGCAGCAGGCAATCGGAATGGTAATCGCAAATGTTGCAGCACCGAGGGTATAAAGATTGGTAGAATATATTGTCAGGATAATTGGATATGGGATATTGTTGGCGGTTTCATGGCTGTTTTATTTCTTTTTGCACAGTCATTTTTATTTTCTGGTACTTGTGTTGATGCTTGCAGGACCAGTGATCTCAGCAATATCGGCTATGGTTTTACGCCGCTATTTGCAGGTGGAAATCTATCATGCGCAGGATTCCTATGGAGTACAGGGGGAGACTGCGTATTTTACAATACGGATTAAAAATCCGACATGGTTTGTATCTCTTGATACAAAGCTGGTTGTGAATGTGGAAAATACATTGATGGAGACAATCGGGCAGCAGGTCTTTTCGATTCCCATACATGCGGCAAAGGGATATGCACTCACATTGCCGGTAGTAGCGGCGTATCCGGGATTGTTAAAAATCAGCGTGTTCCGCATATATATCAAAGACCTGATGGGATTTTTCCGATTGAAGAAAAACGTGGAGCAGACAGCGGAGCTTAGTATCCTGCCACGTGCAGTGACGGATATCGCGTATGAAAAGACAGCACTTGAACAGGGCATGTTAGAGAGCGAGGAGAGCTCGAAACGGGGCAATGATTTTTCAGATGTGCAGGAAGTCCGGGAGTATATTCCGGGCGATAAGCTGATGAGTATTCACTGGAAGCTGTCGGCAAAGAGGGATATCCTGATGGTGAAGGATCGTGTGAGTATGTCAGATCATCAGCTTGTAATCGTGCCGGAGCTTTTTGTTGATCAGCCGGTCAATCTGGCTGCGATTCTGACAATGACGTATTCGGTTATTCTGGAATTAATACAGGAGCAGACGACGGTGCGGCTTTTGTATTGGAGTATGAACCGGTATGAGTATGAAGATGTGAGAATTGATTATAAGGAAGAATTGGATGCAGCATTTACCCGCATGTATTATGAGAAAGCGTATAAGAATCCAAACGAGGCGGCTGGGCATATGGCACTCGTTCACCCGGAGATGCATGCGTATCTGCACGTATTTACGGAGGGACAGGGAGCGCAGATGATAGTGCGGGAAAATGCATGATAAATAGGCATTATCTGTAGATACAAGGTATGAACAGGGAGTTTCTGCATGGCGAAAAAGAAACATATGAATACAATTAAACCAATAGAACTGTGTGAGGGTGTGTACCTGCAGGAGGAATTCTTTGAGAAGAAAGAAAACCGGGTACTTACCCTGCTGTTGAAAGGGTTCATTGTCTATCTTCTTTCAATGGGAAGTATTGGCTTTTATCTGACGGCATTTGACATTTCGTTTCATGTCGGACTTTGTCATGCTTTGATTTTGCTGACATCACTTGGTTGTGCGATGTTGTATTACCGCCTGCTGGTGGAAAATCTTGGTTATCTGTTCCTGTTTGTCGCCTTTGCCTTTCTGGTATTTACATTCCGTGATTATATCAACAGTGGATTTTATGCAATTGTGAATATCACTGTGGACAATGCGGCACAGTATTTCAATGTAGATATCCAGAAGTTATATCAGGAGAAAATTGGAAACCGGTATGTGACGGTTACGTTTGTGGCACTTTTTATCGGTATTGTGCTTGATATTTTATTAAATGTCTATATCTCACGACGGATGCAGTATGTGACAGCAATTGTGATTATTATGAGTTTGAACCTTATTCCGCTGTATCTGACGATGGAACCGGATCTTTTGTATGTACTTATGATGCTTGCCGGTGTTTCGATGGCGGTTATATTTAAGGCTGGAAAACATTATAGCCCGCAGGTATCCGTCAGGCGGAGTAGTGCACGGTTTCAGGTTCAGGGGAAAAAGAAAAAAGAGGTTGCTTATGTCTATGATGTAAAGGCGATGCTTCAGGCAGGGATGTTAGCAGTTGTAACGACTGTGCTGGTAGTGGTTTTTGCGGGAGCCGTGAAACCAAAAGAATCGTTTAATCTGGGGTATACGGGTAATAAATATAAGAATTTGACAATGACAGCTATGTCAACCCTGCTGGTCGACGGTTTTGAGGGATTGTATCATAGAACCGGCACGAACGGAGGTGTCGGTGGTGGCAAACTGGGGGATGTTTCTACCGTTTATCTGGATAATCAAACCGATCTTGTTGTGAAGATGGCACCATATACGACGGATCGCATTTATCTGAAATCTTTTACCGGTGTCCGTTATAACCCCTATGCGAATGAATGGACACCAATGAGAGAGATCAAAACTTATGATGGCATGGATGTCGATGCAGAGGCGAGATCACTGAAAGAGCAATACGATGGGAAATGTGAGGGCAGTGCCAAAGCAACGATGGAGATTCAATGTGTAGGTGTATATCCTCAGTTGTATCAGCCTTATTACACAGAAGACGCGGAAATGATACGGAATGGATATACAATTACCTATTATCCACGTGTGGCAGGCAATCGTGCTCCGGTAACACCAAAGTCGCTGGCGTATAATGATATGGATTTATATGTGCCGGAGGAGAATATGGAAGCGGTGTCACAGGTCGCATCCGAGATTGGAACGATCGGAACGACAGATCATGTGATCGAGGAACTGAAGAACTATTATCAGGAGAATTATCCATATACAGTTCGCCCGGGAAAAACCCCGAAACGAAAAGATTTTGTGAATTATTTCCTGATGGAGAATAAGAAGGGATATTGTTCTTATTTTGCAAGTGCGGCAGTGCTTATTTTCCGATATATGGGAATTCCTGCGAGATATGTGGAAGGGTATGCAATCGATTACGATCAGATCCTAGGCGGTGAGCTGGTCGAGGGCGCAGACTATGCCGATTATTATGATGGATACTCTGAAATAGGTGAAACTGCGTATGTATGTGTAAATGTAACAGATGCAGATGCACATGCATGGGTGGAAGTGTATGATCCTGTGATTGGCTGGTATCCGGTGGATGTGACACCTTCATCGACAGAAACGGAAGATGTCACGAATTTCTGGGATGAGTTTGCTGATTTTATGGATGGCGGCGAAGAACAGGGTGATGTGACCACGCAGCAGACAAATGCATTTACGATATCTGATTCTGTGCTTCGTGCGGTTTTATATGGCTTGATCATAATAGTGGCAGGCGTTGTTGTATTTTTGTTCGGTCGCCGGTTTTTTCTGTGGCTGTTATTTTATATCCGGTTTGTAAAAGCTTCTTATAATGATAAACTGATTTTGTTTTACAGCCGGATGGTTCAATGGTACGGGAAGCGGCACGCAGAATTTATGATATGTAAAAATTATGAGGATCAGATAAAGTATATCATTGCTCATATGGAACGAGAGCAGGCAAGGGAGGAGCTTGAATCGCAAGCAGGGCAGATAAT
The DNA here is from genome assembly GCF_056872695.1 of Wujia sp. NCBI lineage: Bacteria > Bacillati > Bacillota > Clostridia > Lachnospirales > Lachnospiraceae > Wujia > Wujia sp. Next base: position 91,681 of record NZ_DBMFCD010000006.1, on the reverse strand, counting down.
TAAAATTTTAAATATTGCTGGATTTTCAAATCAGTCTGTAGACGAATCTGTCTATAAAAAGACGCAAGGGTATCTGAAGAAGCTATGGTGGGCAAACAGAAAATAGGCGTGCATGTAATTGCGCGTCTTTTTTCTATTTTTTTCCAAATTTATTTGAAAACCTATTGACTTTGTAGGAATTGAGTAGTAATATCTTCTCAATGAATACATACTATTCCTATTAAATAGGTATGAAATGTAGGAAATAGAAACATATAAATGAAAAAGAAAAGGAGAAAACAAAGATGAAGATTGTAAAACAGTTAACTGAATTGATTGGAAATACTCCACTTCTGGAGCTCACGAATTACGAGAAGGAGCAGGACTTAAAGGCAAAGATCGTAGTCAAGCTTGAGTACTTCAACCCACTTGGAAGTGTGAAGGATCGTGTCGCAAATGCGATGATCGAGCAGGGGATCAAGGATGGCAAGATCAATCAGGATACGATCATCATTGAGCCGACAAGCGGTAACACCGGAATCGGTCTTGCATTTGTATGTGCGGCAAAGGGACTGCATCTGATTCTGACGATGCCGGATACGATGAGTGTGGAGCGTCGGAAGATCGTAGGTGCACTTGGCGCAGAAATCGTCCTGACACCTGGACGTGATGGCATGAAGGGCGCGATCGCCAAGGCAGAGAATCTGAAGGAGGAATATGGAAATGCATTTATTCCACAGCAGTTTGAGAATGCTGCAAATCCAGCCATCCATAAGGCAACGACAGCACAGGAGATCTGGAATGATACAGACGGACAGGTCGACATCTTCGTATCGGCTGTAGGTACAGGCGGAACGGTAACAGGAACCGGACTTGGCTTGAAAGAGAAAAATCCGGATGTCAAGGTGGTTGCGGTAGAGCCTGCAAGTTCTCCGGTTCTTTCCGGAGGAAAGCCTGGTCCACATAAGATTCAGGGGATCGGTGCCGGGTTCGTGCCGGATGTGCTTCGTATGGATATCTTAGATGAGATCATCCCGGTAGAAAACGATGCAGCATTTGAGACATCCAGAGATGTGGCAAGAACGGATGGCGTGCTTGTTGGTATTTCTTCCGGAGCTGCACTTTCCGCTGCAACAGAGCTTGCAAAACGCCCGGAGAATGAGGGTAAGATGATTGTTGTATTGCTTCCGGATACCGGGGAGAGATACTTATCGACTTCTCTGTTTGTATAAATAAAAGGAACATTATGAAAAAAAAGACAATTCCCGTTCTACTTGCATTTGCGCTGCTTCTTACCGGATGCGGAAAGCAGGCGGATGGGACAATCCAAATTACAAATGTATCGTATGATCCGACTCGGGAATTCTATGAAGCGTATAATCAGATGTTCGAGGAACATTATCAGGATACATATGGTGAGACTGTAGAGGTGATCCAGTCACATGGCGGTTCCGGGGCACAGGCACGATCTGTGGTGGAGGGCTGTAATGCGGATGTCGTAACGCTCGCACTCGAACATGATATTACACTGATTCAGAATACCGGTCTGATTGATGTGGGATGGAAGGCTGAGTTTGCCGATGATTCATCCCCATATACATCGACGATTGTATTTCTTGTAAGAAAGGGAAATCCGAAGCAGATTCAGGATTGGGATGATCTGATCCGCGAGGATGTGGAGGTTATTACACCGGATCCGAAAAGCAGTGGTGGCGCCTGTTGGAATTTCTTAGCCGCTTTAAGCTATGCGAAGACGGTATATAAGGAAGAATCCGGGCAGGAGGATTTCATGCGGAAGTTATACAGCCGGGTTTCTGTGATGGATTCCGGTGCCAGAGGCGCTACAACGACCTTTGTAGAGAACAAAAAGGGCGATGTGCTTGTGGCATGGGAGAATGAGGCAATCACAATCCAGAATTCTTATGCCGGTGAATATGAGATTATCAATCCTTCCGTCAGTATACTGGCACAGCCGAGTGTGGCAATCGTCGATGATAACGCGGATGCCAACGGCACCCAGGAAGTAAGCAGGCAGTATCTTGAATATCTGTACAGTGACGAGGCACAACGGTTGATCGGAACCTATGGATATCGTCCGGCCGATGCAGAAATCCTGAAAGAATATGCAGATAAATTTGATCTGACTATCGATTTGTGGAGTATCGATGATTTTGGAGGATGGGACAACGCCTATGAAACGTATTTCGATGATGGTGCATTGTTCGATCAGATCTATAACCATTCGTAGAGGAAAGAGTACAAAGTGATGAAGAAAGCAAAAAAGACGCGTGTGATTCCGGGATATCATCTGACATTTGGAATCGTAATTACATTATTATCCCTGATCGTACTGATCCCGCTTGCATCGGTGCTTGTCTATGCACTGAAGCTTTCGCCGGGGGAGTGGTTCCGGCTTATTATGAAGGAAAATGTGAGAAATGCATTTCTGACAAGTATCGGATGTTCCTTCCTGGCAGCTGTGATCAATACCGTGTTTGGACTGATTCTTGCATGGACACTTATCAAATATGAGTTTCCGGGGAAGAAGCTGTTAGATGGATTCATCGAGCTGCCGTTTGCGCTTCCGACTGCGGTTGCAGGTATCACGCTTTCAAAGCTTTTTTCGGACAGTGGATTTTACGGGAAGATATTCGCGAAGCTTGGAATCCAGATTGCTTACACGAAGACCGGACTTGTGATCGCACTGATCTTTGTCGGAATCCCGTTTGTTGTGCGGGCGGTACAGCCGGTATTAGAGAAGATGGATGGACAGTATGAGGAAGCGGCGTTCATGCTTGGCGCAAGCCGCAGGAAAACATTTCTTGCCGTGATCCTTCCGGAGTTACGACCGGCACTGTTGACCGGATTCGGGCTGGCATTCGCCAGAGGCATCGGAGAGTACGGAAGTGTCATCTACATATCGGGAAACAGCGCGAAGGACAAGACGCAGGTCATCTCGTATGTGATCATGCAGAAGCTTGGAATGATCGATTATGAGAGCGCCACAGCGATTGCACTGCTGATGTTAATTATATCGTTTGTATTGTTGTTATTTATCAATATCGTTCAGGCGAGACAATCTGCCAGAACGAATCTGCTTTAGGAGGCGTCGGTATGAGTGAAAATGAGAAATTAGAGCGAAGCAGACGCCGGACAAAAATTATATTAATCACGATTACGGTACTGTTTATCGTGTTGATGCTGGTCGTGCCACTACTCTCTGTGATCGTCAATTCCCTGCGGGAGGGATTCGCATTTTACATCGAGTCGATCTCGACGGAGTATGTGCGACACTCGCTGCTTGTGACGCTGCTTGCAACCGGTATCGCAGTTGTTGTGAATACGATATTTGGAATCTGCGCCGCATGGCTGCTCACGAAGTTTTCTTTCCGTGGCAAGCAGATTCTTGCAACGTTGATTGATATACCATTTTCAATCTCGCCTGTCATCGTAGGACTTGCCTACCTGATGACATTCGGCAGACTCGGATGGTTCTACCCGGTGATCCGGGCGTTTAACCAGCATTTTGGAACGGATGTGCGAATCGCATTTGCGATTCCGGGCGTAGTGCTTGCTACGGTGTTTGTCACATTTCCGTTTGTCTCAAGAGAGATCATCCCGGTATTAAATGTACAGGGAAAGGATGAGGAAGAAGCCGCTGCGCTGATGGGTGCAAAGGGATTCACGATATTTCGGAAGATCACATTCCCACATATGAAATGGGGACTGATCTACGGCATCATCCTCTGTACGGCGCGGGCACTGGGAGAGTTCGGTGCGGTGAATGCGCTCTCGAAGACGCGAGGCGAGACATTCACCTTGCCGCTTGAGATCGATGCCCTGTATATGTCGGGCACGAAGACCTCAATCACCGCGGCATTTGCGGTATCTTCGATTCTTGTGATCTTAGCGATCATCTTACTGATTGCAAGAAATATTATCGAGCATAGAGGAAAAGAGAAGGAGCCGAAAGGAACAAGGTAGAGACTATGTATGTGGAGATGAAAAATATCTATAAAAAATATGGTGATTTCCTTGCATCGGACAATGTGAGCTTCGGCGTCGAGAAAGGAAAGCTGGTCGCTCTGCTTGGACCATCCGGAAGCGGAAAGACAACACTTCTTCGGATGATCGCAGGACTGGAAAATCCAAATGAGGGAGATATATTTATTGACGGCAAACGCGTCAATGATATCCCGGCATCAAAACGTGGAATCGGATTCGTATTTCAAAGCTACGCACTGTTCCGGTATATGACAGTGTATGAGAATGTCGCATTTGGATTGGAGCTTCAGAAGATGTCGAAGAAACAGATCAAGGAACGTGTGACCGAGCTGTTATCGCTGACCGGACTTTCCGGCATGGAGAAGCGGTATCCGAATCAGTTATCCGGTGGACAGCGGCAGCGTGTGGCATTCGCCAGAGCGTTAGCTCCGAATCCGCAGGTACTGCTGTTGGACGAACCATTTGCAGCGATTGACGCGAAGGTGCGGACCGAGCTTCGGACATGGTTAAAAGAGATGGTCACAAAGCTTGGTATCACAAGTATCTTCGTCACGCACGATCAGGATGAGGCGGTCGAGGTTGCGGATGAGATTATCATCACGAACCACGGCGTGGTCGAGCAGATGGGAACACCGCTTGCAATCTACAAATCTCCGGATACCCCGTTTGTGGCACAGTTTATCGGACGGTCGTCGGTGGTGGAAGATTACGACCGGCTGAAAGGATTTGAACGAATCCCACATGCAGACAAGGCGGTGATCCGGCCGGAATTCGTGAAGATCTCGAAAAGCGGAAAGCTTGACCGGTATATCAGTGCTGCCGAGCTTGGAACGGTCAAGGAAGTGATCTTCAAAGGAAACCGCATGGATGTCGTTGTCGATATCAACGGAATTGAGTTAACCGGCGAGCGGTCGCTCGAAAAAGATCTTGTATCGGTCGGAGAGACGGTACATGTGCTGATCTACCGGTTATATGTATTTGATGAAGAAAAGACGTATTTGTTAGAGAATAAAGAGATGCAGGAGCAGGATGTATTCTACATCTAGTGCAAAGGAAAACTGGAAGGGAGTCGCTTATGAATATCGAGAACAAAGAGATTCTTCATACGGACGTGCTGATCATCGGTGGCGGAACCGCCGGATGCTATGCGGCACTTACCGTAAGGGAGAATTCCGATTACAAGATCATCATAGCGGAAAAGGCGAACATCAAGCGGAGCGGTTGCTTAGCTGCCGGTGTCAATGCAATCAATGCTTATATCGTGAAGGGCAGAAAGCCGGAAGATTATGTGGACTACGCGAAGAAGGACGCGGACAATATCGTGCGGGAGGATCTGCTTCTCACAATGTCCGAGGGCTTGAACCGTGTGACAGCGAAGATGGAACAGCTTGGGCTGGTCATCTTAAAGGATGAGAATGGAGAGTATGTCGCCAGAGGCAACCGGAACATCAAGATCAACGGCGAGAATATGAAACCGCTTCTCGCGTCGGCGGTGGAAGCACTTCCGGATGTCACGATCTTAAACCGGGTGAATATCACCGATTATCTGATCGAAGATAATGAGATCAAGGGTGCAATCGGTTTTTCCATCGAGGAACAGAAAGTCTATGTGATCCGGGCGAAGAAAGTGCTTTGTGCAACCGGAGGTGCGGCTGGTCTGTACCGACCGAACAATCCGGGCTTTTCGAGACATAAGATGTGGTATCCGCCATTTAATACCGGAGCGGGATTCGCAATGGGGATCCTCGGCGGTGCCGAGATGACAACGTTCGAGATGCGGTTTATCGCCCTTCGTTGTAAGGATACGATCGCACCAACCGGAACGATCGCCCAGGGCGTTGGCGCGAAACAGGTAAATTCCCTTGGCGAGGTCTATGAGACAAAATACGGACTGACAACTTCCGAGCGTGTGTATGGCACGGTGATGGAGAACTTACAGGGCAGAGGTCCTTGCTATCTCCGTACGGAAGGAATCTCCGAGGAACAGAACGAATCACTCAAGAAGGCATATCTGAACATGGCGCCGAGCCAGACATTGAAATGGCTCGAATCCGGCAGGAAGCCGAGTGAGCAGAATGTCGAGATCGAAGGAACCGAGCCGTATATCGTAGGCGGACATACTGCGAGTGGTTACTGGGTGGACACGAATCGTCAGACGACGATCTCCGGATTATATGCAGCCGGGGATGTGGCAGGTGGCTGTCCACAGAAATATGTGACAGGCGCGATGGTCGAGGGCGAGATCGCGGCGAAGCATATCGTGCAGATGCTTGATGCGCAGGCGGCTACATTGGATGAGAGATTTGCAGATGTGGCACTCGATGCAGAGCTTCAGACGGTTGTGGATGATAAGATCACCGAATACAGCCATTACCTGAACAATCCATCCGGGATGTTTGTGGCAGAGGCACTTGAGGAAGCAATGCAGAAGGTCATGGATAATTACGCAGGCGGAATCTCCACCCATTACCAGTTCAACGCGAAGCAGTTAGAGCTGGCAAAGCAGAAGATCAAGCAGCTGCAGGAGCTTTTATCCGATGTGAAGGCGGACGACATGCACGAGCTGATGTTTGTCTATGAACTGCGGGAGCGATTGGTTGTATGCTTATCCGTAATCGCGCATCTTGAGGCAAGAAAAGAGACACGCTGGCACAGCTTCGCAGAGAATCTGGATTATCCGGAGAAGAGCGATGCGTGGTTAAAATATGTAAACTCCAGATACGAGGACGGCGAGATTAAAATTATCTTCCGGGATCTCGTGGGAAGGGAGGACGTCTATGAGCATCTTCATTGATAAAGAAAAATGTAAGAAATGTGGCAAATGTGCAGTCGTCTGTCCGGGCAGCCTGATCGGCAAAAATCCGGATGGAACCGCATGCATGCGTTACCCGAAAGACTGCTGGGGCTGTTCTTCGTGCATCAAGGAATGCAAGTTCGGTGCGATCGCCTTATACCTTGGCGCAGACATCGGCGGCATGGGAAGTAAGATGACCGTGAATGCAGAGGACGGCAAGCTTTATTGGAACATCGAGAAACGGGACGGCACGACCGAACAGGTTGTGATCAACCAGAAAGAATCGAACAAGTATTAGATCGAAAGGAAGGTACAAGAGGATGGGACAGTTATCACATCTGGATGAATTGGAAGCAGAAGCGATTTACATTATCAGAGAAGTGGCAGCCGAGTGTGAGAAGCCGGTTATGCTTTATTCCATCGGAAAGGACAGCTCCGTTATGCTGCATCTGGCGATGAAAGCATTTTACCCGGAGAAACCGCCATTTCCGTTCCTACATGTCAACACGACATGGAAGTTCAAGGAGATGATCGAGTTCCGTGATTACATGGCAAAGAAGCTTGGCATTGAGATGATTGAGTATATCAACGAGGAAGGCGTAAAGCAGGGCATCAATCCATTTGACCACGGTAGTGCATATACAGACATTATGAAGACACAGGCATTGAAGCAGGCACTCGACAAATATGGATTTACCGCAGCATTTGGTGGTGGCAGAAGAGACGAGGAGAAATCGAGAGCGAAAGAGCGTATCTTCTCCTTTAGAAATGAGCATCACGCATGGGATCCGAAGAACCAGAGACCGGAGATGTGGAAGCTTTACAATTCCAAGATCAAGAAGAAAGAGGAAGTCCGGGTATTTCCGCTTTCGAACTGGACAGAGAAAGACATCTGGCAGTATATCAAACGTGAGAACATCGAGATCCCATCGCTGTATTTTGCAAAGGTAAGACAGGTCGTATACCGGGATGGAAATATTATCATGGTAGATGATGACCGTATGAAGCTTTTGCCTGGCGAGAAGATTGAATACAAGAGCGTGCGTTTCCGTACCCTTGGATGTTACCCACTGACCGGTGGATGCGAGTCAACCGCAGATACACTGGATGCAATTATAGAGGAAACACTTTCAGCAGTCTCTTCCGAGCGTACAACGCGTGTTATCGACAACGAGGCAGCCGGAAGCATGGAACGAAGAAAACGGGAGGGATATTTCTAAGATGAGCGGATTATTAAAATTTATCACTTGCGGTAGTGTGGACGATGGAAAATCCACATTGATCGGACATATCTTATATGATTCCAAGCTGCTTTACGCAGATCAGGAAAAGGCACTTGAATTAGACAGTAAGGTCGGAAGCCGCGGCGGAGCAATCGATTACTCCCTTCTGTTAGATGGACTGATGGCAGAGCGTGAGCAGGGTATCACGATCGACGTTGCCTACCGGTATTTTACAACAGACAAGCGAAGCTTTATCGTGGCAGATACACCGGGACATGAGGAGTACACAAGAAACATGGCAGTCGGAGCATCCTTTGCAGATCTTGCCGTAATCTTGGTGGATGCCAAGCAGGGCGTGCTCGTCCAGACAAGACGGCATGCAAGAATCTGTGCATTGATGGGTATCCGGTACTTCGTCTTTGCAGTCAATAAGATGGATCTTGTCGGTTACGATGAGACACGTTTCCGTGAGATTGAGAAGCAGATTGCGGAGCTTACAAAAGAGCTGTCACTTCCAAATGTAACGATCATTCCGGTTTCCGCAACCGAGGGCGACAACGTTACAACAAAGTCAGAAAATATTCCATGGTACACAGGCAAGGCATTGCTTGCATATCTCGAGGATATCGATATTGCGGAGGACGACAGTGAGCAGGGCTTTTATATGCCGGTACAGCGTGTGTGCCGTCCGGATCATACGTTCCGTGGATTCCAGGGACAGATCGAGCATGGAAGCATTCATGTGGGTGACGAGATCACAACGCTTCCAAGCAACGAGACAGCGAAGGTAAAGAGCATTTACATCGGTGACAAGGACAGCGAATCCGCAGCGAAGGGACAGCCGGTTACCATCCAGCTTGATCGAGAGGTGGACGTATCAAGAGGATGCGTTTTGTCCGTTGCATCCGGCGCGAAGGTTGCTTCTTCGATCACAGCAACACTGCTTTGGATGGATGATGAGGAACTGCAAAACGGCAAGAACTTCTTCTTCAAGCTTGGCACGAAGATGATCCTTGGAGCCGTGACCGATATCGAATATGCGATCGATGTCAACACCGGCGAGAAAAAGAAGGTTAACAGCTTAAGCAAAAATGAGATTGCGGTCTGCAAGATCTCTTTGGCAGATAAGATCGTGGTCGACGAATTTAAGAATCATAAGACACTGGGCGAGTTCATCCTGATCGACCGTGTTACAAATATGACTTCTGCCTGTGGTGTCGTAGAGCAGGTACATACCGAAGAAACCGGATTGTACGAGGGCAGAGTCGACAGAAATACAAGAGCCGCATTAAAGAGCCAGAAGGCAATTACTGTGAAGTTCGTGGAAGGAAAGACGATCAACCGTGCGTATGTCGAGGAAGTGGAGAAGGCACTGAGCATCGAAGGACGTCATACATACCTGTACGCACCGGCCGATGGCGAGGCGATTGAAACCGTTGTGAAGCATCTGCACCGTGCCGGACTTGTCGTATTGCTGCTTGTGACGGAAAAGCAGGACAAGACACTTACCGGAACCTATGATCTCGTATTTACAGGCGATGCAAATGAGGAAGAGGTAAGCCGGCAGATAAGATCCGCATCCGCATATGAGGGTACGATCGTTGCAGGAAGAGATTATATTTAGGAGGCGCCACATCATGAAGTTTAATACAAAACTTTTACATGGAAATAAAATGGGCGATGCCAATACCGGCGCGACACTCACACCTGTGTATCAGTCAAGTGCCTTTTACCAGCCATCTGCGGAACAGCACGAGAAGCTGTTTCACAATAAGGCAACCGGATTTTCGTATACGCGGATCAACAACCCGACGATCTTTGCCTTTGAGGAACGCATGACGGCACTCGAAGGCGGGATTGCATCGGTTGCCTGTGCATCCGGTATGGCAGCCATCACGAATGCCCTTTTGAATATCGTGACATGCGGACAGGAAATCGTTGCATCGACCAGTCTGTATGGCGGTTCGATTGATGTGTTCCATGATTTCGAAGCATTTGGAATCAAGACGGTGTTCGTGGATATCAGCGATGTGAATGCGGTCGAGGCAGCCATCAACGAGAATACACGTGTGATATTCGCAGAGACGATCGGCAATCCGAAGCTCGATGTCGTGGATATCGAGGCACTTGCCGAACTGGCACATCAGCACGATTTGCCGCTTGTAATGGATAATACTGTGGCAACGGCATATCTGGTAAAGCCGATTGAGAAGGGCGCAGACATCGTTGTCAATTCCACATCAAAATATATCAATGGTAACAGCAACGCGATCAGCGGTGTGATCACAGAAAGCGGACGGTTCAAATGGAACAAAGAGAAATATCCGGGGGTTGCAGAATACGCGCGATTTGGTAAAATGGCTTATACGGCAAAGCTTCGGAATGGGTTGTTCCGTAATACGGGAGCCTGCATGGCACCGCAGACGGCATTTTACAATCTGATTGGAATGGAGACGCTGGGACTTAGGATGGAGCGTGCCTGCAGTAATGCAAAGGTGCTTGCAGAGTTTTTGAATACATACCCGGATATCACGGTGAACTATCCGGGGTTAGCCTGTAGTCCTTGGCATGATGTGGCAGATAAGGTGCTTGCAAATGGATATGGTGCAATCTTAACGATCCGTGTAGGATCAAAGGAACGTGCATTTTCCGTTATCAACAACCTGAGTATTCCAAAGATCGTATCGAATATCGGAGATACGAAGACGTTGATCATTCATCCGGAGTCAACGCTGAATGCACATAGTACAGAGAAAGAAAAAGAAGATGCAGGCGTCTTCGACGATCTGATCCGAATCAGTGTGGGCATAGAGGATATCGAGGATCTGATCGAAGATTTCAAAGCGGCACTCGCTTAGACGTTAGGGCATGCATTACCAACAGGAGGATGAAAAGAGATGGCAGTTGATTATGCAGCATTAAAAAAAGGTGGATTTATGAGACAGAAGCAGAAGAACAACTTCTCGCTTCGTTTACAGGTAGTCGGAGGAAATCTGACGGCGGAAAATCTGAAGAAGATCGCCGAGGTAGCAGAAAAATATGGGGATGGACATGTCCATCTGACATCGAGACAAAGTGTGGAGATTCCATTTGTCAAGCTTGATGATGTGGAGGAAGTAAAGGCAGAGCTTGCAAAGGGCGGCTGTAAACCGGGTGTGTGTGGACCACGTGTTCGTACCGTAACGGCGTGTCAGGGTAATCAGATCTGTCCAAGCGGAAACATCGATACTTATGATATCGCGAAGAAATTAGACGCACGGTATTATGCGAGAGAATTGCCGCACAAGTTCAAGTTCGGTGTGACCGGATGTCAGAACAACTGCTTAAAGGCAGAGGAAAATGATGTCGGAATCAAGGGCGCATGTATCGTTTCCTACGATGAGCCAAGCTGTATCATGTGTGGTGTCTGTGTGAAGGCATGCCGTGAGAATGCGATCACGATCGAAGACGGCAAGCTGACACTCGATACAAGCAAATGTAACTACTGTGGCAGATGTGCCAAGGCGTGTCCGACAGATGCATGGAAGGGTGAGAGCGGATATCTCGTATCCTTCGGTGGATTGTTTGGAAATCAGATCTGCAAGGGAGAATCTTTCCTTCCGGTTATCACATCGGAAGAACAGTTATTCCGTGTGACAGATGCAGCCATTCAGTTTTTTGATGATTACGCAAATTCAAGTGAGCGTTTCCGTTTTACACTGGAGCGTGTTGGAATCGATAAATTTAAGGAAGTTATAAAGGAGGCTTATAATGGGTGATTTTGAGATTGATGAGAGAGTTGATATCACAGATGTTGTCTGCCCGATGACATTTGTAAAGGCAAAGGTAGCAATGGAAGAGCTGGAAATCGGTCAGGTGCTTGCAGTTACCATGAACGACGGTGAACCGGTGCAGAATGTACCACGAAGCTTCAAGGAAGAAGGACAGCAGATCTTAAAGCTGATTGACAACGAGAACGGCACATACGATCTGATCGTGAAGAAGATCGAAGAGTAGGAGGCAGCGATGGCAAAACGAGTAGGAACCGCAGAGTTTGAAGTGGAAGTGCTGAAAGAGAAGCTTCCGGTGATCGTAGAGTTTTATTCTGACAGTTGCATCCCGTGTAAGCAGTTATCACCGATTCTTGGCGGGATCGAGGATGATTACGAGGATCAGGTCAAGGTTGTCAAGGTCAATGTGAATTTCGACGCAGACCTTGCCGGGGAATATCAGGTAATGGCATCCCCAACGATACTCTTCTTCAAGGATGGCAGGGAAGTTGACCGTATCCGCGGACTGGTAAAGCGTCCGGAGCTGGAAAGTAAGGTCAAGAGTATACTGGAATAAGGTAGAACAGTTAATTACAAACAATTATGAAACTGGACTTAACTGAATAGAGTTGCACATAATTACTAATTCTAAAGCAGACCATTGAAGCACGCTGGCACTTAACGAACGGCAAACTTGTTTGACGTGAGTTTAGTACCATTGCGTGATGAAGTGAGCGAGAGCGCGTCTGCGTAGAAATAGTAATTATGTGTAACTCATTAAATAAGTATATGTTTCATAATTGTTTGGAACAAAGGAGGATAAATAAATGACAGTTGTAGTGGCAGGCGTTAAGAAGGAAGTAGAAGCAGGAACAACCATCGCAAAGCTCATCGTAGATGAGAAGGTGGAGAATCCGGATTATGTAACAGTTACCGTCAACGATGACTTCGTTGACAGCGACGCATTTGACAAGACAGAACTGAAGGACGGAGATACGGTAGAGTTCCTGTACTTCATGGGAGGAGGCGCATTTTAATGGCATTTACGAATGAACAGATGGAACGTTACAGCCGTCATATCATTCTGCAGGAAGTCGGTGTAAAGGGACAGAAGAAGCTGATGAACGGCAAGGTTTTAATCATCGGTGCCGGAGGTCTCGGCGCACCTGCAGCAATGTATCTGGCAGCAGCCGGCGTTGGTACGATCGGTATTGTCGATGCCGATGAGGTTGACCTTTCAAATCTGCAGAGACAGATCATTCATGGAACTGCAGATGTAGGCAAAGCGAAGGTAAAATCCGCAAAAGAGACAATGAATGCGATGAACCCGGACGTCACAGTCAATACATACCGTGAATTTGTAACCTCAGAAAATATCATGGATCTGATCAAGGATTACGATTTCATCATTGATGGAACCGATAACTTCCCGGCGAAGTTCCTTATAAACGATGCCTGTGTTATGGCGAAGAAGCCATTTTCCCATGCAGGTATCATCCGTTTCAAGGGTCAGCTTATGACGTATGTGCCGGGAGAAGGTCCTTGCTATCGTTGTGTATTCAAGAATCCGCCACCAAAGGATGCGGTTCCAACCTGCAAGCAGGCTGGCGTCATCGGTGCGATGGGCGGTGTCATCGGAAGCTTACAGGCGATGGAAGCAATCAAGTACCTGATCGGCGTCGGCGATCTGCTCACAGGCAAGCTTCTGACTTTTGATGCATTGAAGATGGAATTCCATACGATCAAGCTTCCGGATAACCATAAGACATGTGCAATCTGTGGCGACCATCCGACGATTCACAAGCTGATTGATTATGAACAGGTCGAGTGTGACGGAAAGTAGGTAGAGCCATGTTAGTGATGACAAAAGCAGATTATGAGAAGATTCTGGAGCATTGCAAGAAGGGGCTGCCAAATGAATCCTGTGGATTGATCGGCGGTGTCGTTGAAGATGGAAAGAGATATATCAAGAAGGTGTATCTGCTCACGAATATCGATGCGAGCAACGAGCATTTCTCTATGGATCCGAAGGAGCAACTTGCCGCAGTCAAGGATATGCGTGCAAATGGATACCAGCTGCTTGGCAACTTCCATTCTCATCCGGAATCCCCATCACGCCCGTCCGAGGAGGACAAGCGTCTGGCATATGATTCCAAGGTGAATTATCTGATCCTTTCTTTGATGGATTTAGAAAACCCGGTATTGAATGCATTTAATATCGGCGAAGAAAAAAATGTAACCAAGGAAGAACTGGTTATCAAATAAGACAGATGCAGAAAACGGCAGGAAGATGATTCCTGTCGTTTCTGCGTGGTAAGCTGACAGGATGTGGGCGTAGCGAGCGGGAAACGGGATGAAAAACCCACGACGTGGGTTTCGGAGACAGAAAACCAAGCAGAAGACCCAGAACCGGAAGCAAGAGCAATTTCTAAGGTTGAATGAATGAAGAATGTCAATTATAATATGCATTATGTATATGAATAAAAACAGTTAACAGGAAGAAGCACCTATGATATGCATCAGTATCACACATAAGAATTTAACAGCGGCGAAGCGGGAGTGCTTTGCCTGCAATGATGAGGAACAGATAAAACTGGTAGACACCGTGGCAAAGGCATATCCGGAATCCGGGTTGGTTTTACTTATGACATGTAATCGAAGCGAGATCTATATGAGTGGCACAGACACGGATTTTGTATGGCTGGAACAGCAGTTTGCGGATACAAAGAAATTTCCGGTAGAGGAGTTGAAAGGTGCCGCTATGCGGTATGAAGGAAGAAGCTGCCTGACACATCTGTGCCGCGTAGTCTGCGGGCTGGATTCTGCTGTGCTCGGAGAGGTTGAAATCATCCGGCAGGTCAAGCAGGCATATCTTGCAGCGAAAGAACGCGGGCAGACCGACGCGGAGATGAATATGGTTTTTCAGGGGGCACTTCGGCTTGCAAAGGAGGTTGCAGAGACATCGCAGATGACGCATCTGCCGGTATCGGTTGGCACGCTTGCATGTACGGCAGCGTTGGAGTTTCGTGCAGACACGAATATGAATGAAGATACAGATGCGACGGAAAACATAACTTCAAATGAAATGGATACGATAGCAGATAGTAATCGGCAACGTGAAGATTCAGAAGAAAAACATGTCCTCATCATCGGAGCGGCAGGGCAGATGGGAAGCATCGTGATGAGGGACCTGCTTGACGCGGACGAAACAGTACAGATCGTTGGAACAAGCCGGAAGCATAAGCAGGCACTTACGAAGATCCTTTCGCATGAACGGGTACAGTGGGTACATTACGACAGACGTTACGAATATCTGGATTGGGCGGACGTGATCATCAGTGTGACGGATAGCCCGCATTATACATTTCTTGCAGACAGGGTAACAGAAGTACGAAAAGAATCGAAACCGCAGTTGTTCTTAGATCTTGCGATTCCACGGGATATCGATGCAGAGATCGGGACACTTTCCGGCTGCGAAGTGAAAGATCTGGATTACATCAAGTCGCTTGCGACAGAGAACAATCGGAAGAAGCTGTCCGAGGCGAAGAAAATCGAACTGCTTATCGAGGAGCATGTAGATGAGATGCAGAAGCTGCTTGCTTTCCGCGCATTTGCCACGACGCGGAAGGATATCACGGAGAAGCTGGAAGGGAAATCCGCGATGTGGTTTTTGTACCAATTGAAGGATGCTTTGGATGCGCAGGACTTAGAGCATGTACTAAAGGGGATAGAAGACCGTTTTAAATCTTGTTAAAAATTAACAGGAAAAAACACTTGACAAAATAGTTAGGATATACTAACTTATACATAAGGTTAGGAAAAACTAACCATGTGTAAATCATTAGGAGCTCCTTTGAAATATTGCAAATGGAAGGCTGGCTATCTCCCATATTTCGAAGGAGCAATAAAAAATGGAGGTATATCGAATGGATAAGGTTTATATCATTTTCTGGACACAGGGCGGCAATACGGGAGCCATGGCGCAGGCAATCGGCGATGGCGTACAGGCAGCAGGCAAGGAGCCGGTGTTCCTTTCTCCTTCGGAGGCAGATATTAACGAGTTAAAGGAGCTTCCGGGCTTTGCAATGGGATGCCCGGCTATGGGAGCTGAGGTGCTCGAAGAGACGGAGATGGAACCATTTGTTGCAGAAGTAGAAGGTATCGTATCCGGCAAGCAGATCGCTCTTTTTGGTTCTTATGGATGGGGCGATGGCGAATGGATGCGTGACTGGGCAGACCGTATGACAGCAGCCGGTGCTACGATCATTGACGGGGAAGGCCTGATCGCACATGAAGCACCGGATGAGGAAGCAGTCGCAGCCTGCAACGAACTCGGAAAGAAACTTGCAGTAATCTAGAGCGTGATGGTATGGGATTTGAAGAGAGTTTGATCCGGAACGCCGCACCGACGCTGGCGGGCATCAAAATAGCAAATCTGTATAATTTCCGGTTTCGGAATCTGCGGGAATGTCAGGAATCCATTGACCGCATGAACAGACAGCTCAACAAGAAAGGGTTGTATATTCATTTGATGAAAAATGTGAAGGATTTCTATCTGCTTTACGTCTACCGCAAATCGAAGCTGAAAGAAACGATCACAGATCCAAAAGTTCGAACTTTTTTGCTCGAATATGGCTATGACGACGCAACGGATGTCTGGTCTTACATAGTCCGGCTGAAAGAGCGGATCAATACGGAACCGTGCTTCCCACATGAAATCGGCGTATTTCTCGGATATCCGATTGACGACGTGCGGGAGTTTATCGAGCGGAAGGGCGAGGGCTGTGCATATTGCGGCGAATGGAAAGTCTATCACGACGTCCCGGCTGCAGTGTCATTCTTCTGCAAATTGAAGAAGTGCAAGGATGTGTATGCGCGGGTATACGAGGATGGCAGAAACATATATGACATGACGGTCAGTGCATAAAATTGAGAATGTGCATCCGCCCATTATTATAGGGAAATGAGTGAATCTATATGGCGTATGTGGGGATTATTTATCAGACAGAAACAAGTATGAAAGGAAGTAGTAACATGTATTTGGAAATTGAAAAAGTATATGGAAGAGAGATTCTGGATTCCAGAGGAAATCCAACCGTAGAAGCAGAGGTAACATTGATCGACGGAACCGTCGGACGTGGTACAGCTCCATCCGGTGCATCGACCGGTGAATTTGAAGCGTTGGAGCTTCGTGACGGTGACAAGTCAAGATATCTTGGCAAGGGAACCACAAAGGCAGTGGATAATATCAATACAAAGATTGCAGATGTGCTTGTAGGTATGGATGCTTCTGATATTTATGCAGTAGATGCAGCGATGCTTACACTCGATGGCACAAAGGATAAGTCTAATCTTGGTGCAAATGCAATTCTTGCCGTATCGATTGCAACAGCAAGAGCCGCATCTATCGCACTTGATATTCCGCTTTATAAGTTCCTTGGCGGTATTCAGGGCACAACACTGCCGGTTCCAATGATGAATATTTTAAATGGTGGTGCACATGCAGATTCTGCTGTTGATACACAGGAATTCATGATCATGCCGGTTGGCGCTCCTTCCTTCAAGGAAGCTCTTCGCTGGTGTGCCGAAGTGTTCCATGCATTGAGAGGTCTCATCAAGGATATGGGAGATGTAACAGCCGTTGGCGATGAGGGCGGATTCGCGCCGAATAAGCTTACGTCTGATGAGGAAGCAATCGAGAAGATTCTCGAGGCAATCCGTGCAGCCGGTTATGAGCCGGGTAAGGATTTCATGATTGCTATGGATGCCGCATCGTCTGAGTGGAAGTCTGAGAAGGGAATCGGATATTACAAGCAGCCAAAGTCCGGCAAAGAATATACATCCGATGAGCTGATCGCACATTGGGAGTCATTGGTTGACAAGTACCCAATCATTTCTATCGAGGATGGTCTCGATGAAGAGGACTGGGAAGGCTGGAAGAAGATGACTGCAAAGATCGGACACAAGGTTCAGCTTGTTGGAGATGACCTGTTCGTAACAAATACAGAGAGACTTTCCAAGGGAATTGCCATGGGTGCAGCAAATTCAATCCTGATTAAGCTGAATCAGATAGGATCTGTTTCCGAGACGCTCGAAGCAATCAAGATGGCACATAAGGCTGGATATACAGCGATTTCTTCCCATCGTTCCGGTGAGACTGCCGATACAACGATTGCAGACCTTGCAGTTGCATTGAATACCTGCCAGATCAAGACAGGTGCACCTTCAAGATCTGAGCGTGTTGCAAAGTACAACCAGTTACTTCGTATCGAAGAGGAACTTGGTGCTGCAGCCGTCTATCCGGGAATGAAGGCATTCAACGTAAAGAAGTAATGCATAAATAAAATGAAATAGATGAGAGACAAACCGGGCAGGTGCATGAAAGTGCATCTGCCCGGTTTGTGTATACAATGAGCCGAGCGCAGATTCGTGCTTACACGAAAATCTGCATTGTAAGGTTGAATGAATACGAATAGTCAATTATAATGGATAAAGGAATTTAGATAAGTAAAATAACATGGAATCCAAGCACGGATGAAAGGAAGAAACGATGGCGTATTTTCCATTTATGATACAACTGGATGATAAGCAGTGCCTGATCGTGGGCGGCGGTGCGGTCGCAGCGCGGAAGGCGGCGCAGATGCATGAGTTTGGCGCATGTGTGACTGTGGTGGCACCGGAAATCTGTGAGGAATTGCGGACGATGGCTGGTGGGAAATCGAGTGATAAAGCAGCTATGGTAGAAAAAACGGAAGGTGACTGTTTGGAGAAGCTGGAAAAAATACGGCTTTTGCAGCGGAATGTCGCAGAGTCTGACATTTCCGGCATGGATGTTGTGATCATGGCAACCGATGATGCGGAGCTTAATTCTCGGTATGCCATGCTTTGCAGAAACAATCATATACTGGTCAATGTCGTGGATGTGAAGAAAGACTGTGATTTTTATTTTCCGGCGATCATCAAGCAGGGCGAGGTCGTTGTTTCGGTGTCGACCGGTGGCAGTAGTCCGATGCTTGCTTCGAAGATCAAAAAGGAGATCCGGCAGAATTTACGGACAGATTATGGTCAGATTGCGGAAGAGCTTGGAGCTATCCGGGAAGAAATTTTGATGAAGGAGCCGGATGAACAGGCAAGAAAACAAAAATTTGCAGCAATCGTGGAGGCAAAAATGCAGGAACAGAGAATCCGGATTGGGACGCGGGGGAGCAGACTTGCGCAGGTTCAGACAGATATGGTAATCGAACAATTAAAGAAGAATTACCCGGATGTGCGGTTTGAAAAAGTAATCATGACAACGAAGGGGGACAAGCAGAAAGACGCGGCAATCAGCTCCTTTGGTGGCAAGGCGGTGTTCGTAGAGGAAATCGAGGAAGCGCTGCTTTCTGGTACGATTGATCTGGCGGTTCACAGTGCGAAGGATATGCCGAATCCATGCAAGAAGGGACTTGGCATCGCGGGCGTTCTACCGCGTGCCTGCGTGCAGGATGTGCTGATCTATCGTGTGGATACGGATATCCGGTCGAAGGATGCATTTACCGTGGGAACCGGAAGTCTGCGCAGACGTTGCCAGATTAAAGAGATATATCCACAGGCAGAGTGTATGGAGCTTCGTGGAAATGTCACGACGCGGATACAGAAATTGCGGGATGGTATGTACGATGCAATCATCCTTGCGGCGGCGGGAATCGAACGGTTAGGTATCGAGAAGGAACCGGATCTCGTCTATGAATATCTCGATGTGGATGTGATGCTTCCGGCAGCCGGACAGGGGATTATTGCGATGGAAGCGTGTGAGGGGACTCTTCCGTATCATATGGCAGAGACAATCAGCGATGTGGAGACAGAGGGCTGCCTGCGTGCCGAGCGTGCGGTTGTCCGGGAGATGGAAGCGGGCTGCCATGAGCCAATCGGTGTATATGCGACATGGAAGGATGAGAAGAAGCTTTGCGTGTGCGTAATGAATGCCCGGAGTGGAAAGGTCGAGCGGGAGATGTGGGAACGAGAAAAGGAAGACGCGAATGATCTTGAATAATGGGGGAAATCATATAATCGTGTCAAGGAAGAGAGGTGCGGATCTATGAAAATAAAATTCGACAACGTAACTGCAAAAACTGCGAAATATTGTGCACTTATATTTACAGTGCTTTTGCTTATCGGTCTGGTTTTTTCATTTCTCGAAATCCCCGGTACAGAGGTGTTCTATATCATGGCTGTTTATACAGGTGTGCTTGTAGGACTTCCGTGTTATGTTGTGCTTTTCGCTGCAAAGCTGTATTTTGCCCGTCTGCAGGCATATGGTTACGAAATTCCGGAAAATAAAAAAACATATGGGAATAATCTGAACAATCTTCCGAAGACGCGCGGGGCAGGAAGCTCGCTTTTTGCAAAGCACAGCCGGATTGGGATGTGGATGTATTTCGCATGCTTTGTCCTGTTTCTGGTGGTGGATGTGATGTATCTGATCAAATGGCATTTTATGAAGGATATCTGTACATTTCTGTTCACCGTGTGTCTGGTTCTGGACAGCGTTTGGCTTATTCTTGCGGTAATTATGTGGCGGCAGAGAAATACAGAGAAGTACCGGGATGATGTGGAATGTGATAAAACGCGCAAAGAGCGCCTGAATCTTGAGAATATTATTGTATTCGCAATCTTCTGGGCGATCGTCTGTGCAGTTGCATGTATTCAGGCGGTGACGACAACAAAATATATGGATAAGGTGCAGAGGGAGAATGCACAAGTGGCTGCGTCTGAATTAAAAATGGCGGATAATATGGTGGAATTAGGAAATTATGAATCATAAAGAAAAACTATATCGAGAAATTAAAAAGTTCACAAAATGGGCGGATCAATGTCAACCAACATGGTCGGAGGAACGCGATAATGGAGAATGGGAGCTTGGGTATCCGCATTTTGAAGAATTATGTGGTGCAGCGGAGGACGTTGTAAATGAATATCCATGCAGTGAAGCCGACGAGACACTGATCCATGCATTGCTGTTTGTTATAGCCAGAGATAATGAGTGTGAGGAGCTTGTAGAAGAGAAACTGGTGTTGCGCAGGGACTGGTTTGAATTGCTTGCAAAAAAGAGCATTGGATCAAAATATGTGAATGCAGAGTGGCAGTTTGCGAAGCATCTTGGAGATTGCGAGGGTTGTGATCCGGAACTTATATTTTCATTTATTAAATCGGAGTATGAATATACTTCTAGAATGGCACTTCAGACGATAGCAGAATTAAAGCCGGAATGTGCGGAACGCTATGCGTTTGAATTTTGGGATCGTGGGAAATATCCGGCAGGTTCTTCGGAAGATGAATATCAAAAAATCATGGCGTTGCATGTATTGGCGAAGCTCAACTCACCGAGATTAGAAGCGTATCTGGAGCGGGCGAAGCAATCGGATTATAAGTGGTTGCGGAAAAATGCAGAGGAATTATCGGCAAAATATAATTGAAAAACAAGGTCGATATCGTTGAGATATATTGCCGATAGGGGGATGGATGTAGGAATGAAAATGATTAGCCAGAATAAACTATTAACTTGCGTTTATGAATATATTGCAGAGACGGTTGGATGTACGGTTAGCCAATTAAAGTCTGACGAAACAATCTTTGTGATGAATCCGATTAAAAAAGAAAAATATATTAAAATATTGGGGATTGGCGATGCAAATATTATATCATTATCAGAAGATGTGTGTGCGCATGTGAAAAAATTGCTTGCAGGGAAAAATCGGGATGAGCTGTTTGAAAGTGAACTGATTTATGGACAAACGTTGCGGTATGTCCCAGATATAAAACAGATGATTCCATTTACCTACCCCAAGGAATATGCGTTTGAAATATTGGAAAGCTTGGATATAAAAAAAATTCGGGGGCTTAAGGGGTTTGATAATTCGTTATTTTTTGATGAAGAAGGAAATACGAACACAGGTATTGTTTTATATGCCGAAAAAGATGGAGAAATCATTGCGGTTGCTGGAGCAGCACGTGAGACAAATGAGATTATGGAAGTTGGGATTGACGTAAAGAAATCATATCGTGGGCAAGGTTTGGCGAAATTACTTGTTCATAATTTATCTGTAGAAATATTGAAACGTAATAAAATTCCGTTTTACAGTGCATCTGTCACGAATCTGGCATCACAGAGTGTTGCGGTTCGAAGTGGATACAAATTATTGTGGACAGATTCCTATGGGGTTCGGTAATAGAATGGGAGGAGTACATGAGCAGTTTGTATGAACATTATCCAATAGCAATGTGGATAATCGACGGAGTTCTCTGGGCGATTGGTTTGTTGTGCTGGATCGCTACTTATATTGGGGCACCGCTCGAAAGCAAGAAGCGGGGATATCATGTTTCCGGAGTGCCGGGAGTTGCGTTCGTATTCTTTTTGCTGGCAGGTTTTTTCTCACCGGATAAATGGTTGATGCTTATTGCACTGCTTGATTTTAGCCTTACATACTTGCCGGTATTTTTGTTGAAAGAACATCTGAAAAAGGGCAAAAGCGAAAGGGAAAATGATGAAATTAAAAGGTGAAGCACAAAAATTCCCGGGAATGTATATTTTCAATTCAATCATGCGGAGCACATTTGGACGAAGCGTGAAGCTGGTATTGTATTATGGTCCGGTACAGATGTGTGTGTTTGGACTGGAATATGAATACAAACCGAAGCATTATAAGTTCAACGTCGAATGTGAGAGAGGTGGCGCATCTGATCGTAGCCGAAAAAGAAACAGGTCAGATCGTGGCATTTATGGGAGTGGAAAATGTTCGGCTGGAAACTCGTACAATATGGATTGGAGCTGTATGGTGTACGAGAGGTTACGGTTAATGAACAAAATCCGGACGCGGTAGGATTTTACGAGCATCTGGGATTTGCGACGTATAAAAGAACGGATCTGGATGAGGAAGGAAATCCGTACCCGCTTTTATATATGAGATCGGAAGAGAGGGAGCGTGGAGAATGAAGAAATTAACGAAGGAAGAGAAGCATAAGCAGTGTGTGAAAGAGATCAGAGCCACACTGATCGTTGTCGGAATCTGCTTTCTGTGGCATGTGCTGACAGCGCTCTTGCTGAACTCGGTGGATTGGACATTGTTCCATATGCCGGCGTGGTTTGTGGTTTCTGTGTTAGGGACAGTTGTGATTGCAATCATAGGGGTATTCTGGTTGCTCAGATTCGTGTTTGTAGATTTTTCGTATGAGGAGGATGCAGAGGATGAGCAGTAATCAGATTATCATTTTATCCGTGTTTCTAGGATATCTTTTATTCAATGTTGTAGTGAGTTTTGCGTACAGCAAAAAAGCAGAGAAAAGTTTGCATACATCTGCGGAGAACAAATATTTTATCGGCGGCAGAAATATGAACGGTATCGTGCTGGCAATGACGATCATGGCAACCTATACGTCTGCCAGTTCCTTTATCTCCGGACCGGGTGCGGCAGGACTTACCTATGGATATGCGCAGGCATGGATCGCTGCGATTCAGGTGCCGGTTACATTTCTGGTGCTCGGTGTGCTTGGAAATAAGCTGGCGCTCGTTTCACGCAGAACCGGTGCTGTGACGGTCGTTGGTTATTTCAAAGCGAGATACAAAAGTGATGTGCTTGTGATCTTTACCAGTCTCGGACTGATCGCATTTTTTATCGCACAGATGATCAGCCAGTTTACAGGTGGTGCGACGCTGATTGCATCTATAACGGGACTTGATCATGTGACATCGTTGTTGATTTTCGGAACCGTCGTAATCCTGTATACGGCAATCGGTGGATTCAGCGCGGTTGTAATCACAGATACGATTCAGGGAATCGTGATGTGCATCGGAACGTTCCTGTTTATTCTCTTTGTTCTAAGAGCGGGAGGCGGACTTGCGTCAATCGATGCGGGACTTGCGGCAAATCTGCCGGATGTGTATGACGATATCTTCTCGAAATATACGCCGGGCGGTCTGCTCAGCTATTGGATTTTAGTTGGATTTGGAACGCTGGGACTGCCGCAGACGGCGGTGCGCGCGATGGGCTTTAAGGATACAAAGAGCATGCACAAAGCGATGTGGATCGGTGTACTGACCTGCAGCTTCGTAATCATTGGCATGCATCTGGCTGGAACATGGGCAGGCGCGCTGGTCGATACAGACAACCTTCCGACGTCCGATTATTTTATCCCATATATCGTGCAGAAGATCATGCCGCCGGGAGTTGCAGCAATCTTCCTGGCAGCGCCGATGGCTGCTGTTATGTCGACTGCGGATTCCCTTCTCATTCTCGCGACGGCTGCGATTGTCAAGGATTTATGGAAGAACTATGTGGTGAAGGATGATCCGGTAAAAAATGAATCTTACCAGAAGCATGTAAAGCTTGTCAGCACGATCCTTACGATGGTGCTTGGTGTCGTCGTGATGGTTCTGACAATCGATCCGCCGGATATTATTTTCCTTTTGAATATGTTCGCATTTGGTGGTTTGGAATGTACCTTCTTCTGGCCGCTCGTCGGTGGACTGTTCTGGAGAAAAGGAACCAAACAGGCTGCGGTATGCAGCAGTATCGGTGCCGTTGGCATGTATATTTTCGCCACGTACAAGATCCATATCGGAGGCATCAATGCAGTTGTGTGGGGACTGCTTGTCGGTGCGGTATTGTATTTCGTGATCGGTGCAATCACCGGACGCAAAGGATTGGATGCGGATATTCTGGATAAGTGTTTTTAGGAAGTTATGATTTTGGGAAAAGGAGAAGTATTGTATGGAACAGGATCCATTCAAGGAATATATAAAGGAAACAGAGCCTGAAAAAAGAGATAAGGGATATGCGTGGCATACCGCAATAGGACTGCAAGCTGTAGATGGGCTTCGACCATCCAAATACCTGATTGACACAGCAATCAAGAATATTGAAGGTGATATCTCGATTGATGAAGCAGGAGAATTATTAAATAGCTATTATAAGGAAAATTTTATAAAGTATTTAAGAACACTTGGGTTTGATGCTGCGAATGATATTTTCGCGGAACATGCATGGTATTTTAGAAATGCACTGGTGCGGGCAAATTATACAGATTTGAAAAATGGGGTGCATGAAACAACAGAATATTTGGAATTGTTCCTTAAAAATTTGTTGCTGGATGAAAAAAATGAGCTGCATAACAGAACGATGCACGTGAGTGGTAAATTTAATAATTTGCAAAAAGCGGACATTGGGGAAGAAAAAGGGGACATTGGGGAAGAAAAAGCGGACATTGCAATAAAGATAGCGAATATTGATGAAGCGATAAATAGCAAAACGCGCAGTAATATTTTAGCATTATATCAGTATTGTGGAAAAGAAACATTTTTTGGACGTACAGTTGTAGAATTGGTTACAGGATTAAAGTCAACACGGGCTTCAGAAGTGCTGCAACTCCTGCTAAGAAATAATATAATCGAGAAAGTTCAAGGGCATGGAAAAGGAAAATATCGTTTCCTGTAATGTATGAGAAGCGAATGCTATGTTGTATGAAGGAGGATACAAAGTGAGAAAAGTACCAGAAAACAATAGTTACAAAAAGGAAATTGAAGAAATTGTAAAGTTATGTGAGAAAGCGATACCTGAATATGGTGAAAAAGCATCGTTTTTTAATGCAGGTGCATCAGAAGAAGAAATGAAACAATGGGAAGAAAATAATCAAATAAGGATACCTGAGTCTTATAAAGAGTGGTTAAGGTTTTCCGCTGATTGTCAAATAAGACAGAATTTGGCAGGTTTTTATTTTCCGCGATTTTCGGAAATTGTTCCGTCAGATTTGGTTATTATCGGATGGTTGATTGGGGATGGAGAATTACTTTGTTTTTCAAAAGAAAATGGGAATTTTATACGATGGTTTGAGGGAGAAGTAAATGATGAGTTTGAAAATTTCGGAGATATGTTGAAAGAAATAATTCGAATGCTTAAAGAAGAAAGCAAAATTTCAAAAGAAGCGGAAGACTTATTTATGAAATTTATGAAAAATGCTGAGGAAAGAGAAAAGCATTCGGAGGAATGACAATGACATTTGAAAAAGCAACTGCTCAAGATACAGGTATGTTGACAGAACTTAGAATCGCATATTTGCAAGAGGATTTAGGAGAAATTGAGGCTGCGGATTTAAAATTGATAGAGTCATTATTGCCAGGTTATTATGAAAAACACCTTAATAAGGATCTAATGGTCTATGTTGCACGTAATGAGAGGAATATCGTTTCCTGTGCATTCTTGCTGATCGTGGAAAAACCTATGAGTCCATCATTTATTACCGGGAAGACGGGGACTGTTTTGAATGTTTATACGAAGCCAGAGTATAGGAAAAAAGGATATGCTAAGAAATTAATGAACATGATGTTGGAGGACGCAAAAGCAGAAAACGTGAGCAATATTGAATTAAAGGCAACAGAGGATGGATATTCCTTATACCAATCTGTTGGGTTTGAAGATGTTGCAACCAAGTATCATAATATGAGAATTTCGTTGTAGGATTTGGCAGGAATCTGGTAAGGACGTAGAGTTGGCCCACGTAAGGAGGAAGCAATATCCGGATATGAACAAAAAGTCTCTGGTGAAATTGAAGGCATTGATTGATAATACCCAACACATTCAATTGGAATATGTCTGCACAGGGCATAGTGGTATCAGAAAATATTCAGACGTTATATTTGCACACATTGATGAATCAGCGCAATTTAGTAAAAGAAAGCCATTTGATGATAAAGCACCTTATGATGCTTTCGACCGGTAATCATGAAAAGATTGGAGACCATTATGAAAAACAATGCTGGCTGGGATGGGGCATTTCCCTGGGACTGTTGTTCTCCGTAATGTTTGCATCCCTGCAAAAGGGCATGCTGTCAGATATTGCCGGAGTTTTGCTTTTTTGAAAGAAAAGTGCGGAATGTAAAGGAAACTTACGGGGTGATCTTTACCTTTTTATTCTGATGCCGACTAAAATCTTTACTTTTTGGGTAAAATAATGATATAATAAGTAAAGATATAAAAGGAGGTTACGGAAGTGATTTCATATGCCGGACTTGAAAAAATTCTAAAAGAAAAAGGAATTGGAAAAACAAAACTCAGTACGGAAGCGGGTTTATCCACGCGTACCGTTGCCAAAATTGCAAAAGGTGAGAAATTATCCACGCGCAGCCTAAACAGAATTGCCGGGTATTTAAATGTTGCGCCCGAGCTTCTTTGCCGCCAGGAATCCGACAACAAAATTCTTCAGTTATTAAGGGACGAAAAAGAAATACAGCTTTCCGGAGGTCTGTATCATGAACTTCAAGTTAGAATGACCTACAATTCCAATCATATGGAAGGCAGTAAACTTTCGGAGGATCAGACCAGACTTATTTTTGAAACGAACACGATTAACATGGGAGACGGTATCCTCGTGGATGATATTCTGGAAACGGTTCATCATTTCAGAGCGATTGATTATTGCATTGATATTGCAGAGAAGAAACTGACAGAAGAAATCATAAAAAAACTGCATTTCATGCTTAAGCATGATACAAAGGACGCAGCACTTCCCTGGTTTGCAGTAGGAGATTATAAAAAACGTGCGAATGTAGTTGGGGGAAGAGAAACCTCAAAACCTTCAGAAGTTGCCAGAGATATGCGGGCACTTCTGGAAAGATATAATGCCAAGGATAATGTTACGATAGACGATATTATTGAATTTCACGCAGAATTTGAATACATTCATCCTTTTCAAGACGGGAACGGAAGAGTCGGGAGGCTGATAGCCCTAAAGGAATGCCTAAAAAATAACGTCATTCCTTTTATTATTGAGGATAGCAAAAAAAGTTTTTATTACAGAGGACTTTCCGAGTGGAGAAGGGAAAATGGCTGGCTTGTGGATACGTGTCTGGATGGGCAGGACACTTTTGTGAAATTACTTGATATGCTGGAAATTCCGCATGAATGAAATGGGGGTGGGACAAATCGGGATTTCATGAAATGTTAAGAGGAAGCTAATGAGAATGATGGTAGAAAAAAAGAAATCAATAGCATTAATTATTATTTTACTTACAATTGTTGTTATTTTTATTTGTGGTCGATATTATTTTGCACACAATAAAAGTTATAAAAATGAGGCAATTGAAAAAGGAGATTATATATATCTTAATGGAGTAAGATATTCTCAAACATCGAAACTGGAAAATTATAAAATATCAAATGCGGTAATTTGTACATCTGACAGTGGGAGAAAATTATATGAGATAGAAGAATATCCTGATTATGAATATATCGCGGGATATTATGCATGGGACGGCGTAATATATAAAAAAGATGAAACAGACTGATAACTTCTATTTGTCGGGATGATGTGTTTTATGGAGAAGAAAAATGGATTTTAATACTCTCGAGAAAGAAATAGAACAACTGAACAGGATAGATTTACGCGCGAATTATAATTATACTAGCTACGACAGATATTGTAGATTGTATAATTCTATATATGAGAACTTACTTGAAATGGAAAAAGATGGCCTAATCTCCATAGAATCAAGAAGCAAGGGGCTTGGCTATCTTCGAGAGTTGCTCACAAATGATGGTCCGGAGTATAGCTATACAGTTGTTTTCTGGGAAAAGAATAGAAGTTTAAGAAAGTATAAGATCGGCGTATGCGTACGGGGATTACCAATCTGTAAGCCAGTGGAGGATTGAATTTAACAGCACGGAAAGGAAGTCGGAATGAGAAAAGTACCAGAAAACAATAGTTTAAAAAAGGAAATTAGGAAACTATTAGAATTATGTAAAAAAGATGAAAAAGATAATGGAGAGAAAAGAAATTATTTCAATGCCCCTATTACTGAAGAAGAGATGATAAATTGGGAGGAGAGAAACAGCGCGAAAATACCAGAAACATATAAGGAGTGGCTTAGATTTTCGGGAAAATGTCGTATAGCAGGTAACACAGCAACATTTTGGGGACCAAATGAATTCCATTCTGAATATGTACCAGAAGGATTGGTTGTAATTGGGGAAATTAATGGTGATGGAGAAGTGGTGTGCTTTTCAAAGAATGAAGGCATTTTTGTACGGGTATTTGAAGGGAAAACAACGGAGATTAATGATTTTGCATGTGTTCTTAAGGAAATAATAAAATTAATGGATGATAAACCTATCTTATCTCAAGAAAGATATCTAGAAATATTGCAGAAAATCAAAGAAAAAAAGGAAAGGGAGAAAAATAAATAAGCGAGCAGGTAAGCGTCCCTACTGTATGATAGCTTCGGCTTATTCACTGAGATATAAAAGGTTGAAAAAACTTGAATTTTCAATAAAAAAACTTGATTAATAGTAGGAGGGGTTTTATGAAAAAATTATTGTTGGCGTTGGCATCGTTGATACTAGTATGTAGTATAACAGCTTGTGACAAACAGGCTGATAGCAGAACAGTAGAGGAAGATAGTGTAAAAACAGACATATCTAATAATGAAATAGCAGTTAGAATGGATGCTTTTTCGGTAGATGGCTATGAAATGGGCTTACCCTGTACAATAGGTGATTTCATAGAGCATTTTGAATTAGAATATAGTTTCCCTATGCCTGATTTGCCTAATACAATTTGTTGTTCCTATTTAATTGACGGAGAGCCGGCGGGTGTTATCTTTGTTTATTGTGAAGAAGGAAAGGTGCATGATACGGATTATATTTATGCAATAAATGTAGATGAATATTCTATGGCAAAGGAACAATCATTTTCTGTTGACATATCTGGGGTAACTGAAGATATGACTAGAGAGAAAATTCAGGAAATGTGGGGGGAACCAAGCTTCAGTGGAAATAGGTCAATTATTTATTGTGATGGGGAATTTGAAGATTCCTATTATATCGATAAAATAATTTTTGGCTTTGAAGACACTTCTGGAAAAATAAGTGAAATTTCATTTTTTGTAAATCTGGATAGAATAGAAGAACAGGATAAGTAAAATGGTAGAAAGCGATTAAGAAGCGCCATATACAAAGGAACAATTAGATAATATTATAGAATTTGAGAATACAATGATAAAAAATGTGGGATGGAAGGAATAAAGTCGCTGGCTAATATGGCATGTGAAGTATCAGCATTTAATGATTCTACAGGAGAAAATTAATACATATCTCGGGTTTCTAGAAGAAAAGCAGTATGAAGAAATGTATAAAGAAGAGACAATTACGTATGGAATTATAGAAATTCATTTCCAACACAATTTAACGGATAATGCGGAAAATTTTTTGCAGGCAGTTCAAAGTCAGGTTGCTCAGTATGGAATTGAAATACAATGCTATGTTGGATGATGGAGACAATTTCTTAACAGTCTTCAAACATGCCTTAGAGGATAGTCAGGAGTTAGGATTACCAATAGAGATAGAGGCAGTGTAGATGTAAGCGTCCCTACTGTATGACCAGAAATAATCCTAATATGCTGTATAAGGATTATTGGAGAGAATAGCAAAATGAAATATTATAAATTGTCAATGGATATGAATAGGAAAAATGATATAATCTGTCATTTTGATGACAAGTTTACAATTCCGCAGAACGCATTGACTATGGGTAAGTACTTTAATCAATGGGATGATAAAACGGTTATTCGTTTTTCAATCGAGGAAGGAAGTGTTTGGACCGATTATTTGGCAAATGACAAAGGATGGTTTTTGGTGTCCGAGAAATTGAAAAAAATCCTTGAATCCGTAGATACAGATATTCAGTTCTTGAAAGTTACTGTTGAAGAATATAATGGTTTACGATTATCCCGAAAATATTACTTCGCAAATGTATTACGGGTCGTAGATGCACTCTGTTTAGAAAAATCAAAGTATTTTGAGACCGAAATTTCGGGTATTGGAACAGTGTATACAGTAAGCAAGTATGGTATATATTCTGACAAAACGGAGAATTCGGATGTGTTCAAATTAGGAAACAGACAACAGGTACCATTGTTTGTTTCTGAAAAATTTAAGAGCCTAATGGAGGAAGAAAGTATAACAGGAATAACACTTACGGAAATAGCTGCTCAGAAGTGAGTAGGGACGTAGCATCTGTCATGAGGAGCGTCCCTGCGTCCTGCTAATAAGACAGAGGGACACTCTTCGAGACGGAAGAAGCGTCCCCTATGTAAGGGTTAAAGACATAAGGAGGTTATTAAATGGGTAAGATTGTGGTTAAAGTACAAGAGGAAAAACATCTAGGTGAGGACAAGATATATCATCTGATGATTGGAGTAAAAGAGGTATATTTGTATTTCAAGAACGATCGGAATGCAAAACAATATGAGGGATATTATATTTCCGAACGCGAATTCAAAAGTGCCATGCGTGGAAAGACAATCAGATTGCAGAAAGAGAATTTCATAGATATAATAAACCCGGAGGAAAAAATATCAGCATGGGTAGAGAGATTGCAGAAGCAGCGGAAGGAGTTCGGAAATATCCGTGGGGAACGTCGTGGTGTAAATGCAACTGTGATCTTGAGTGGGGTATTTCTGATCGGTATCGTGCTGTTAGGAATCGGTTTCTGGCGCGTGCAGTACAAGAAGAATCTTGCACAAAGAGTGGTTTCAACCGAGGGTGAAGTGACCAGTTATACAACTGCAAGACTGCAGGGGAAAAGGTATGCACAGGGATATTATGATGTGCATGTGAAATATCAGGTTGATGGTGTGTGGTATGAAGGCTATAATGGAACAACTGCTACAAATCAGGGCGTAGGAGCAAAGGTGACAGTTACATATGATCCGAAGAATCCGGCGAAGATTTATGTGGCAGAGGATATGGAGTGGGATCCATTTAAGTTCTTTATGATTGGAGGTGTGATTGTTCTGGTATCAGGTGCGCTTTTGGGAAATGAGATCCACATGAAACTTATGTGGAAGAAAAAAACAGTAAAGAACAGTAAAAATATGACATTGGATAAATATTTTGATGGAACAATTGAATCGGGTTCATATACAGAATCACGGACACAGGAATTTGATAGAAATGGGGAGGATATTGGTAAGAAATTAAATGATACACATCAGATGGCAATTCGATTTAATACGATTGCAAGGGAAAAAATGGGAGACAAAGTGGATAAATTTTGTATTTTTAATGTATATGATGATGTTAATCATAGAGCATTTAGTATAGATTTTGAAGCTTATAATTACTTCACTATAAGATTGAACTATGACCAAGGAGGATTCGGGTGTAATATTATAGCTGGCGATAGAATGATTGCATTGAATAATTCACAAGAATGGTGGGATGAAGCAGATTTTGACGTATTTTTTAAAGAATTACAAAAAGAGTTAGAATTGCGTATCCCGGATGAATATTTACGAGCACACGGCTGGTTGTAATCTTAATTATATTTCTACATAAAGACACCATTGTATGAGTAAGCAGAAAGTAACTTTAAAGATTGAATAGAGAAACTCATTCGCAAAATCCATTAGATTGGAGTGGAACTGCATTGGGCGATGAGTGGAGTTATTTACAACAGAATCATGGATACAGGAATTTGATAGAAAAGGGAGGATATTGGTATGCAATTACAATTAAATGACACAGATCAGATGGCAATTCGATTTAGTACAATTGTAGAGGAAAAAATGGGAGACAAAGTGGATAAATTTCGTATTTTTAATGTAAATGATGATGTTAATCATAGAGCATTTAGTATAGATTTTGAAGCTTATAATTACTTCGTTATAAGATTAAACTATGACCAAGGAAGATTCGGGTGTAATATTATATCTGGCGAAAGAATGATTGCATTGAATAAT
Source organism: Wujia sp. (assembly GCF_056872695.1). Classification (NCBI taxonomy): domain Bacteria; kingdom Bacillati; phylum Bacillota; class Clostridia; order Lachnospirales; family Lachnospiraceae; genus Wujia; species Wujia sp. Next base: position 59,164 of record NZ_DBMFCD010000006.1, on the reverse strand, counting down.
TCACAAGGATGGTGGGATGAAGCAGATTTTGACGTTTTTTTAATAGAATTACAAAAAGAGTTAGAATTGCGTATCCCAGCTAAATATTTACAAGCGCACGGCTGGTTGTAATCTTAATTATATTTCTACATAAAGACACCATTGTATGAGTACGCAGAAAGTAACTTTAAAGATTGAATAGAGAAACTCATTCGCAAAATCCATTAGATTGGAGTGGAACTGTATTGGGCGATGAGTGGAGTTATTTACAACAGAATCATGGATACAGGAAATTGATAGAAAAGGGAGGATATTGGTATGCAATTTCAATTAAATGATACAGATCAGATGGCAATTCGATTTAATAAAATTGCAAGGGAAAAAATGGGAGACAAAGTGGATAAATTTCGTATTTTTAATGTAAATGATGATGTTAATCATAGAGCATTTAGTATAGATTTTGAAGCTTATAATTACTTCGTTATAAGATTAAACTATGACCAAGGAAGATTCGGGTGTAATATTATATCTGGCGATAGAATGATTGCATTGAATAATTCACAAGAATGGTGGGATGAAGCAGATTTTGGTGTTTTTTTTAAAGAATTACAAAAAGAGTTAGAATTTCGTATCCCGGATAAATATTTACGAGCACACGGCTGGTTGTAATAACAAGTAGGGACGTAGTATCTGTCACGATATTAGAGCGCTGCCTCCAATATCGAGACAAAAGAAACGTCCCTCCTGTATACTATTACAAAATTCTGAAATATCAATATGAAGATCCCGGAGAGAATAACAAGGCACAACCATGTTGCTGATGAGTCGTGTGGATGGTGCAGGACATTTGAAAACAGGAGACGTTATGGCAGAAAAATTGAATAACCAGACGGAAGAGATTCACATTGGGCAGGTACGGGATGTGAACAACAAAGAGGTGTTTAAGAATCATGTACTTTGTGCCAAGTTTCTGCGGGATTATGCAGGATTGGATATCCTGGCAAATGTGCAGCCGGAGGACATTGAGGATGTGACCGACCGGTATCACATGTTCAAGCAGGGATTTTCGATATCCACCGATATTTCCGGTCGTGTATTATGAGGGAACCGGAATGTGGACGGCGGCGATGAATGTGAGTGAACGGATTTTTATGAATGAGATATTTGCATCGTATATCCCAAGCTTTACATACAGGCTTGTGAATGTACATCAGTATACGAACGAGCAACTGTTGATTCATGAAGATGAAGGTATCCATAGGCGAAGCGACGGATTGTTTAATAAAGATGATCAGAGGCAGTCAGATGGGAAATTGATGGACAACTGCCACATGACGAAGGAAGAAGCGGAAGCATTTGTAGAAAAAAATTGGTAAAACATATGAAAGGGTAGGGCTCGGAAGTAGATACTTTCGGGCTTTTTACGTTGGAGATGGATAAAAGTCCTCCTGTCATATTAAAATATGTAGAGCAAATGTCAAATATGTGATAAAATTTTGCATGACAGAGGGACACGAGATATACATATCAAACTTATGTGGAAGAAACAAAAACAGTAAAGAACAGTAAAAAATATAAAAAACAGTAAAGGACAGTAAAAGTGGTATATTTAATCGGAGCAGGTCCCGGTAATCCGGGATTGATTACATACAAAGGCTTGCAGATCTTAAAATCGTGCGATGCGGTAATCTACGACCGGCTTGGAACGGGAGAACTTCTCGATCTTGTGCGACCGGATTGTGCGAAAATCTATGTCGGCAAGCAGGCAGGTGCGCATTATAAGAAGCAGGAGGAAATCAACCGGATTCTGGTAGAGACCGCAGGAAAATACGAGAAGGTTGTCCGCCTAAAGGGCGGCGATTCGTTTGTGTTCGGACGTGGCGGCGAGGAAATCCTTACATTGCAGGAAGCAGATATTCCGTTTCAGGTGATTCCGGGTGTGACTTCTGCAATTGCGGTGCCGGAGGTGCTTGGAATTCCTGTGACACATCGGGAAATGAGCCGGAGCTTTCATGTGATTACCGGACATACGAAGAAGGGCGAGGCAGATGCACTTGCGAACATCCATAAACAGGAGGGAACCAGTGTGTTCCTGATGGGACTTTCGAATCTGGAACCGATTATGCAGCGGCTGCGCGAAGAGGGGGAATCGGAGGAGACACCGGTCAGTGTGATTTCAAATGGCATGCTGCCCGGAGAGACAATTGTGCGCGGTACGGTAGGGACAATCGGCAAGCTTGTTTCGAAGAACGAGCTTGTTTCACCGGCAATCATAGTCGTTGGACAGACAGCAGCCTGCACGATGAAGGACAAGAATCGCAGTGCAATTGATGGCTGCAAGATTGGTGTCGTTGGCACGGCTGTATTCCGGGAGAAGCTGCGCGGACTGTTGGAAGAAAAAGGTGCATCATTATTTTCAATCTGTGATATGCATGTCAGAACGTGTCCGGATATGGAGAAGTTGGATGTGGCAATTCAGAACTTGTCAGATTACCGGTGGATCGTATTCACAAGCCAGAACGGAATCCGGTTATTCTTTGACCGGGTGCGCGCGTGTGCGGTCGATCTTCGGAAGTTTGCAGATATCCGATTCGCCGTGGTTGGAAGTGGCTGTGCGCAGGCGCTGGAGCAGTATGGATTTTATGCAGATTATATACCGGAGCAATATACGACAGAAAGTCTTGCAAATGGGATTTGTACCGTTGTAAAATCAGGAGAAAAGGTTTTGATTCCGCGGGCGAAGGAAGGAAGTCCGGTCTTAGAACAGATTCTATCTGCGAACCAGATTGACGCAGAGATTCTATCCATCTACGATGTGCGTGGCGCGCGGACAGAAAACTGGAAATACTTAAATAATTACGATGCAATTTTATTTGCAAGCGCTTCCGGGGTGCATGCATTTGCGGATTGCCTTGCCGAGACCGGACAGCCAGACTGGAATCCGGCACAAGGAAAGAAACGTATTGTACTCGGCGCAATCGGGCAGGTAACGGCAGATGCCCTCACGAAATGTGGACTGCCCGCGGACGTCGTTCCGGAGCAGTGCGATGCGGAAGGTTTAGTAAGGGCATTGGATGGTGCGTTTAAGGCAAGGCAAGTGTATAATTGATTGAAAGGTTGAATTTGAACATAGTTAGCGAAACGTGCGTAGATTTGTATATGCGTCTGCATCCATTTTTGAAAATATAATATGTTTGGAACTTAGAAGTTCTTGATGTTCTGTAGATTTCCAGCAATGTTTGAACACGATGTTCAAACAAGCCGCCACTGATCCATGGATGGCGAGCGGAGGGCGCATAGGAATCTCAGATTCCTATTTAGGATGCGCCCGACAACCTGCCGACGAGCGTATGCGAGTGGGCGATACCCGAGCGGTGGTGGCGTATTTTATGAATATGTAGAGCAGAACATCTAGTACTTCTTAGTTTCAATACATCTGGTATTTACAAAAATGGATGTAGACATTTATATACAAATCAATGCATGTTTCGTAAATATAAAATAGAAAAGAGGCATATACACACATGATACGATTAAGAAGATTGAGAGAAAATGAAGTACTGCGAAACATGGTGCGCGAGACACAAATCAGCAAATCCGATCTCGTCTACCCGGTATTCATCAAAGAAGGAACCAATGAGAAGAACCCGGTCGATTCCATGCCGGGCATCTACCAGTATACATTGGATCGGTTCGATGAGGAACTAGAGCGCATACAGGCGGCTGGCATTCCGGCAATTTTGATCTTCGGTATCCCGGAGCACAAGGATGAATGCGGCAGCGGCGCTTACGATGAAAATGGTATCACACAGCGTGCGGTGCGCGAGATCAAGAAGAAAGCACCGGAGCTTTTGATTATCGCAGATGTGTGCCTGTGCGAATATACCTCCCACGGACATTGCGGATTGGTGCAGGACGGAAAAATCCTGAACGATGAGACGCTTCCGCTTCTGGCGAAGATGGCAGTAACACTTGCCAAGGCGGGAGCGGACATGATCGCGCCATCCGATATGATGGATGGACATATCGCATATCTGCGAAAGGCATTGGATGAAAATGGATGTGTGGATACATTGCTTATGGGATACAGCGCAAAGTTTGCGTCCGGATATTATTCTCCGTTCCGGGATGCGGCACATTCCGCTCCGGCATTCGGCGATCGCAGAACGTATCAGATGGACCCTGCAAATGGCAGAGAAGCATTGCGCGAATGTGAGGCAGATATCGAAGAGGGGGCGGATATCATTATGGTAAAGCCGGCACTTGCTTATCTTGACATCGTGAAAGCGGTGCGTGGCGAGACGAAGCATCCACTTGCAGTCTACAATGTAAGCGGCGAGTATTCAATGGTCAAGGCAGCAGCGTTAAACGGCTGGATCGATGAGAAACGTATCGTCATGGAGAACATGATCGCGATGAAACGTGCAGGCGCGGATATCATTATTACGTATCATGCACTTGACGTGGCTAGATGGCTACAGGATGAACAATAGAATGATTCGCAGGAATGTGTATCACGATAGATGTGTATCAGATGACAGGAGGAAGCATCATGCAGACAGAATCAGAACAGTTATTTGAAGAATCCAAGAAATATATTCCGGGCGGCGTGAATTCGCCGGTGCGTGCATTCGGCTCAGTCGGACGCTCCCCGATTTTTATAAAAAAAGCGAAAGGTTCCCGTATATTCGATGAGGATGGAAGGGAATATATAGATTATGTATGTTCATGGGGACCTGGAATCCTTGGACATGCAAAGGAGACGGTAATCGAAGCGGTAAAGGCGGCCTGCGATGATGGACTGACCTTTGGTGCACCAACAAGAAAAGAGCTGGAGATTGCGGAGCTTATCACGGCACATATGCCTTCGATGGAAATGTCCCGTATGGTAAATTCCGGTACAGAAGCAGTGATGAGTGCAATCCGTGCGGCACGCGGATTTACCGGAAGAGATTACATTGTGAAATTCAAGGGCTGTTATCATGGACATAGTGATGGACTTTTGGTAAAGGCCGGTTCCGGCGTGATTACACAGACAGTGGCAAACAGTGCAGGTGTTCCGGAGGGCTATGCGAAATACACCCTCGTTGCAGAGTATAACGATGAGGAATCCGTAAAACAGTTATTCGATGCGTACAAGGGACAGATCGCAGCAATCATTGTCGAGCCGGTTGCGGCCAATATGGGTGTGGTTCCGCCGAAGGCAGGATTTTTAGAGTTCCTGCGTGACATCACGCAGACGGATGGTGCATTACTGATCTTCGATGAAGTTATCACAGGATTCCGTCTGGCACCGGGCGGTGCACAGGAATATTTCCATATCAAGCCGGATCTGACAACACTTGGCAAGATCGTCGGTGGCGGTATGCCGGTTGGAACCTACGGAGGCAGACGCGAGATCATGCAGTGCGTGGCACCGCTTGGCGAGGTATATCAGGCAGGAACCTTGTCCGGTAATCCGATTGCGATGACGGCAGGCATTGAGACATTGAAGCTGCTGGACGCACATCCGGAAGTGTATGCAAAGCTCGAAGGAAAGACCGCAGGACTTGCACAGGCAGCAAGAGAGGCATTTGGCGATCGGGTCTGTGTCAACCAGATCGGCTCATTGATGAGCATTTTCTTCACAGACAAGCAGGTGGTTGATATGGATACCGCCATGACGAGCGACACGAAGCAGTATGCAGCATTCTTCCGCCATATGCTTGATCATGGAATCAACCTCGCTCCATCGCAGTTTGAGGCAATGTTTATCTCAGATGCACATACAGAGGAAGATATCTGGAAAACGATTGATGTTATGAAAAAATTTGCACACAGATAGATCGTGGATAAAATAAGAAATTGATTAAAAAAATGAAACGAATGAAATAGAAACCAGTTTGGAGGAAAAAGATGAGTGATACAAGGAAAGATGTCGTGATTATCGGTAGCGGTCCCGCAGGTTTATCGGCGGCGGTTTACGCGAAGCGTGCGTTGCTGGATGTGGCAGTGATCGAGAAGGAAATGTTCAGCGGCGGACAGATTGTCACAACCGACCGTGTGGATAATCTGCTTGGCTTCTACGGAACAAATGGCTATGATCTGTCAGTAAAGTTCCGGGAACATGCAGATGCGCTGGAGGTTCCATTTATGGAGGGTACGGTGACGGAGATTGCCGATCAGGGCGCTCATAAGGAAGTGCATCTGGAAGATGGCAGTGTGATCGAGACAACAGCAGTAATTGTAGCGACTGGTGCGACCCATCGAAAGCTTGGCGTGCAAGGCGAGGCAAAGTTTTCCGGCGCCGGTGTTTCATACTGTGCAACCTGTGACGGTGCATTTTTCAGGAATAAAACGGTGGCCGTTGTCGGTGGCGGTGATGTGGCACTTGAAGATGCCCTGTACCTTGCAAATGTATGTGAGAAGGTCTACCTGATTCATCGTCGTGATGAGCTACGCGGAGCCAAGGTATTGCAGCAGCGGATCTTCGATGCGGCAAATATCGAATTCCTACCACACACCGAAGTACGAGAAATCTGTGGTGAGAACATGGTTGACCATATCGTGATCGAGGATAACCGGACAGAAGAAAAGCGAGATCTCGCATTATCCGGCATCTTTATCGCGGTTGGCATGCAGCCACAGACTGCACTTGTAAAAGAGGTCGTAGAGATGGAGAATGGCTATATCTGCGCTGGCGAGGACTGCCGCACAAATGTACCATTTCTATATGCAATCGGGGATGTGCGCACCAAGACTGTCCGCCAGATCGCAACTGCAATCGGAGATGGTGCTGCTGTGATCGCGTCACTCGAACACGATCTGTTACAGTAAGAATGATTTATGGAAAATCTGTAAAAGATAGGAGCGCATTGTTATGCGGGCAGTATATGTGATTTGGAGCAATTAGTAAGTGATAAAAAATATACTCCAACGGGAATAAAAACAGATGTGATGGAATTGGAGTAGAATTTGAAATAAGAAGAATTTACTCCTATCCATAAATACAAGGAATGACTTCAATTGGAGTAAATAATTGATTTTCAGAAGGAAAACTCCAAAATCAAAAAATGGGAAGCAAGTCATATAGGAGTAACAACAGCAAAAATAGGGAAGTTACTCCAATTGTTATATAAATTGAAAAAAACGGTTGGAGTAAATAGGAACAAGAACAGAAATTACTCCAAATGTGGAACTGGGCAAAAAAACCGGTTGGAGTACAGCATCCCCAGTCGGGAGATTTGCTCCAATCAGCAGGCAGGACAGAAACAATGGAACATTCAGTAAACAGAATTTCCATACATTGACAATCCTACCCACAAGATATATAATGTCTTGGATTTTACACAGTAGATATTGTACTTTCATATAAATTCAAAGGAGACAATCATGTCGAAGTTACGTTATCATATCGCAGTCATGGCTGCAAAATTCAGCAAAGTCATTATCCGCCTTTCGGGGCGCAACGGCACGCATACCCCAGGCGTTGTTGCGAGAAAGATCTGCCCGGATTTCATGGCGCAGGCACCGAAGGCACCGCTCTGTATCTGCGTGACAGGTACGAACGGCAAGACGACCGTATCAAACATGCTGACTGATATGCTGGAGAAGGAAGGCAAGAAGGTAGTGAGCAACCGGACCGGTTCGAATATCGTACCGGGCTGCGTGACAAACCTGCTGAACAGCGTAAACTGGCTTGGCAGATGCCGCGTCGATGCGACCGTATTCGAGGTGGACGAGCGTGCATCCCGTCTGATTCTTCCATATGTAAAGCCGGATTATCTCGTTGTGACGAACCTGTTCCGCGATTCACTGAAGCGAAACGCACATCCGGACTACATTTTCAGTGTCATTGACACATACTGCCCGGACACAACGAAGCTGATCTTAAATGCAGACGAGCAGTGCAGCAGCAACTTAAAGCCGAACAGCGAGCATGTTTATTTCGGTATCGGAAAGCAGGATGATGACAGGACTGAGCCATACAACCTGATCGCCGATTATACATTATGCCCAAAATGTGGTACGAAGCTGAAGTTCAACTACCTTCGTTATCATCATATTGGAAATGCTTATTGTCCGAACTGCGATTACAAGTCTGCAGATGCAGATTATCTCGCAACGAAGGTCGACAAGGAAGGCAAGAAGTTAATTGTCTGTGAAAAGGATGGAAACGAAATCGAGTACGCACTGATCCATGATGCGTTGTTTAATATTTATAATGAACTGACTGTAATCACGATGATGCGGGAGCTTGGATATTCTTCCGACGAAGTGAAGAAGCGGATCGCAGAGATTCATGTGCCGGAATCCCGTTACAGCGAGACGAAGGTTGGAAATGTGACAGTCGTTCAGGCGCTCAGCAAAGGACAGAGCGCAGTCAGCTCCTGCCGTACGTTCGAGTATGTGGCAGAAGAGCCTGGTAAGAAGGTCATCATGATCGCAGAGGATGACTTCAGCGACAGACAGAAGAGTATCGAGTTTATCGGCTGGATCTACGATCTGGAATATGAGCAGTTTGCAAGAGACGATGTAATGCAGGTTGTCTGCTGTGGACCAAGATGTCTCGATCACCGCGTGCGTGCGCTGATCGCCGGAATCCCGGAGGAGAAGATTGCATGGGATCTCGATGAGGTCGCAGCGGTTGATAAAGTGAACTTAGAGGGCGCCGATAAGGTGTACATCTTATACGACTGCGATACCTATGGTATTTCCTGCAAGATGAAGCAGAAGCTTTTGAAGAGACTGGAGGATGAAAAATAATGAAGATTGAAATCCTTTATCCGGAACTTTGTACCTTATATGGTGACAAAGGAAATATGCAATACTTGAAGCTCTGCTTACCGGATGCAGAATTTGTAGAGACAACACTGAATGCGAAGCCGCTGTTTCTGACAGAGGATATTGATCTGGTATATATGTGCTCAATGAGCGAGAAGAGTCAGGAAGTGATCTTAAGCCGTCTGCTTCCTCTGAAGGAAGAAATCTTCCGTGCATTTGATGCAGAGAAGACGGTATTTTTATTCGTTGGAAATGCGCTCGAACTGCTTGGCAAATACATTAAGCGGGAAGATGGCAGCAAGGTGGAGGCACTGGCGTACTTAAACAGCTATTCAGTCAGACAGACACCGAACCGTTTCAATACATTGATGAAGGCAAAATTCGATGACATCACACTGCTTGGTTATACAAGCCGTTTCTCCCATACATTTGGAATTCCGGAGCAGGAGAGCTTCTGCAAGGTTGAGATGGGAACCGGTATGAATCCGAAGTCGGTATTCGAGGGAATCCGCAAAGGAAAAATCCTTGCGACTTATATGCTTGGACCAATCCTCGTGGCAAACCCGGATTTCACACATTATCTTCTGCGTATGTTAAGCGCGGATATGGAGAAAATACCGTATGAAGATGCGATGCGGGATGCGTATAACCAGAAGATGAAAGAGTTTGATAAGCCGGATTTGGAATTATCTTAAGGCCAAAACATAGAATTCATTCTTTTTTCACTTGCGAAGTGGGGGAATGAGGAGTATATTATAGCTTGGCTATTAACAAATTCAAGCACATAAAAGGCATCTTTGCAAGGTGCCGTCTTCGACGGATTGATTCGGGTAGAAGGCAATACACAAGAATTAGGAGGTGCTGATTATGAATGGCGTTGAAGTATTTGAAAATTATGAATCGGAAGTAAGATCTTATTGTAGAAGTTTTCCAGCTGTATTTACAACTTCAAAGGGCTCTATCATGAAGGATATCGATGGAAAGGAATATATAGATTTCTTCTGCGGAGCAGGAGCCTTAAACTATGGACATAACAATGACTATATTAAGGAAAAGATGGTTGCATACCTGATGAGTGATGGAATTATGCATTCGATGGATATGATGACCGTTCCGAAGAAAGAGTTTTTGCAGTTCTTTGAAGAAAAGGTGTTACAGCCAAGAGGGTTGAATTTCAAGGTAATGTTCCCTGGACCAACCGGAACCAATGGCGTAGAGGCTGCATTGAAGCTGGCTCGTAAAGTAAAGAAGAGAAATCAGATCTGGGCACTCATGGGATGCTTCCATGGTATGACACTTGGCGCATTGTCTCTCACAAGTGATGCGGGCAGCCGTGGCGGCGCAGGTGTATGCCTGAATGATGTTACACACATTCCGGCACCATATATGTTCCCGGAGCTTGATACAATCAAATATATGGAGACATTGCTTACGGATGACCACTCAGGTGTGGAGAAACCGGCAGCAATCATTATCGAGACCGTACAGGCAGAAGGCGGCGTGCACGTATTTTCCAATGAATACCTGCAGGGTGTCCGCGCGCTGTGCGATAAGTATGACATTTTGATGATCGTGGATGATATTCAGGTAGGATGTGCAAGAACCGGAACATTCTTCTCGTTCGAGCGTGCAGGTATCATACCGGATATGTTCGTAATGTCGAAGTCCATCGGTGGATATGGTATGCCATTTGCCCTGACAATGTTCAAGCCGGAGTTAGATATCTGGTCACCGGGCGAACACAACGGAACGTTCCGTGGAAATCAGCTTTCTATGGTTGCAGCGAAGGCAGGACTGGAATATATGCTTGACCATAAGGTCGAGGCTGAGGTAAAGCGTAAAGAGGGAATCATCCGCAAATATATGGATGAGAACATTGCAAGACCGGGTGTAGAAATCCGGGGAATCGGCTGTATCTGGGGCGTCCAGGTTGCAGATGGAAAGCTTGCTTTGGCAATCTGTAACAAGTGCTTTGAAAAGGGATTGATCATGGAACGTGCAGGCCGGGACAACAATGTGTTGAAACTGATGCCGGCGCTTGTGGCAACTGATGCCGAATTGATTCGCGGATTGGATATCATCAAAGATTCAATGAATGAATTGATGTAAGAATTGTACAGAGATAATCTGTGTAGAAAGTAAATCGGGCAGGATGTATGAACCTGCTCGATTGTGTTTTATTTTAGATAATTTTGATGTACTTGATAAATGGAAAGGTATGATAGATTGTATGGAACCTTGGATGGGAAGAACAGCAGCCGTCGTAGATCTTGGTATGCTGAAAAATAACTTAGCAGAGATCCGCAAGAAATTAAAACCGGGTGTCGAACTGATGGCGGTTTTAAAGGGTGACGGATACCGGCATGGCGCGGAAGGTTTGTATCCGACGCTGAAAGCATGCGGTGTGACAAACTATGCGGTTGCGCTGTGGAGCGAGGGCGTTGCCTTGCGCGAGCATGGCGCGACAGAGCCGATTCTGGTGCTTGGAGATACCAGGGATTATGACTTGGATGAGGCAGTCCGTTACAATCTGGATTTCCCGGTGTTCTCGGTGGAATACGCGAAGACAGTCGCCGAGGCAGCGAAACGACAGGGCAGAAAGCAGAATATTCAGATCAAGCTTGACACCGGAATGAGCCGGATCGGGTTCCCGGACAACGATGAGACACTTGAAGCAATCAAGGAGATCTCCCAGATGGAATCTCTGCATATGACAGGTATTTTCACGCATTTTGCGCGGGCGGACGAGTACGATCATAAGAGTGCAAAAAAGCAGCTTGACCGCTTCCTGCGTATGACAGAGAAATTAAAAGAGATGGGAATCACATTTCCGAAATATCATGTGGCGAACAGTCCGGCAATCTTGCTGATGCCGGATTCACAGCTTGACATGGTACGTGCCGGAGATATCTTATATGGCTTGAATCCGATCGATGAAGAAGGATTTAAGAAAGAAAATTTCAAGGAGATTTTGAGCTGGTACACCTATGTCGTTATGGTGAAAGAAGTTCCGACAGGAACCGAAGTCGGCTATGGCGGTACGTTCGTGACGAAACGCCCGACGAAGATCGCAACCCTGCCGGTTGGATTTGCGGATGGATATCGCAGAGATCTGTCAAACCGTGGAAAGGTGCTGATCCGTGGGAAGGAAGCACCGATCATCGGAAGAGTCTGTATGGATCAGTGCATGGTTGATGTGACAGATATCCCGGATGTTGAAAGAAATGATCAGGTAACACTGCTTGGCGGAGCACTTTCTATCCAGTGGATGGCAGATCTGCTGCAGACGAATGTCGATGAGATCGTATGTAATATCTCCCAGCGTGTACCGCGTGTCTATATTGATTCTACACAGGAATCATAAGTTCGTAGTAGAAAGAGGAATGTTATGCAACAGGAAACCCGTGTAAGAAATGCCTCACGAAATGTTGTGTTTGGCATGTTTTTGAAAGGCTATCAGATACTGCTTCCGTTCATCATGCGTACAGCAATCATGTACTACATGGGCGATGGATATCTCGGCTTGAACAGCTTGTTTGGTTCGGTGTTGTGGGTGTTGAACCTCGCGGAGCTGGGCGTTGGTTCGGCGATGGTGTATTCCATGTACCAGCCGATCATTGACAATGACAAAGAGCAGATCTGCGCGTTGTTAAAATTATATCAGAAATATTACCGGATCATCGGACTGGTAATCGCGGTCATCGGCGGAATTCTGACGCCGTTTATTCCGTATCTTGTTAAAAGCGATATGCCGGAGGGCGTGAGCATCTATGCGGTCTATCTGCTCAATCTGTTCTGTACCTGTATGTCATACTGGCTGCTCGCGTACAAGAACAGTCTGCTTACCGCACACCAGAGAAATGATGTGGCGAGCAAGGTCATGCTTGTGACGAATACGTTCCAGTATGCGGCACAGTTAGTTGTCGTTATGACAATCGGCGATTATTATATCTATCTGATTGTACAGATCTTCACACAGATCGTGACGAATCTGGTAACGGCATATTTTGCGAATAAGATGTATCCGGAGTATAAGGCAGTCGGAAAGCTGCCGAAGGAGACCGTAAAGAAAATCAATAACCGTATCAGAGATCTCTTCACCATGAAGGTGGGACAGGTCATTGTGTCGTCTGCGGATACGATTGTTATATCGGCATTCTTAGGACTTGCTGCGAATGCATTTTACAACAATTATTACTATGTGCTGACAGCGGTAACCGGAATCATGAATGTTGTGTTCGTATCGTGTACTGCAGGTATCGGAAACAGTATTCTGATGGAGTCGGAAGAAAAAAACTATACGGATTTGAAGAAGCTCTCGTTTATTATAATGTGGCTTGCCGGTATGTGTAGTGCAGTTATGCTCTGTCTGTATCAGCCGTTCATGCGGCTCTGGGTAACAGAGAAGCGGATGCTTCCGTTTGCAGTTGTTGTCTGCATGGTTGTGTATTTCTTCATCAGCCAGGTAAACCAGATCCTGATCACCTACAAAGATGCAGCCGGAATCTGGCACGAAGACCGATTCCGCCCGCTTGTGACGGCACTTGTGAATCTGGTGCTGAATATTATTCTTGTGCAGTTTATCGGTATCTATGGTGTTATCCTGTCTACCGTTATTTCCGTGCTGGTTGTTGGTATGCCGTGGATTCTGCATAACCTGTTTACAGTACTGTTTAAGCGGAATGCATGGGAATATATATGCAAGCTTTTATATTATACAATTGTGACAGCAATTGTATGTACACTTACTTATCTGGTTGCAAGTCAGATACTGGGTGTTGGAATTCTGGCACTGATTCTGAAGGCAATTGTGTCTGTAATCGTGTCAAATCTGCTGATGTTTGCAGCATATTTCAAGATGGGTGAATTTGCAGAAGTAAAGAAACTTGTGATACGTGTAGTGAAGAGACAGGCTTAATGTGGTGTGCGCGTGAACGCTGGACAGCAGCCATGTAAGCGGGAGGGAGAACTTATGAGGAAGTCAAAATTATGGGCGGCAAGTGTGATGACGGCGGCGATGCTTGCACTGACTGCATGTGGGAAAGAAGATAAGCTGGTGCTTGTGACAACCGAAGCGGCAGCATCGCAGAGCGATGCGACGACAACCGAAGATATTCTGGCGGATATCCGGGAGGAAGCGGAGAGTACAACCGAGGAACAAAAAAAGCGCGAGGAAGCTTCGGAGGAAGATAAGAAGGTCACATTGGAAGCAATCTATGATGCAAACAAAGGGGACACATTGCTTGCGGGGGGAAACAATTACAGTCTGAACACAATCTATTATAGTGATGGTGTTGAGGTGTATTCGGAATATCAGTTCCTTGGCTTTGCAGAGGATGGTACATATCTGCAGGCGTATGAGGATTCGAATGGAATTGTACAGGTGCTTGATAAAGAATATGGCTATTGGTATCTGATTGATTCGGATAAGACGTGTTATGCATTAATTTATCCGGAACCAAATGTGGCAGATGCGATCATCAACACGAACCACAACGATATGATCATTTCACTCACGGAGGCGGATCAGACGATCAAGGATATCTACCGCGAAGATGGTGATCTCGTAGTGGAAACAAATTATAAGAATGACAATGCATCGTATGTATTCAAATATATTCTGGATGCTAATTATAAGGTACTGGAATATTATTGCTATGACTCGAACGGTGAAAAGGTGTCCTATTCCTGGGTAACGGAAGGGAATTCTTATGCATATCCGGAGGTCATAGAAACTGCACGCGCATCAACCAACATGCGGACTGTGACTTTTCGTGTTATGGAAGGAAAAGGGTTAGAGAACAGTTATCTTATTCCGGCTGACATACCGGTGCAGCTTGCTTTATTAGAGTATAAGGCATATACGGATGAGGCATGTACAACAATCTGGGAAGAAACAGTGGATGATACGGGCGCATATACGGATGAGGTAATCTATCTCAAACGTGATGATGTGGAAACAACAGAGGAAACAACTGCAGAAACAACCGCAAATCCGTAAAGCTCTTTACAAATCGGTGGGAAATATAGTATACTACGGGTAAGAACGAATAACAGGAGAAATGTAAAAAGGAAGTGAAAATATGAGTATGAATATTAGCAGTAATTTTTTTAATAGCATGCTTGGAACATCTTCTAATAATTCGGGCACTGGATTGATGGGACTTCTTGGCGATTACAACTCCATTCGGAACGGTAGTTATCTGAAGCTTGCAAAGCATTATTATTCGAACGATAGTGCGAAGAAAGCGACACAGAAGCAGTTTTCTAAGAACGATACAGATACAAAGACCGAGGATACTGCGACAAAGTCTGCAGCAGAAAGCGTATGGAAGGATCTTAAAACATTGAAGGATGAGAAACTGTATCAGAATGGCGATACAGATACGATCCGGAAGAATGTGAAGGAGTTTGTCAGCAACTACAACAGTGCGATGGAGAGTGCACAGAATTCTGATAAATCAGGCGTTCTGAAGAATGCATCCAGACTGGAGGCCCAGACTGGAAATTATACGAGTGCATTAGCCAAGATCGGAATTACGGTAAAGAACGATAATACACTGACATTTGATGAGGAAGCATTTGCATCTGCAGATATGTCTGATGTGAAGAAGCTTTTCACAGGAGATTTCTCCTTCGGAAGCAATACTCAGAGCCGCATGTTACAGCTTGCAAGCGACGCATCTGCGAATTCCTCTTCTGTATTATACGATCGGTATGGAACAGTGGCAGGAACGTCAGTTGGCAGCTTCTATGACAGCTTATTTTAGTTAGTAAAAAAATGTATAGTTCAATCTCCCCAAGAGGATTGATATAAGAATGGGAAGATCCGCGGGTTGACTGTGGATCTTTTTATTTTGTCTGGAAACGGGAGGACTGGTATAAAATGGCAAAAATACGAATTGATAAATATCTGGCAGATGCGGGTTTTGGCAGCCGAAGGGATGTGAAAGGACTGCTGAAAGCAAAACAGGTCACCGTTAATGGCGAGACGTGTGTGCATGCAGAGGAAAAACTGGAGCCGGCACAGGATGTAGTCTGTGTACAGGGCAAACCGGTCGTGTATGAGAGCTTTTCTTATTATATGATGCACAAACCGCAGGGCGTGGTATCAGCAACGAAAGATGCACATGAAAAAACTGTTGTGAGCCTGATTACAGAGCAAAAACGCAGGGACTTATTTCCGGTTGGACGACTGGACAAAGATACAGAGGGTCTGTTGCTTTTAACAAATGATGGAAAATTGTCCAATGATCTGCTGGCACCGGGAAAACATGTAGAGAAAACCTATTATGCCAGAATCAAAGGTATGGTCACAAAAAATGAGGTTGCTGCATTTGCTGAGGGCGTAGATATCGGCGATGAGATGCTCACAGCTCCGGCAGAAATGAAGATCTATAGGGCGGGAAGTGAAAGCGAGATCGAGATCACAATTACAGAAGGCAGGTATCATCAGATTAAGCGGATGTTTGAAGCGGTTGGTATGCAGGTGCTTTATTTAAAACGATTGCGTATGGGACCATTGTATCTGGATGAGTCACTTGCCTGTGGGGAATATCGAAAACTTACTACAGAGGAAATCCAGAGCCTGAAAAACAGAGAAGAATGGTAAATCGTTCGTGAAATACGAGAAAGTATGTTGACATATGAGGTAGAAAAAGTATAAACTGTAAAGAAGGTATTGCAGTATTGCAGGAGGAAATGATATGGACGAAAATAAAAATCCGGAATCCAGATATGATGTGGATGAGGAAGAGGGCGCAACTACTGTGTTGCGCGCGATGGATGCAGAAGCTGACGCTGAAGAAGAGGGTGCGACAACGGTATTACGCGCAGATGATAGGGTAGTAGCCGATGACGATAATGCAGAAGGTGCAACAACAGTTCTGACGGGACCAGATCCAGCTATGATGGGGGCTGCTCCGGCGCCGGGAGTACCGCAGTTTGAGGATAAGACACAGATGATTCCGCCGATGGGGCAGATGCCAAACGGACCGATGGGAGCACCGATGGGGCAGATGCCAAATGGGCCAATGGGAGCACCGATGGGGCAGATGCCAAACGGACCAATGGGAACACCGATGGGGCAGATGCCAAATGGGCCGATGGGGCAGATGCCAAACGGACCAATGGGAACACCGATGGGGCAGATGCCAAACGGACCAATGGGAGCACCGATGGGGCAGATGCCAAACGGACCAATGGGAGCACCGATGGGAATGATGCCGAATAATGGACAGATGCCACCGATGAATGGTGGAAAGCCACCAAAGGCTCCAAAACCACCAAAAGCTCCAAAAGAGAAGAAAGCAAAGGCACCAAAACAGCCAAAAGTAAATAAGGATGGTACGCCAAAGAAGAAAAAAACTGGCTTAATTGTAACTATCTGTGTTATTGCAGTACTGGCATTGGGAGCAGGTGCATATTTCCTGTTTTTTACTCCGGAGAAGCGGTATGAGCGGAAGATGGATACCGCAGAAAATGCAATGACAGACAGCAGCTATGAAGAGGCAGTGACTGCATATGAGGCGGCACTTGGAATCTTTTCTGACCGGGTTCCTGCTATGAATGGATTATTGGCGGCACAGATTGGCTCCGGTGAAAGTGATGCAGCAAGGGAGAATTTTGCAGAGTTCCGTACTACAATCACTGGTTTTGATGCGGACAAGGTTACAGAGAATCTTGAAGATATTGTTGCATTTTATGAGTATGCAGATGATCTTTACAGTGATACAGACTCTTTGATTGATGCGTATAAGGAAGGGTATGATCTGACCAATGACAGTGGTCTGAAGAAGAATCTTGTGGCTGCATATGTAGATCGTGCGGATGCGATGGACAATTCTGATTATGAAAATAAGATTGCTGCATATGGAGATGCTCTTGATCTTGACAGTACCAATGAGTCAGCCCTGAGTGGAAGAAAAGAATGTGCATATGCTGTTCTGGATGATATGATGAACACACAGCAGTATGATCAGGCAGAGTCCTTTATCAATACATATGCAGACAGCATGTCAGATGTGGATTTCTCTTCTTATACAGAGAAGATTGAGTCAGAACGTGCCTTGATGACAGCCAGACATGATCTGATGGAACAGGTAATCAGTCTGATGTCCGCTTCTGATTATGCAGGTATGATGGATGTAGATGGCTCTGAAAATGCCAGCACGGTTGTCGCAAATATGGATGGTACTTCTTATATTTATGCAACAGATGGTTATGATAGCTCATACACGGGAAAGGGTGCAGGAGTTTACACATATTCATCTCTGCTGAGTTCCGGATATTACTTCTATTATGGAGATTACGAGAATGGTGTCCGAAGTGGACAGGGATCATTGTTTGTAAAGATGGATGGTTACAATCAGGCATATCTTGTCTATGAAGGTGCATGGAGTAACGATAAACCAAATGGTGCGGGTACTGAGACATCTGTCAACGAGGATGCCGGCGATGAGCTAGTTACCGTGACACGTTCCGGTAATCTGGTAGATGGATTATTTGATGGAGATGTAACAGTGTCTCTTGTGTCAAACGATGAGGAATATGCCGGAACATATACAGGTACATTTACGGCATCCAATGGTGATGCACCGGATATCCGTGAGAATTATCCGGATCTGGATTTCAGTGATGTATCTGATGGTGCGACAGTTTATGTAATACTGGAATGTGAAGGTTCGCCAATGTACTGGCATTTTTCAAAGGGATCCGCTGCGAAGCTGGGTATATATACCTTTGATTATTAAGATAAAATAGACGGTGGTAAAACATATGGACATATTGATCAATGACTATATAAATGGAGAGCGTTCCTTGTGCAGGGATGAGGCTCAATTTTCTGTGTATCTGTTTCAGATTATGAATGGATGCAAACGTGTCAAGATCGATTCTGACAATTATGCAAACAAGACTTACGAAGTGATACAGGCGTATTACATGCCGGAATTCCTACGCGACTACTTTAATTATGTGGATAGCAAGGCAGAATTCAACCGAAAGCTCCTGACATTTGCAAACCGGAAGCTGCGGGCTCTGTATGCCGGTGAGGAGGCGCAGGGGGCTATGTTGGAGGATGTGGATGTAAAGACAGTGAATGTGGCGGAAATCTACAATCTGGACAAGGAACTGGATATGGAGAACCCAGGATTTGACCTTGGAAAGCATATCAACGGGTGGTCCGGAAAAGAACGTGAATATCGTAATCCGCTTGCACGTTGGATGATGAATGTGAAACCGGATATTGCGGTTTTGTTAAAACGGCGTGGTATCAAACGTACGGAACTTCGGATGCATGTAATTGATTGTCATTATCTGAATAGCGTGGACACATATCCGGCATTGATTGGTCGTGTGGACAAGGAAGGCCATGTGACGGGATGCAGGAAGATTGTATGCACGAAGCAGCAGGTAGAGCAGTATGCGTTGGAGTTTTTGTGTGAGACACCAACGGAGGAATATGCGGATACGATTGGAATGAAATGGTGGGGACCGGCAAAGGAATCGGAAACTCCGATAGAAGATAGTGGGGTTGTGATTGAACCGGGATTCATCAGTATGGCAAATCTGGTCAGTGCAAAGAATGCACAGATGTATGAGGATGCGGATAAGCCAATATCTATGCAGAAACTACAAGAATATAACAAAGCTTTTTATGCGGAAGAGCGAAAGGTGAAGGAACCGAAAGCGATTCTTGGAAGTGTTTTGGAATTGCAGATATAAGGCAGAATAAGAAAAAGGGTTGAGATATCTCAACCCTTTTTCTTATGGATGCATAATCTATAAATTATTCCATAGCTGCTTTTAACGCGGCATCTAAATCTTCCAGGATATCGTCGATGTTCTCCAGACCAACAGAGAAACGAACCATACCGGCATCGATACCAGCGGCAACCAGCTGTTCATCGGAAAGCTGTCGATGTGTCTCGCTTGCCGGATGCAGGACGCAGGTACGGATATCTGCAACATGCACTTCGTTGGAGGCAAGCTTTAACGAATCCATGAACTTTGCGGCTGCCGGGCGTCCACCTTTGATGATAAAGGAGATGACACCGCAGGATTTGCCACCGAGATATTTCTCTGCAAGTGCATGGTTTGGATCCGAAGGAAGTGCCGGACAACTGACACTTATAACAGCGTCGCTTTTTTCAAGGTATTCTGCAACTGCCATTGCATTTTCTGTATATTGTTTCATACGAACCGGAAGTGTTTCTAATCCGAGGTTCAACAGAAATGCAGAATGTGCGGCAGGATACACGCCGAAGTCACGCATGAGCTGCATTCTTGCTTTGATGATATATGCCATGTTGCCGTAGGATTTGGTGTAGCAGGTTCCGTGATAAGATTCGTCGGGCTCTACAAGCTCCGGGAATTTACCGTTATCCCAGTTGAATTTACCGCTGTCCACGATGACACCGCCAATCTGAACGGCATGTCCATCCATATATTTGCTTGTGGAATGTACGACAATGTCGGCACCGAAGTCAAATGGTTTGCAGAGAATCGGAGTTGCAAAGGTGTTGTCCACGATCAATGGAACTCCCATTGCATGGGCGATATTTGCAAAGCGTTCAATGTCAAATACAGTCAGCGCCGGATTCGCAATCGTCTCGCCGAATACAAGTTTCGTATTTTCCTTGAAGCATGCTTTGATTTCGTCGTCGGACATATTTTTATCAACATAGATACACTCAATGCCAAGCTTCTTTAAAGTAAAAGAGAAAAGGTTGATTGTACCGCCGTAGATTTCCGGGGTACTGATGATGCTGTCACCAGCCTGACAGATATTCAGGATGGAAAGCAGGGTAGCTGCCTGACCGGAAGTGGTACACATGGCACCGACACCGCCTTCTAAGGCTGCAATTTTCTCTTCGACCGCCATGACTGTCGGGTTGGCGAAACGGGAATAACAGAGTCCCTTTGTTGGATCGTCAAAGATTCCGGCAACCTCTGCAGCAGATTCGTAAACATAGGTTGTACTTTGGACGATAGGCAGAACGCGTGGCTCTCCGTTCTTTGGTGTATAGCCTGCATGCAGGCATTTTGTTTCATCTTTCATTGTAATAAAACCCTCCTAATAGTATGTAGTTACTGTTAAATGAAGCACACTGCAACACGTACAGATCATCACGCTGCTGTGTGATAATATATGATTTAATGTAACACAAATGCTATGTGAATACAATAACCGGATGCAAGGGAAAGATTTGTACATTATTATAATGACGAAAAAATAAAAAATTATGAAGAAAAAAATGAGAAATTGCTTGCAAAATAAAATATCGTATGATAATATCTAACTCTGTGATATATTTTTATATTCCTTGCTTCCGACCAGTTCGGAGGCCAATAGACCATAAGGAGGTGCAATAACATGAACAAGTATGAATTAGCGTTGGTTGTTAGCGCAAAGATTGATGATGACGCAAGAACTGCTGTTGTAGATAAGGCTAAGGCTATTATCGAGAAGGCAGGCGGCACAATCACAAACGTTGACGAAAAAGGCAAGCTGAGATTAGCATACGAGATTCAGAAGATGAAGGAAGGTTTCTACTACTTCATTCAGTTTGATGCAAACGCTGAAGCTCCAGCTCAGATCGAAGCAAGTGTTCGTATTATGGAATCTGTTCTCAGATATCTTTGTGTTAGACAGGACGCAGAGTAGTAGTTAGGAGGATTTCCGATGAACAAAGTAATTTTGATGGGTCGTTTAACTCGTGATCCGGAAGTTAGATATTCACAGGCTGCAGAGCCTTTAGCAATCGCAAGATATACACTTGCAGTTGACCGTAGATTCCAGAGAAGAGACAATTCTGGAAATGAGCAGACAGCAGATTTTATCTCCTGTGTCGCTTTTGGCAGAAACGGAGAGTTTGCTGAGAAGTATTTGAAGCAGGGTACAAAGATTGCGATTACGGGACGTATTCAGACAGGCAGCTATACAAATAAAGATGGCAACAAGGTTTATACAACAGAGGTTGTCGTAGAAGAGCAGGAGTTTGCAGAGAGCAAGAATGCATCTGGAAACAATGGCGGTGGATATCAGCAGGAAGACAGACCGGCACCGGGAAATGCCAGTGCAGATGGATTTATGGATATTCCAACAGGATTGACAGGCAACGATTTACCATTTAAGTAAGGAAATTAAATGGAGGTAATTAGCAATGGCTTACAATAAGACAGAGAAGAGCGATCGTCCAGACGCTCCTATGAAGAGAAGACCAATTCGTAGAAGAAAAAAGGTCTGTGTATTCTGTGCAGAGAAGAATGCAGTAATTGATTACAAGGATACAAACAAGCTTAAGAGATACATCTCTGAAAGAGGTAAGATTCTTCCTAGAAGAATTACCGGTAACTGTGCAAAGCATCAGCGTGCACTTACAGTTGCAATCAAGAGAGCAAGACACGTAGCTCTTATCCCTTACGTTGTAGAGTAAGAAGAACGTATAAAACTCCAATTTGCGGATTTTCGCAGATTGGAGTTCTTTTTTGTCTTAATGTGTACAAAATGATACAAATTAGATACATTTTCATGGTAAGATAAAACAGTAAAATAATGGATACTGAGAGGAGATTGCGGTGAGAAAAATAAGAAGAAAACGGATGGCAGCCGTGATGGTACTCTGTGTAGGATTGCTCGGTGGATGTGCGGGCAACGCCCAGACGGACGATCTTGTGATTACGATACCGGAATATGAAAAAATTACATATACAACAGAAAAGGCGGTATATGGAGATATTGCGCCTGTATTAGATCTGAGATTGAAGGCCGACGATTTTGAACGGAAGGAGTACTATCCGGATCATGATGAGATGAAAGTGGATCAGGTGTATGTCCATGTTGGAGATGTCGTGCAGAATGGGGACACGTTAGTTACATTTTCTTCTGAGGATATTGCGGAGGAACGCAGACAGTATGAAAACCGGGTGGAGGAAGATGCCCTTCTGATCGACCATTATACAAAGCTGGATGCGATTAACCAGACGGATGAACATCAGGAGAGCATTGATCAGCTAAAGAAAGATCAGGAGATTGCAGGACTGTATATGAAGGATCTGGATGCGAGACTGGAGGCATATACGATAAAGGCAGAAGGAAGCGGCATTGTGAGCAGTCTGTCGGATATGCTTGATTATGGAACCGTATATGCAGGGGATGCGGTCGTAACAATCCTGTATGGTTCGGATAATTATGTTACGACAACGGAGGATGATTATGCATTCGAAGTGGGGCAGACATTCACGGCGACGTTTGGAGTTGGAAGTTATGAGGTTATGCTGACAGCGATTGATACGCTGGCTTCCGATACGGATGCCGGAACAAAACGCCAGCTGACATTTACATTGGTTGACTCTTCGAAGCGGCCAAGCTCGGATTCTCTGGATCTGGAAATTGAAAAAAATGTGCTTAAAAATGTTTTGTACGTGCCGGAAAAAGCAATTGTATATGTAGGAAGTCGGAACTATGTTTATGTGTTGGATGAAGATGGATTCCGGCATGGTGTGCAGGTACAGACCGGGGCGACGATTGACGGCTATACTGTGATCGAGGATGGATTGCAGGAGGGGGAGAAGGTGGTGATTGCGAAATGAAAATCGGACAGAAGATAAAACGACAGCTTGGATTTTGTATGAGTATGCTTTGCGCAATCTCATTGGCTGCCTGTGGAACAAAATATGCGGATGCCCCGGCTTTGCTGGAACCGGTATCCGGTACCGAATCATACCGTGAGGTATCCATAGGTGATGTTGGAGATCTGAAAATTGCTTATGGTTCGGTTGTGCCGACGGAACATGCTGTATTCTGGACGACACAGGTAAATGTGGCGGAGATTGTTGTTGATGTAGGGGATTATGTAGAGGCAGGACAGGTGGTAGCAACTGCGGACCTCGAATCAGCACAGAAAACAAGAGAGGATCTTGAAGATTCACGGAATCTGCTGGTGCAAAAACATGATCTGGAAGTGCAAAAGCAACAGCTTGTGATACAGAAGCTGAATCTGCAACAGGCGGGAGAAAACCAGTTGGGAGATCCTGACAGTGCAGCGAAAACAGGAAAAGAGATCGAGACAGAACAGGAAAATGTCAATTATGATAATCTGTTGTATCAACATCAGCTTGCTGATTATGACGAGCAGATTCAGAAACAGCAGGAAATCATTGAAGATGGAACACTCAGGGCAACCGCAAGCGGATATGTCTCTTATGTCCGTCAATTCACATATGGTAATCAGGTCACAAGTTCCATGAATGTGGTTACAATCGCGGATTATGAGGATACATATATTCAGGTACAGAACACAACAATCAAAGACAAGCTTCTGGAAAAATATGATCGTTATTATACGATACAGGATGGAAAGAAAATTTCACTCAAAGAGTATGCATATACGACACAGGAACGCCTGACTGCCGAAAATCAGCAGAAATATCCGGCACTCCGCATGCAGTATGAGGATCTTACGAAATGCGCACCGGTCGGTTCTGTGATTGCAGTTTATCTGGTCAGAGACCGCGTGGAGGATGTCTTGTATGTCGGGAACGATTCTATCTACGAGGATGATCAGGGAACGTTTGTTTATGTAAAAAATGGGGAGCAACGCGAACAACGCTATATTGAGACCGGAGTCAGCGACACTGTAAATACAGAGGTAATATCTGGCCTTTCTGAGGGAGAAAAAGTGTATTATACATCCGAGACAGCGTGGCCGGATGCATATGAGGAATATACGGTAGGTGCTCCAACAAATTATGATTCGATGTTTTATACAAACCGTTACGCGATTGCAGATACGATGCGGATCAATTATACATCACCTTATGAGGGCACGATTCAGGAGGTCTGTGTATCCAATGGAGATTATGTACAAAGAGGGGATGTGTTACTCAAGGTTCGAACCAACGAAGGCAGCGCGAAGCTGGCAGAGATGCGGGCAGGGATTGAAGATATGAAGGGAAGCCGCGCGAAAGCGGTGCAGGCACATGAGGACACACTTCAATCGTTGCAGCAGGAGAAGCAGACGGCTTTGACGGGTGGACAGACACCGCTTGCAACTGGTACCGATGCGCAGACAGCAACCAGCAGTGATGCAGAAGAACCGTTGAATCCAAATCTCCCGTCTATGC
Source organism: Wujia sp. (assembly GCF_056872695.1). Taxonomy (NCBI): domain Bacteria; kingdom Bacillati; phylum Bacillota; class Clostridia; order Lachnospirales; family Lachnospiraceae; genus Wujia; species Wujia sp. Next base: position 34,294 of record NZ_DBMFCD010000006.1, on the reverse strand, counting down.
TGGATGTTGATATCCAGATCGAGAATCTGGATTTTCAAATCCAGACGCTGGATTATAACGATCAGCTGAAACAGTCGGAGGAAGCATACACAGAGGCAAGCTGTAACAATGATGGAACTGGTGTGATGTCAATCTGCGCCGAGCATGAAGGTGAAATATTAGATTTCTGGATAGACACCGGAGCCAAACTGGAGCTTAATTCGGATATTTTGGCGATTGATACACCGGCGAAGAAGAAACTGGCATTATATGGTGGGAACAGCAAAGTTGCAAATGGAACACCGGTGACTGTGCAGGACGAGGAAAGCGGAAAGGTGATACAGGGAATCGTCTGTGGATCCAATGGAATCATGGATGGAACAAAAGAAGAATATTATGTCACAACGGTTGGAAACCGTGTCTATATCACGCAGAGTGTAACGAGTGACAGCCGGATGTATTATGTGAAGTTGGATGGAGAGGCAGTAGCTGTGGAGCAGGTAACTGGAGGTCAGATGATCTCCTATCCTTTGATTTCCTATTCGGATGTGTATACGATTCCGGCAGATGCCCTCTACACAGAGAAGGCAAATTCAGGCAAGGAGAAATCCGCGGATTTTTATTATGTGTGGAAGATCGTAGATGGAAATATCGAGAAACAATATGTGAATGCGGCAATCTGCAACAGCGCGCAGGATACATCCAAATATAAAAAAGGTGATGTAGTGGCATGTATATTTAACGGTATTTCGGAGGGAGATATACTGGCAGGACCAGTTTCGGAGGAAGAGGAGTAAAAGATGATACGGTTCGTTTTACAGAAAATTAAAAACAAAAAATGGTTAACGACCTGCCTGCTCTTAGGACTTGTCTTTCTGGTTGCAGCGGTTTCCTGTCAGCCGATGTTCAAGGCAGGATCGCTCAACAAAATGTTATTGGACAGCTTTCATAATGCAGGCGAGGAAGCGGATGTATATCCTGCTGTCATTGGCAGAACAGGAGCTTATGTGACAGAGAAACGGCAGACGGCAGAGGCTGTACTCGATGGCGTGAAGGGGTATCGGCAGACATGGGAGAAATATCTTGGTTCCATACAGGCGGTAAATACACAGACGATGCTGACATTGGACGAACAGTCCGTACAGGGGGCGTATGGTGGAAAGGGAAAATATCTGAAGGTGTCGTATATGCCGGGGATGCTCGCGCATATACAGGTGCTTGTCGGAGAGGATTACGATGCATATGCGGGTGAATTGTATGGCTGTATGCTGTCTGAGAGTGTGATGGATGCCTGCGGATTTACGGTCGGGGAGACACTGGAGTTCCCACTCTGGACGGATGTTGATGGGAAAACGCTGAAACTACAGATTTGTGGTATTTTCAAAGAAGCAGACAGTACGGATACTTTCTGGTATACAGCACCAAATGCAATGGAGCAGGAAATCTTCGTTAAGGAAGAGACATTTGATGCTATCGTGAAACAGTTTGCACCGGAAAAGATTAACTATTCGACAAATGTACTTCTTGATTATACAAAAATCAATCAGAAAAATGTAACGGATGTGCAATATTATATTGAACAGTTTCATAAGGAGGATCAGAGCTTTACCGATTCGTTCCTGAGTCTGCTTACGCAGTACCAGAAGGATAGGAAAACGGTGGATATCACACTCTGGGTATTGGAGCTTCCGTTGCTTGGTCTGGTGCTCGCATTTATCTATATGGTGACCGGACAGATTATCGACACGGAACAGGGGGAGATCGCCATGATGCGGAGCCGTGGTTATCGCCGTGGTCAGATTGTAGCTGTTTATGCATTGCAGGCATGTGTGCTCTGTATGGCAGCGATACTGATTGGAACGCCTCTTGGGTATGGTCTGTGTAAGCTTGCTGCATCAACCACAGATTTCCTGACCTTCCACGTCGGGAATCTTTCAATGTATCATTTTACACCTGTGATGCTTGTCTATGGACTGGCGGCGTCTGCTGTTGGGATTTTGTTTATCCTGATTCCGGTAGTGATTCATTCAGGGGTGTCAATCGTACAGCAGAAGTCTGATCAGAAGATCAGCAAGAAGATGTTCTGGGAAAAATATTTTCTGGATATTGTACTGCTGGGTGTGTCGCTCTATCTGCTTCATAATTTTAATCAGGAAATCGACAAGATTCGTGCACGGGCACTGCTTGGGGCGAAGATGGATCCGCTTATTTTTCTGGATTCCGTGCTTTTTATCGTGGCGATGGGGCTTGTTGTGCTGCGGCTGCTGCATTATCTTGTACAGCTTGTCTATCATATTGGGAGGAAACGCTGGCGTCCGGCGGTGTATGCGTCGTTTTTGCAGATCACACGAAACTTCCGTAAACAGGGTTTCATCTCGGTGTTTTTAATTCTGACTGTGGCAATGGGATTGTTCAATGCCAATGCGGCTCGTACGATCAACCAGAATTATGAGAATCGTATCCGCTACGCAGATGGCGCAGATATCCGTTTGCAGGAGACGTGGAAGATGCAGGCATTTTATGTGTCTGCCAACGATATTGATTATAATTATGTAGAGCCGGATCCGGTAAAGTATGACGAACCGGTCAAACAGGGACTTTGCACGAGCATGGCGAAGGTAATCCGGACAGACAATGTATCGGTGAGCCGAGGGAAGACGAAGATTGCTAACTGCGAATTTATGGGAATCCATACAAAGGACTTCGGAGAGACGGCGTATTTGCAGGAAGAATTAAACAAAGAGGTTCATTGGTATACATACTTAAATGAACTGGCAAAACAGGAGAATGGCGTGATCCTGTCGAAGAATCTGGCGGCTGCGCTGGAGGTCAAAGTCGGTGATATTGTGGATTGTTCCAGATATGGAGATTCTGTAATGAAGAAGGAAACCGTGCGTGGAACGATCAGTGGAAAGGTTGTGGCAATCGTTGATGCATGGCCGGGATTTGTACAGTATACATATGAAGATGGAGAGGAATTGGAACATTATCTGATCGTTGCAAACTACGCGAAGACCGTTCAGAGTTTCAAGATTTCCCCATATGAGATATGGTATAAGCTGGCAGATGGCGTGGATAGTGATACAGTACGGGCAATGATCGATGCGAGTGGTGCAAAGCTGTCAGCATACACCGCATTAGATCGCGACATTGCTGCAATGAAGGAGACAGCGATGATACGCATCACAAATGGTATGTTTACTTTAAGCTTTGTCATTGCGCTGATTTTGTGTATGATCGGATTTTTGATCTACTGGATTTCATCAATCCGGCAGCGGGAATTGTTGTTTGGCGTGTACCGGGCGATGGGGTTAAGTGAGAAAGAAGTGAATCATATGCTGGTAAATGAACATTTCTTTTCTACACTGCCATCGATTCTGGCAGGCGGCGCCTGCGGAGGCGTAGCAACGTATCTGTTTGTGAAGCTTTTTGGCGTGATTTATCTTCCGCAGAAGCATAACCTGGGTATCTATATTTATCTTGACCAGATGGATGTGTTGAAGCTTGTTGCGGTGCTTCTGGTTATGATCTTGTTGTGTATCGTGATTCTGCGGCGGCTGGTGCGAAGCCTGAATATCACGCAGGCATTGAAATTAGGAGAGGAGTAGGAATTCGCATATGAATATGATTGAAGCAAGAAATATTACACGGATGTTTCCGGTTGGCGGTGGCGAATTCTACGCCCTGAGGAATGTTGATATTGACATACCGGCAGGAAAACTTACGATCTTAAAGGGCCGTTCCGGAAGTGGAAAGACAACGCTTATGAACATATTAAGTGCGCTGGATACACCGACCGAAGGGGATGTCAGTTTTGATGGACAGGCATATTCTGAGATGGGAAAAGTGCAAAAAGAACAGCTGCGAAGGGTGGAGATTGGATTTGTCTTTCAGGCAGTCGCCCTGATTCCAATTATGAATGCCTATGAAAATGTGGATTTTGCGATGCGGCTGGCAGCGCAGGGGTTGTCTGCCAAAGCGGTTGATGAGCGGATTAAGGAGACACTTGCGTTTGTTGGCATGGAAGACCGGATGCGGCATATGCCGGGACAGATGTCAGGTGGAGAGCAGCAACGTGTGGCAATTGCACGAGCAGTGGCGCACCGACCGAAGGTGGTGTTCGCGGATGAACCAACCGGAGCTTTGGATACAGAATCCGGACTGCGTGTGATGCAGTTGTTTCGGAATCTGATTGAAAGAGAGGGTGTGACGATCGTTATGACGACACATGATCCGAATCTGATGGAGCTGGGTGATGTTGTCTATGAGTTAGAGGATGGTGAGATTATTGACAGACAAATACGAGAATGATACATTGGAAGAGATGGAAAATGACATAGAAAAAGATGGAAAACGGATGGAAACTTCCCCTCTGATCGTCTGTGATTCTCTCGTAAAAATCTATAAGACGAAGGAAGTCGAGGTGCTTGCTTTGCAGGGACTTGACCTTGTGGTGAATCGTGGAGAACTGATGGCAATCATCGGAAAAAGTGGAAGTGGAAAAAGTACGCTTATGAATATTGTAGGCGGACTGGAGGTGCCATCTGCCGGACGTATTGTGGTAGATGGACAGAATCTGGCAGAATTTACGGAACGACAGATGGTGCAGTACCGGAAGAAAAAGATTGGGTTTGTATGGCAGAAAAGCGGAAGAAATCTGTTTCCGTATCTGACGTCGCTGGAAAATATCGAGGCTCCGATGCTTGCGATTCATAAGAATGCGAAGAAACGACGGGAAAAGGCGGGCGAATTGCTTGCACTTGTTGGGATGGAACATAAGCGGGATTCCTACCCGGCGCAGATGTCGGGGGGAGAACAGCAGAGGATTGCAATTGCAGTGGCACTTGCAAACGAACCGGAAATTCTGCTTGCAGATGAACCGACGGGAGCAGTTGATACAAAAACCTCTTCGAACATTCAGGATTTGTTCCGGAAGTTAAACCGGGAGCTTGGGCTGACGATTATCATTGTAACACATGACATGAAGCTGGCGCATAAAGTAGACCGTGTTGTCATGATTTCGGATGGCAAGATCAGCACAGAGAAGATTCTGAAACAGCATTACCGGGATATGCTGGATCAGCTGGAATCACCGGATATGACAGAGGAGACACACGAGGAATATTCCGTACTGGATAAGGCGCATCGTGTACAACTGAGCGAGGACATGCTTGCGGCAGCCGGTATTGATACGAATAAGGTAAAAGTACGGATTGAGGATGGACGTGTTGTGATTGAAGCAGAAGAAAAGAAAGAATAAAAGTTTACCTGGAGGATGGTTGCGTGATTAAGATATTGGTCGTGGAGGATGAACGGGCAATCTCGGATTTGATACGGATGAATCTGGAGGATGCCGGATACGCCTGCACCTGTGCATATGATGGCATGGAGGCTGCAGATATTCTGGAAAAACAGAATTTCGATCTGGTTCTTCTGGATATTATGCTGCCGAAAGTAAATGGATATGAATTGTTAGACTATATCAAGCCGACAGGAACACCGGTGATTTTTCTCACTGCGAAGGCGGGACTTACCGACCGTGTCAAGGGGTTAAATCTGGGTGCAGAGGATTATATTGTAAAGCCGTTTGAAATTGTGGAACTGATCGCACGGGTACAGGTTGTGCTGCGGCGGTTCCATAAAGATGCGACAAAGCTTGTGTTTGGAGATCTGCAGATCAATACGGAGAATCGCACAGTACTCCGGGACGGTGAGCCGGTCGAGCTGACACCGAAAGAATTTATGCTGCTCGAGATATTTGTGCGCAATAAGAATATTACCCTGTTCCGGGACAAGATCTATGAGCTCGTCTGGGAAAATGACAGCTACGGCGATACGCGTACGCTTGATCTGCATGTGCAGCGGCTTCGCAAGAAGCTTGGACTTACCGATAAGCTTAAAACGATTTACAAGGTCGGTTACCGGCTGGAAGATTAAAGGAATAGAGAAGATTTGTGAAGTTTCGTTATAAAGTTGCAATTATCAATATCATATTATTATCGCTCGGAATAGGAACCGTAGGATTCTTTATGATCCGTCGGAATTTCCAGCTTGCGCTGGATGCGCAGATAAAAACCTCAATCGAGGAGAACAATCTGCTGCAGTCTACGATCGAGTATCGTTTGCTTGATACAATCAATTCTTCCCCATCGAATCTTGTGTATCAGATGAAAAATTTAAGTGCTGATGTCGTAGGCAAGATGGGTGGAAACAACAAAGGTGTCTATGTGTTCTACGATGGTGCGGAGGTTGTACATTCTGCGGCGGATGACAACAAGCTTGTCTGTCCGGAAGAATTGTGGGGGACGGCTGTGATCGGGCAGAAGCAGTATATGATCACGAAGGAAGCCGGACGGTATTATCTGTTTTCCTGTTCGACAAGTCTGGTTCAGAGCAAGACGATGAATATTGTCAATGCGCGGGATATCACCGAGACATACCGGCTCGTGGAGACACAGAGGCGGTATTTTGTGCTGCTTTTAGGGATTGTCGTGCTCTGCTGTACTGTCACAGTCTTTGCCATTACCTATCTTCTGACGAAGCCCTTGGAGACGCTGAATAAGGCATCGAAAAAGTTTGGGGAAGGGGATTATGAGAGCCGTGTGCATCTGCGCAGCCACGATGAAGTTGGCACACTGGCACAGACCTACAACCAGATGGCGGATGCGGTGTGTGAGCATATGGATGAACTGCAGGGGATGGTGACGCGTCAGGAACAGTTCGTGGCGGATTTCACGCATGAGGTCAAAACACCGATGACGACGATCATCGGGTATGCGGATATGCTGCGTTCCAAGGAGATGAAACGGGAGAACCAGGTGCTTGCTGCGTCGTATATTTTCCATGAGGGAAAACGGCTGGAATCAATGTCAATGAAGTTGTTTGATTTCATCTACACGAAACACAGAAAGATTGAGTTTCAACCGATCTCGGTTGTGAGCTTCATGCAGGAGGTGGCGGAGAGTGTGACGCCAATTCTGGCGCAGAAGAATCAGACGCTTACCTGTATGACGGTGGATGAGAGAATCGAGGGAGACAGCAATCTTTTGAAATCCGCATTTATCAATATTATAGACAACGCCAGAAAGGCGTCGGAGGAAGGAAGCGGAATCCATTTCTTTGCGAAGCGGACGGACGGAGGCGTGAAGATCGGTGTGCAGGATTTTGGCGTTGGTATCAGCGGGGAACATTTACAAAGAATCTTCGATGAGTTTTATATGGTAGACAAATCGCGTTCACGGAAAGAGGGCGGTGCAGGTCTTGGGCTTTCGCTTGCGGCATCGATTGTGGAAAGCCACGGGGAGAAGCTGGAGATTGAAAGTACTGTTGGAGAAGGAACAACGATGTGGGTGGTATTTCATGAGAAAAATCTTACAAAACAATAAAATACGTGTCGGACTGCTCTTTGCCTGTTGTGCGATGATTGTCGTGCTTAGCATTGTGGCACCGAAATATCTGCTTGCACGGACGCTTACAGAACAGACGAATCACGTCAAGGTGGCACCGGAGGAATATTATCTGGAAGCAGGAACGATGATGTCACGCAACACATCATCAAATCTTTCTTCGATTGACCGGATTAAGCTGATCTCCGGTACATGGGATAGCAACATGGAAAAATGCGAGATCACAGATGGCTTTCTGGATGAAGTCGAGGCGGTGGAGCTTGCAAAGAAGCAACTGGATGTCTATTACAAGCAGGATGTGTATCCATATTCAGTGCAAATCCAGTATGACAATCTGTATTCCTATTCGTCAGAGCTTTACAGTTACACAGATACCAGTTTTAACACCTACACAGCATATCTCTGGAAAATCACATTTACAAAGTATGATAACAGCGTGGAGAATATCGTCTACATGACAGAAAGTGGAACGATCCTGCTTGCCTGGACAAATGGAAATTATTCTCTGGACGAATATGATCTGTCAAAGTTTTATAAAAATGCACAGAGCAGGGATATCTTAGGTGATAACAGAATATATAAGATGTCTGCGATGAAGTATAAGCCGGTTTCTTCTGTGTCGATTCCATATCCGGATGCGGAGAAAATACAGAAGATTGAAAACGGAGCATTGCTTACAATCCGGGTAGGCGGAGAACTGGAGAATTTTCAGATTTTGCAATATAAGTCAGAAACCGGTACCGGTTTTGTATTCATGCCGCTGCCCGCAGGAAAATAAAAAATCATCTGGAATAGATACAAATTTGATACATTCCTATGCTACACTGAGACCATCAAATCAGAAGGGGAGGAATCCGGGATGAAACGATGGATAAAAGTGCTATGCATAGGAATGTTTTTTTTGCTATTGACAGGATGCGGAAAAGGCAGAGGTGATGTTGCCTCAGATTATCAGAAAAATGCGGAGGGTGGTACATTTGAGGCAGGTGAGCCAGAGCATATAAGCTATGAGATTGCGGGAAATGATGATGTGATGTTTACAGTCGATGCGGATGTGACAGGAGGTGAGCGGCTCTCTGGCAGCCGGTGCTATGGAGTAAAACCACGGGTGCTCGATGATGCGTATGTGGAAACGAAGGTATATCCGGCATTTGATGAGGGAACGGCACAGGCAGTAAAGCCGTATATGGTATGTACAGATAAAGAGATGGATGACAGAAGAGATGCTCTTTGGACAGAGATAGATAAGGTGTATGAACAACCGGCATCCCAGACGGATGCCGTCTCTGAGATCTGGACGTATGGATATTTTGCAGATATGAGTGAGTTGAACAGAACTACCGATACGAAGGGCCAGGGGATACATACAACCTTGACAGGAGAAGAAAAAGTGGATCCGAGAATACCGGTCACAGCAGACAACCAGAAAACGTATAGCTATGTCGATGCAGAAGGTAAGAATATCAGCCGGGCAAGAGTGGATGGTGAAATTGATGGCCTGCCGTATGTATATGAAACGTATTATCAGGAGGCTTCAGACGGTGTAGAAAATGTAAACTGGGTTACCTTATATATGCGGTACGACAGATATCGGAAGCAAATTCTTGCGCGGCCGAAGGAGGACGGGGATGAAGTTCCGGATCTGGATGAGACGGATGCACAGGCGGAGGCAGATGCATTTTTACAGAAGCTTGGATATGGAGACTTTGTGTGTTGTGGAACGGAGATTGGTGCTTACAGGGAAAGGGAGGAAGATCCGTATGCGATGGGAACTAATCTGATCGATCGTTGGTATTGCTTTTCTTATAGCCGGAAGATGGATGGGATTGCGACAGCGGTTACAGCAGGTGTCAATGATCTGCAATTTGGTGTATCAGGGGAGCTGACCGCTCCACAGGAGACCATCGATGTTATGGTGGATGCACAGGGCGTTGCGACTGTGAAGGTACAGACAAATCAATATGAATTAGAGGAAGAAGGAACCGGTATTACGTCTTATCTTACCTTTGAGCAGGTGGATGCAGCCGCTCAGAAATACATGAGTGAATATAAACAACCGGATTATATCACGAAGAATGTACCACAGGCAGTCTCTGTAACACATGTAAAGCTAAATTATGCTTATGTCCGTTATACAGATGGAAACTACAATATGATTCCAATGTGGGCGTATTATGGATATCAGTATGAACGAAATCCATATCAAGAAGGATATCACGGGGGCAATGCTTCACCGCGGGAATGTTTCCTGTTTGGAGTCAGTGCGGTGGATGGACAGATTATCGAGGGCGTGTATTCCAAAGTTGTAACAAATCCGTTTGATTTATAGAGGAGAGGATAGTATCATGAGACAATGGGATAAAATGATTATATTAGGGTTAACCTGTCTGATGCTTGCCGGATGTGGAAAAGACCGGGGCGATGAACTGGCGAAGGACTACCAGAAGAACGACGAGCTGGCGAGTGATACATCTGCAGATGCAGATATTACAGGACATCTGACCTATGAGCTTATCAGTGATTCCGGAATCACATTCACGGTGGATGCCGATGCGACAGGCGGTGGAAAGCTTGCAGAAAGTCACTGCTATGGGGCAAAACCTGTGGGAGTGGATGAGGCATATCTAAAGGAGCATGTCTATACAATATTTGACGAGGGAACTTTGCAGCAGGTCAAACCGTATGAGGTGTGCAGTCAGCAGGAGCTTGCAAACAGACAGAAACAATTGCTTCAGAGACAGCAGGAATTACAGTTGCAGACAGATACGGAGAACAGTTCCGTTCATGCAATATGGGAAAAGGGGATTCAGTCGGATCTGGAAACGGAGGACTGGCTTGCAGATCAACGGGATGAGTCAATGGTCACAGAGGAAACAGGAAAGGCTATTTATACATATGAGATTGCAGATGGATTAACGACAAGTCTTGCCCGCGTGGATGGTGAAATCGATGAAATCCCGTATGTATATACATGTGCATATTATGACTCGAATGCATATCCTTATTCCCGTATGCGTTACATGAGGTATGATATGTATTCGTATGAAGCGAAAATTACGGTGCGGCCGAAAACAGAGGAAGATGCTGTGGAGGGGCTGGATATAAGAGATGCGGAGGCAAAGGCCGATGCGTTTCTTGCAAAACTTGGATATGACGATTTCACATGCTTTGAAACCGGTATTGGAGCAAAACTCGTTGCAAATGAGGATACCGCAGCTATGAATCCGAGTACGTTGAACGATTGTGCGTACTGCTTTAGCTACACTCGTACGAGGGATGGAATTTTGGTAGCTGGGACACCCGGTGCACATAATTTTACATTTGGAATCGCCGATCAACTGCCGGCTTCGGAAGAGGTGATCACGGTTGCAGTAGATGTTGACGGCGTGGCTGTGGCAGATATACAGTCAGCACCATATGACGTGGAAGAGACAGGAACCGGAATTGAAAGTGCTCTTACCCTGGAACAGGTGGATGCAGCGGCGCAGAACTATATGCAGAAATTTGAAAAGACGAATGCCTATGCAGATGTCCATAAGATAATGATAGACCGGGTGGAGCTAAATTATGTCTATGTGTGTTATACGGATGGAAAATGTAATGTGATTCCGATATGGGCGTATTATGGATCTACGAGAGAAGGGGGAAAAGAGCGATATCTGTTTGGAGTCAGTGCCGTGGACGGTCAGATCGTGGAAGGGCAGTATATGTATTATTTAGATCTTACATTCACGGTATAAGGAAGCCGGCTGATTATTTATTTGACGGATAAATAGATAATCTCGAGATTCTATTGGAGAGTGCGTTGCACTCTCCTTTGTTTTATGGTAAAATTTCAATGGTTTAGTTTGTTAAAACAAGTAAAATATAAAATCAACAGGAAAGATGGAAGGTGAGCATATGAGACTTCATTTTACGAAGATGGAAGGACTTGGCAACGATTATGTCTATGTCAACTGCTTCAAGGAAAAAATAGAACATCCATCGGAACTTGCGGTGCGGGTATCAGACCGGCATTTCGGGATTGGCTCGGATGGGCTTATACTGATCAAGCCGTCAGAGGTGGCGGATTTCAAGATGGATATGTACAATGCGGACGGCACACAGAGCGAGATGTGCGGAAATGGCATCCGTTGTGTCGGAAAGTATGTGTATGATTATGGACTGACGGATAAAACGTCCGTGTCCATCGAGACATTGGCAGGTATCAAATACCTGGAGTTTACACCCAGCGATGAGGAAAAAAACGGACGGAAGACAGTAGAACTTGTGCGTGTCAATATGGGATCCCCGATTCTTACCCCGGAGGATGTTCCGGTAAAGCTTCCGGAGGCAGACGATCTCGTGAAGGATTATCCAATCACGGTAGCTGGAAAGGAATACCGCATTACCTGCGTATCGATGGGCAATCCACATTGCGTAAGCTTCGTGGATGACGTCGAGAACTTCCCGTTGGAGGAAGTGGGACCGCTGTTTGAGAACAATCCGATTTTCCCGAACCGTGTCAACGCAGAGTTTGTTGAGTTAGTCAGTCCGACGTATGCGAAGATGCGTGTGTGGGAGCGTGGAACCGGAGAGACACTTGCTTGTGGAACCGGTACATGTGCAACCGCTGTTGCCTGCATCTTAAATGGCAGGACAGAAGATGAAGTGACAGTGAAGCTGCTTGGCGGTGAGCTGATCATCCGCTGGGACCGTGACGAAAATATCGTCTATATGACCGGTCCTGCGAAGGTTGTCTTCGATGGTGAAATAGACATATAACCAAGGCAGCGGTTACAAAACATTCGCAGTAACTAATACAAAATTGTACAATAAGAAAAAGTGTAAATCATATAATTTTGCAGTTGATTACATTACGATACTATTTGTTTGTGAATATTTGTAAATACAGCTGCAAACCTTAAAATAGTAAATCTGGTTGTTCAAAAATGTCAATTTGAATGCAGACCATTGAAACACGCTGGTACTTAATAAGAGTCAGCTTGCTGGCACGAATTTAGTACCACTGCGTGTTGAATTGAGCGGGAGCGCGTCTGCATGGAATTGACCATTTTGAACAACCTGTACGCAGTATAGAGGTTTGCAGCGTGATAATATTAGGAGGAAAAGACATGTTTAAAGTAAACGACAACTATTTGAAGCTTCCGGGAAGTTACCTCTTCTCAACCATCGGCAAGAAAGTACGTGCATATCAGGAGGCACATCCGGACAAGGAGATCATCCGTCTTGGAATCGGTGATGTAACCCAGCCACTGGCACCAGCCATCATTGACCGTCTGCATGAGGCAGTATCCGAGATGGGCGTGCAGGAGACATTTAAAGGTTATGCGCCGGATCTTGGTTATGAGTTTTTGCGTAGTGCAATCGTGAAGAACGATTACAATGCACGTGGTGTTGATATCGCAATCGACGAAGTGTTTGTCAGCGACGGCGCAAAATGTGATTCCGGAAATATTCAGGAGATCTTTTCCCTTGACAATAAGATCGCTGTCTGCGATCCGGTATATCCTGTCTATGTAGATTCCAATGTTATGGCAGGAAGAACCGGAACGTATGATGCAACAACCGGTCTTTGGAGTGATGTGATCTACATGCCATGTAAGGAAGAAAACGGATTTGCACCGGAGCTTCCAGAGGAGACACCGGATATCATCTATCTGTGTTTCCCGAACAACCCGACCGGTGCAACGATCACAAAGGAGCAGCTGCAGAAATGGGTGGACTATGCAAACGAAAAACATGCAGTGATCATCTACGATGCTGCATATGAGGCATATATTAGTGAGGCGGATGTACCACATACCATCTATGAGTGTGACGGTGCAAAAACCTGTGCGATTGAGCTTCGAAGCTTCTCGAAGAACGCCGGATTTACAGGAACAAGACTTGGGTTTACCGTGATTCCAAAGGAGTTAAAATCCGCAGATGGCGTTGCCTTAAATCCGCTTTGGGCAAGACGTCACGGAACAAAATACAACGGCGCTCCTTATATCGTGCAGGCAGCCGGAGAAGCTGTGTACTCTGAGGCAGGGAAAAAGCAGACCGGTGAGCAGATTGCATACTATATGAAGAATGCAAAGTATATTTTCGACGGATTGAAGAGTGCCGGATATTCGGTATCCGGAGGCGTGAATGCACCATATATCTGGCTGAAGACACCGGACGGTATGAGTTCCTGGGAGTTTTTCGATTATCTGTTAGAGAAGGCGAACGTCGTTGGTACACCGGGTTCTGGATTTGGACCAAGCGGCGAAGGATATTTCCGTCTGACTGCATTTGGAACCTATGAGAATACGGTTAAGGCAATCGACCGGATGAAGGCACTGTAACAGGTTGCTGGTATGACAGAGAATGTTTATAAGCTTGTTATGTTAGGGCTTGTAACTGGATCGTGGCTGTTTTTAAGCTCCATGTTTCTGCTGAAACGGAAACCAAGACCGTTTCTGTTTCATGCAGGCATGTGGGCTGTGTTGATTGTATATTTTATACTGTATGAGTTTTTGATGAGTTATCACGGTGAGGTAGCGTGGTTTCCGGCAGGACTCGTGGAGATTGCAGTCATGATGACGGTTGTTGCCGTGAATAACGAGGGAAATTTATGGAGAAACTTCTGCATCGTTGTGTTACAGCAAGGGGTTGGAAGCCTGTTTTTTACAATGGCGGCACTGCCATTTCCAAAATTGCAGGAGTATCAAATGAATATCGTCGGATTTCGTCCGCTTCCGTTTTCTGTTACGAACTTTTTCATTTTGGGTTTGATGAATGTTAGCTGTATCGTTGCAACACTTGTTCTGAAATTCATTTTCCGGAAGGAATATACCGGGGATGGACATCTGTACCGGAATATCATGATCGGATATATTTTGATCGCGTATGTATCCCTTGCTTCACGCTGGAAGCTGATTGACCGGATACGGCAAGGCGATGTGGAAATCAGTAATTTTATTGCTCTATATATGGTATGGATCATAGGGATTGTGATTCTTTGCAATTATGTTCCGTATATCTACAACCGTTCAGAATCAAAATGGAAGAAAAAAGAACAACAGATGTTGTCACAGCTGCTGGCAGAGAGTGAACTCCACTATGAGCGGCTGGTAGAAGCACCGTTTGCCTATGGACAGGCACTGAGTGGAAATGTGACGTTAGATGCGGTAGTGGCGGATTATACGAAACGTGCGCAGGAGCGAACGCTTTTGTTTGACGCGGTGGTAGAACCTTTGCACATATCCAATATGGCAGAACTCGATGTAACAGTGATTGTCGATGCTATGTTAGAGATGGCATTTGCACAAACTTCGACAGACACGGATGCGTTTGTACAGCTTACTGTGCGGCAGAGAAAAGGGAGTCTGTTTCTGGATGTGGATTACATGATGGGAAAACGCCTGCTATACAAGAAGGAACCGGTACTTGCAGAAGGGCTGATTAAGAAATATGATGGCAGTAAACAGATTAGAAGAAAAGGCGGAGAGCGGCAGATTTGTGTGTTGCTTCCAAATCAGGTACAGAAAGAAGAAACAGAAGGATAAATTGTACGTGGGGGTACTATGGTAGAAGAATTATTTTCCGTGTTGGCACTGGGGTTAGAGATTTCCGTGTGGCTGTTTATAACGTGCATGGTTTTGATTAAGCGGAGACGGCAGAGCGTATGGATGCGGCTGCTGTCTCTGTTTATGATTGTCGGGTATTTTGAAATCTACGAAATTATGATGTTTTATCATGGAGAGAAAATCTGGTTTTATACCGGATTGTCGGAGATTTTGATGCTGGCATTGTTAATCGTAATCAATAATGAGGGATGCTTTTGGCGCAATTATTGTATATTGATTTTGGAACAGGGTATGACAAGTCTGTTGTTTTCGATTTTCGGATATGCATCTCCGGATTTAAGTAAAGATCTGACAAAATTAGTAAGCTTTACACCGGTTGAACCGGTTCGGGCGTGCATTCTGGTGTTTGGAGTGATGTCACTGGCATTTGTTCTTTCGGCACTCTTCTTAAAGAAAATATTTAAGCAGGAGTATGAGGGAAGCGGATATATCTACAAACGAATTGTGTTTGGTTATACGTTTATCTCATATGTGTCACTGGCATCCCGCTGGAAGCTGATTGACCGGATGAGGAAAAATACGATTACAGGATACGAGGTGCTGGCACTGGGTATCGTGTGGGTTTTATCTTTGATTATGGTTTGTAATTATGTGCCATATGTGTATAATAAACTTGAAATCGTGTGGCGGAAACGGGAGCAGGAAATGCTGCAAAAATTACAGGCAGAAAGTCTGATGCATTATGCAGCACTTGCAAAACAGCCATTTGTCTATGGACAGAACCTGAGTGGAAATGTTACACTAGATGCAGTCGTGGCGGATTATGCGAAGCGTGCACAGGCACGTGCGCTGCTGTTTGAGGCAGTCGTGGAACCGCTGCAATGTACGGATAAGGCGGAACTGGACGTAACGGTGATTGTGGATGCGATGCTGGAGACGGCATTTGCAGGAGTTGTTGAGGAGGCGGATGCATTTGTACAGCTTACAGTGAGTGAGCGGAAGGGTAGTTTGTTTCTGGATGTTGATTATATGACGGGAAAACGAGTGCCGCACAAAAAGGAACAGGCACTTGCAGAAGCGCTGATTAAGAAATATGATGGTAGTAAACAACTGCGGAAAAGGGGAAGAGAACGGCAGATCTGTGTGCTGCTTCCACAGTCTACGGTTCGCCACTGAAAGAGAAATACAAAGGAACGATTATTACGATGAAGATTATTATATGTGATGATGAACGAATGGATGCCGAACGTGCGAAAACGATATTACTTTCCTGCAAAGGTGTTCAGGAGGAAGACATTACGATTTTTACACCACAGGAGATGCATCTGGGACTGGATGTGCAGGATATAAAATGTGATATTGCGATTATGGATATCGAGTATGAAAGCCGGCAGTTCAACGGGATTACATTAAGCAAAGAGATAAATAAAAAGCTGCCGCTGTGTCAGATTATCTATCTGACATGGATGCTGGAATTTGCACCGGAAGTGTATGATACAATCCACTGTTATTTTGTGTTAAAGCAAAATGAGGAGAAAATGCTGCCGCGTGCGATGGAAAAGGCAATACAAATTTATCGCGATCAGGTAGATCATGAGATTATTGAATTACGTAATCATGGAAAGATGCTATATGTACGACAGGTAGATATTCTCTATGCAGAAAGACAGGATAGGGTTGTACAGATTCACACGACACAGGGAACGTACCAATGTTATCAATCATTGACAAAGATTATGAAACTTCTTGGAAGAAATTTCCTGCGCTGTCATGGCGGATATGTCGTGAATTATAATTATATTGATACTGTGATGCGGGAGAACGTGATTTTGTCAAATGGTACGGAGATTCCGATTGGACGGACATACCGGACATCATTTCATGAACAGTACATGCGTATGGTGGAACAGCATGTGTAGTATAGAAACAGGGAGAAATGTAAATGGAGAAAGCAGTGGGGATTGGACTGTTTGCCCTGCTGGTTGTGGGTGTTGCCTTTGTGCAGGCACATTATTTCAAAGAACGGCAGCGGGCAAAGGCAGAATGCGAGAGGCTGGAGCAGAGTATCAAACAGATGCAGAAGCAATATGTGGATGTGGCAAAACAGAACCAATCGTATCGCCAGATAAATCATGAATTAAAAAAGTATCAGTGGCTTGTACAGGTTATGCGTGAGAATATGGGAACGGTCACGCATGGACAGTTGCTGGAGCTTGTATTGCAGAAGAAAATACAGGAAGCAGAGCATAAACAGATCACTTGTGATGTGCAGGGAACCTTAAATGGGAATCTGCGTATGGACGAGATGTCGCTGGTCAGCCTCGTGATGAATCTGCTGGACAATGCGATCGAAGCATGTGTGCAGACGGAGACCAGACAGATTCAGGTTGTGATCGCAGAAGATCCTGCGGCGCAGATGCTGGAATTGAAATTACAGAACTCAAAGAACAGCAGTCAGAAGCTGCATGCGAATGAAGCAGGAATGGGATATCAGACGACAAAAGAGGATCGCGGCTCGCATGGGTATGGAACACAGATCATCCAGCGGATCGTCGATGAAAATGGCGGTACGATTCGGTATGTGGATGCCGGGGATACGATGCGGATTACCTGCGAACTCTGTCTGGAAGATACGAAGCTTTCGTATGATTAAAAATTGAGGGAATAACG
Source organism: Wujia sp. (assembly GCF_056872695.1). Taxonomy (NCBI): domain Bacteria; kingdom Bacillati; phylum Bacillota; class Clostridia; order Lachnospirales; family Lachnospiraceae; genus Wujia; species Wujia sp. The sequence continues at coordinate 16,683 of NZ_DBMFCD010000006.1, read as the reverse complement.
TATGGTTCAGGATGAATTTAGCTGCCTCTATGAGGAGAATTCATTTACATGTATGATAAAAAAAGGTCTGGCGATGTTGGATGGTGACCGTATCCGGATTGAACATATTGACAGTGATACGGAGACCTTGAAGATACCGGATGAACTCCCGGTTACGCTGTTTGATATACAGGGAAGAAGCTATACACGTATCCTTCCGGTATCAGAACTTGGAAAAAAGGCATGTTATGATAAGAAGAATTTAAAGCGTGTATATCTTGGAAAAAATTTGCGCTATCTGGATGATTATGCATTTGCACGTTGTGAACACCTGACTGAGGTTGTGGCAGAGGGAATTGACGGATTTGCAGACCTGCGCCTTGGAAATGGTGTGTTTGACGATTGTGGCAATCTGGAAATCTTGGCATTCGACGGTGACCGCGAGGCAGGGATTGCGAAGCTGCTTGCTGCAGTGCCACGGTTCCTGAAGGCGGAGGATCTGCTGACCGGTGGAGAGATCGGGACAGATGCATGGTATGAACGCTGGGATTTTGCCCTGCGTGCATTTTTGAAGGAAGATGATGTGGCAGGCTACATGCAGGCGGTGCTTTTTGGCACGCGGAAGTTTGTAGACCGGGAAGCGTACATTGCCTATGTGCAGGAAGCAAAACGTGACCTGTGCAGGCTGCGGTTAGAGCATGGTGAAGCACTGCAGGAATTCGCACGCAGGCAGTGTGAGGAGTATGTGGAAGAAATACATCAGGGATAGTGAGCGGTTCGAAGAAACAATGATGTAGGAATTGTAAGATCTGGTTTTATACAGGAAGGAAGATGGCATGTCCAAATTTACAAAGCAGGCGATTATGGATGGATTTATCGAGCTGTCCAAGCAGATGCCAATCGATAAGATTACGGTGAAGAAGGTAACCGATTATATTGGAATTACACGGAATACATTTTACTATCACTATCAGGATATCTATGCATTGTTGGAGGAAATCGTCGTCACAAAGGCGAAGAAATTGTTTGTCTTGGACGAGGACAATCTGGAGAACTCGTGGAAGAGTAACCTGCGTTTCATGGGACAGTATGGCAAGAAGAACGAGAACTTTATAAGAAATCTTTACCAGTCAATGGGACGGGACGCGTTTGGCGACCAGCTGTTAGAAATCAGCTATGGCTCCATTTACCGGAGCGTGCAGGCGTACGCAGAAAAAGAAATGGTGCAAAATCCGGACATCACATACAAGGAACAGGCAATCAAGGATACATCTTATATACTCGCGAAGATGCTTTCGGAAAATGCAGTCGAGTGGATACGCGGGCGTGTGGAACAGGATCCGGTCGCGCTGATGGAGAAAGCGATAGCTGCAGTGGATGGTGTCGGTCAGGTATTATTGAATAATCTGAACCAAATAATTCCGTCAGGCAAATAAGCAGCGAGACTGCTTGCAGGCAGAGCTGCTTATTTATATGACGGATAAACAGGCATAAGCATGCAGGGTGATAACCCGGAATGCGCATGGCTGTTTACGATTTCGAGAGTTCGAAGAACGAAGAAATCGTAATTATTTGGTCAGAGTATAATAAAAAGATCAGGCAAATAAGCAGCGGGACTGCTTGCAGGCAGAGCTGCTTATTTATATGACGGATAAACAGATCAGGCAAATAAACAGGAGGGTATATACATGGCAGGATCTCATATTGCAATCCCGACAATCTTAAAGATCGGGAGCGGAACACTTGGAAACGTAGGAAAATATCTGCAGTCAAGCGGATTTAAAAAGGCGGTAGTATTCTTCGGCAATGGACTTGTCGAGATGTTCGGAAAGACAGTGATGGATTCCCTCTCCGAGGCGGATATCGAGGTGCTTTCTTATTGTGAACTTGACACGACGGATATCAAGGATATTATCGATCTGGCATTTTCGATCGATGCGAAGACACAGGTCATCTTAGGTATCGGCGGTGGCAAGGTCATTGATGCCGGTAAATATGCGGCATATCTGCGGAAGCTTCCGTTTATCAGTATGCCGACATCGGCATCGAGTGATGGATTTTCTTCGGCAAGTGCATCGCTTATGGTAAATGGCAAACGTACCTCTGTGCCGGCGCGCATGGCATATGGCATCGTGGTCGATACCGATGTATTAAAATCAGCCCCTGCGAAGTTTCTATATTCCGGAATCGGAGATATGGTATCGAAGATCACGGCACTTTACGACTGGATCTTCGAGGCGGAGCATGGCGTGTCTGAGGTAAATGACTTCGCGGTGATGATTGCGAAGAAAGCGGTTAACAGCTTCGTACGGACACCGTTTGAAAGCATACAGGATAATCTCTTCCTGAAAGAACTGGTTGATTCGCTGGCGATGAGTGGAATTGCAAATGAGATCGCAGGCGGCAGTGCACCGACGAGTGGCAGTGAGCATCTGATCTCACATGCGCTTGACAAGCTGCTCGAAGTGCCGCAGCTTCACGGTGTGCAGGTTGGAATTGCCACCTATGTGATGGCGGTCGTACAGGATCACCGGTACGTACGTGTGAATAAGATATTTGAGGATACCGGTTTCTGGGATTTTGTAGCGACACTGGGATTAAACCGTGCAGACTATGAGGCAGCAATCGACATGGCCCCGCAGATCAAGCCGAACCGCTACACCTATCTGCATGAGGAAAAGTACCGGGAGAAAGCAAAACAGGTGCTTCGTGAAGATCCGGTAATGAAGCGGGTATTTGGAGAATAAGAACAGATAAAAAGTTGTGCAAATCAGACGGAATGTGTAAAAACTATACACATTCCGTTTTTTGACACTTGTAGGAAATGCGAATATATGCGAAAATAACACAGTGATTTTCTACGCACATACCGATGATGACTGGATGTGTGCAGAGGAAACATAACAAAATTAGAAGATAAAGTGTGAGCGAAGATGAAGATACTTTTGATTAACGGAAGCTTACGTGGAGAGTACAGTTCTTCCCTCAAAGTTGCCCATGCATTTGTGAAAGGCATGGTGGAAGAATATGGAGCGGACACCGAAGTCTGTGAGGTGGCATTGAAGGACAAGCGGATTGACCATTGTCATGGGTGCTTTGCCTGTTGGAAGACGACGCCGGGACAGTGTTGTATCCACGACGATATGGATGAGCTGCGACAGATGGTGATGGACAGCGATATCATTGTTGAGAGCTTTCCGCTTTATTTCTTTGGACTGCCTTCGAAGCTGAAGGCATTTACGGATCGTATGATCTCCTATGTAAAGGAGTATCGCGGGAATCCGGGCGATGAGGAAAATCACAGGTTCCTGCATAACATGCGGTATCCGGAGCTGGAAAAGAAAAAACTGATTTTAGTATCCACATGTGGCTATGAGGTGACAGACAACTGTTACGATGCTGTGTTTGCAGAGTTTGACCGGATCTGCGGAGAAGGGAAATACACAACGGTGCTTGCACCGCAGGGTGGACCACTCTCAGAACAGGGATTTGCACAGAAGGTGGCACGCTATCTGGAAAAATTCACAGAGGCCGGTCACGAATATGCAAGGGAAGGTTGCTTATCGGAACGTACGTGGAACAGGCTGCAGCGACCATTGCTTGGACACAGTACATTCGAAATGGCAATCAATATGAACTGGGACAACCCGGAGGTTGGACCTTACGGAAAGCTGGTGTAGAACGTGGAGATACTAAAGAGATTTGCGGCGAAGCTAGCCTTTGCAATTGCGAATGGCGTGATTCGCATCCTGTACCCACCGAAGGTGACATGGGAAGATAAAAAAGCTGCGAAAGAAGCGTTGAAGAAAGGCAACTGTGTTGTCTATTCCAACCATACAAGCCATGTGGATGGCTTCTATATGACGCGTCTGCTTGGCAGATATAAGGTACATACCTTTGTTGCAAGGGATTGGTATGACAGGAAGAAAATAAACTGGCTGTTCCGGAATCTTCCGTACATCCCGATGAACCGGCAGGAGATGGATACAAGCTGGCTGTCGATGGGACTGGAGAAGATGAATGAGGGCTGCCCGGTCTACATATTTCCGGAGGGACATACAAGCCATACCGGAGTGATGGATGAATTCAAACCAGGATTTCTGATGCTTGCAAGACAGGCACAGGCACAGGTTGTACCGGTCGTGATCGATGGCGAATTCAAGCTGTTCCATCGCATGCATATTATCATCGGCAAGCCGGTTGAGATGGATCTGAATGAAGAGGGCAGACCGTCGGTTGTCCTTAAAAAATACGCAGGTATCTGCCGGGACAGAATCTACGAACTGCGTGATACCTACGGTGTGAAAAAATCATGATATTTTGAGTGGGAACACTCTTAAAATATCCCCGCTTATCCGGGGGAAAATATAAGAAAAGGAAGGATACATAGAATGAACGAAAAAGAATTAGAAATCGCTGAGAACATTAAAGGAATGCTTTCAAAGAATCTTAGAATCCCTGAGGAAGAGTTAGATTATGAAGTTCCATTGTTTGGTGATGGAATTGGACTTGATTCTGTTGATTCCCTGGAGATTATCGCTTGTATCGATTCTGCTTACGGCGTAGCTATGACAGGTGTTGCAAAGGAGCACTTCTACAACATCGAGAGCCTTACAAAGTACGTTGTAGCAAATATGTAATAGCAAGTCATACAAAGAGGGCTGTCCCGAAAGGAAACTTTGGGGCAGCCCTATGTATTCTGAAAAGGAGATAAAAATGGATAAGATTACAAATACACGTTGCGTTGTAACCGGACTTGGCATGATCAGCGCAATCGGAAATAACGTAGATGAGTGCTTCGCAAATGCACTGGCTGGAAAAACCGGAATTGACAAGGTAGCATCCGTCGATACAACCGACTGCTATGCAAACCTTGGTGCAGAAGTACACTGCGATACACTGGATGAGATCGATGAGGCAAAGGATGTTGACCGTGTCAGCAAGCTCTGCCTGAAGGCTTCCAAGGAAGCACTCGATGATGCAGGTCTTGTGATCGATGAGAGTAATGCCGGTCGTGTCGGTGTTGTCATGGGAAGCTGCGTCGGTGGTGTTGTCAGTGTAGAAAATTATGTAACAAAGGGTGAGCATGCAGAGGATATCAACAAGATGACGATTGCCTCGATTGCAAACCATGTAGCAAATATGGCAGGCGCAAAGGGTGTTGTCACAAACGTTGGTAATGCCTGCGCAGCAAGTACGATCAGTATTGCTTATGCGTGTGAGTTGATCCGTGCCGGTGTGGCAGATGCGTTTATCGTTGGTGGTGCCGATGCATTTGCATCTGTTCCATTTTCAGGCTTCTTAGCTCTTCATGCGCTTTCTGAGCAGGCATGTTCGCCATTTAACCACAGCAACGGTATCACACTTGGTGAAGGTTCTGGTGCGATTATCGTGGAGAGCTATGAGCATGCAAAGAAGCGGAATGCGAAGATCTACTGTGATGTGCTTTCGGCAGGTATCAGCAGTGATGCCCATCATATTACAGCACCACGTCCGGACGGACTTGGACAGATGTATGCAATCCGTCAGGCAATTGAGAAGTCAGGAATTAAGCCAAAGGATGTTGCATATGTAAATGCACACGGAACAGGAACCGCGAAGAACGATGAGGCAGAATTCCTCTCCTTACATACGATTTTTGACGAGGCAAATCCGGATTTAAGCGTCAGCTCCACAAAGGCAATGGTTGGCCACTGCTTAGGTGCAGCCGGTGCAATCGAGGCAGTCTTCGCAATCAAGGCTTTGACAGAGAATAAGATTCCACCAACAATCGGATATTCTGAGGAAGATATCGTAGCACTTGGAGAGAAGGCAGGCACATTCGATTTCATGCCGAATACAATGAAGGAAAAGGACCTGCATTATGTCATGTCCAACTCCTTTGCATTTGGCGGAAGCAATGCAAGTATCATCTTCTCGAAGGAGCCGGGAAATGTGAAGGAAACCGAGAACGACGAGAAGGTTTACATCACAGGTCTTGGTATTGTCAGCCCACTTGGAAACGGTGTTGCCAACTATATTGACAAGGTTAATGCGCAGGCAAAGCCGGAAGCAACGTCTGTACATGCAAATGTCGGAAAAGAAGATTACGACAAATATGGCTTGAAGATGGCATTCTACAGAAAGCTTGATAAGTTCAGCCTGATGCAGGTAATTTCCGGTCTTGAGGCACTGCAGGAGGCAGGCATCGAGGTGACAGAGGAGAATGCAGAAGAGCTTGGTATGATCGTCGGAACCGGCGATGGCCCACTTACAACCGTATACGAGTTCCAGGAGCATATCTCTGAGAACGGAACAACGGCAGGTTCTGCCTTCAACTTCCCGAATACCGTTTACAATGCAGCAGGCGGATACCTCTCCATCAAGACAGGTATGCGTGGCTATAATGTAACCGTGACAAACGGTGCACAGTCCGGTATGAGCAGCTTGTGTTACGCATATAACGAGATCAAGCAGAACCGTGGCAAGGCAATGCTTGCAACCGGTACCGACGAGAACAGCGAGGTTATGGAGAAGCTTTACGCGAAGCTTGGCAAGGTAGCCGGTGATGTAAAGCAGGCATATGCCGGCGGTGACGGATTCGTGCTTGCCGATGGCAGTACGAGTATCGCACTTGAAAACGAGACATATGCAGCAAGCCACAACGCAAAGAAGTATGCAGAAGTATGCGGTTATGCCATGACACACGAAGGCGTTGCTTACGGTGATGTTGCAGGTACTGAGAAGGGACTGATGAACGCAATCGTAGATGCAGCTGCTATGGCAGGCATCACATTGAATCAGATTGATGCCGTTTACGGATTTGCAAACGGTGCAGACGAAGTCGATACATTGGAACGCCATGTCTATGAGGAAATTTTCGCAGGAAAGGTTCCTGTACATCAGGTCAGAGATTATACAGGTGAAGGCAGAGCTGCAAGCTCCGCACTGTCTGTTGCACATGCCGCACTTACACTGTCCGGAGATCTTGACGCAAGACAGAATGCTTACTATGTAACGACCGAAGAGGTAACGAAGGAAGTTGTCGATACATCCGCATACAAGTATGTACTCGCAACAAGCTGCGCCATCGGTGGCAGCTACGCCGCAGTCATCTTAAAGAAAGCAGCATAGTATGGATTATAAAAAGATAATTATAGAGTCAATTGCGAACAAAATGATAAAGTGAATTATATATTTCCAGTTTGTTTCATGAACATATACGATATGTTTGAATATTAGAAGTTCTTAATGTTCTGTAATAATATTAGCCATGTTTGAACACGATGTTCAAACAAGCCGTCATTGAGCCATGGATGGCGAATTGACGGCGGTGGCGCATATTATAGATACATATATCAGAACATTTAGAACTTCTTAGATTCAATACATTGTATATGGAATGAACAAACTGGAAATATATATTCGAGATATGTGGGGTTCGCAATTGTAGAATATACAGAATAAAGGAGAAAAACATGACAAATGGTAAAGTAGCGCTTGTCACAGGCGCATCCCGCGGAATCGGGCGCGCATGTGCAATCAAGCTTGGAGAGGCAGGCTACAAGGTAGCCGTCAACTATAATTCAAACGAAGCAGCCGCAAACAAAGTCGTAGAGAAGATCAAGGCTGCAGGTAGTGAGGCAGTTGCCATCAAGGCAAATGTATCCGACCTTGCCGAAGTAAAGACAATGATGCGAGAAGTCATAAACACATTTGGACAGTTAGACGTCCTTGTCAACAACGCCGGAATCGTAAAGGATGAATTTGTCCTGATGATGAACCCGGATACGATCGATCAGTGTCTCAACCTGAACATCAAGGGATACATGTACTGTACCCAGCAGGCAGTTTTGAAGATGTTCTCGAAGAAACAGGGCGTGATCGTGAATGTATCATCCGTAAGTTCTAAGCTTGCAGTACCGGGACAGAGTGTATACAGTGCAACGAAAGGCGCTGTAAACTCCATGACGGCAACAATGGCAAAGGAGCTTGCACCATATGGCATCCGTGTCAATGCAGTGGCACCGGGTTTTATCGCAACCGATATGGTAGAGGCATTGCCGGAGGATAAGAAGGAAGAATACTTAAAAGATATTCCGATGAAGCGGTTTGGTACAGCCGAGGAAATCGGTGATGTAGTTACGATGCTTGCCGGACCTGCATGCTCCTACATGACAGGGCAGGTAATTGTATTGGATGGAGGACTGAGCCTGTAATGATGAATATTAACGAAGTACAAAAAAGAATCAAGCAACGCCCGCCATTTCAGATGATCGAGAAGGTTTTAGAAGTGGAAGACGGCGAATATGCAAAGGGAATCAAATGTGTTTCCGTGAATGAACCATATTTTGCAGGACATTTTCCGGATGCACCAATCATGCCGGGAGTACTGGTCATTGAGGCGTGCGCACAGCTTTGCTCCATCACGATGGAAAGCCAGGGAACGGAGGAGGATAAAATCTACGTACTGTTAAAGTGCGAGGAATTCAAATTCTTAAGACCGGTAATACCGGGCGACTGTCTGGAAATCGAAGTCCGTAAGGAAAGCGGCGGTGCCGGACTTGTGAAGTTCAATGCGAAGGTAATGGTTGATGGAAAGGTAAAAGCAAAGGGAATCCTCGCATTTACATCCATGAGCAAAGAGGATATTTATAACCAATAAAATATACATATTTTGAGAACTCTTTTTAATATGTAAAAAAAGTAGAAAAAGTTATTCCTTTTTTCGATGTTTAATGCTATTATAATGCAGGTTGAAAAATCAATGTGCAACTTGTCGCAGGTACATATGTGGCATAACATAGATTAAAGGAGGACGATGATATGACAGTAGCACAGATTTTGGCTGTATCCATCTTTGTGGTCATGTTTGTGTTGATGGTGCTGGATAAGATTGAGAAGCAGTACATCACACTCGTGGCTGGCGCGCTGACACTGATTCTTGTGTTCGGTGTGGCAATGCATAGCATGGATGCGGTCATAGAGACATTGAATGTAAAGAATATTTTCACGAAGGGATTCTGGATTACATCCGGTGAGGGTTCCGAGGAGTCATCCGGTATCAACTGGGCGACGATTATATTCCTTGCAGGCATGATGGTAATGGTAGAAAGTATGGCAAAGGCCGGATTCTTCCGGTGGTTATGCTTACGCCTTGCGAAGCTGGTGCATTATAAGCCGATACCATTGTTCGTGACATTTATGGTTATGGCAGCCGTTTTGTCGATGTTCATTGACAGTATTACGGTTATTTTGTTCCTTGCAGCCGTTACGATCGAGCTCGCGAAGCTGTTGCATCTAGATCCGGTACCGATGATTCTGTCAGAGGTATTCTGTGCGAACTTAGGTGGTTCCGCAACGATGTGTGGCGACCCACCAAATATCATCATCGGAACAGGACTGGGACTTTCATTCTCCGACTTTTTGACAAATACCGGTCTGATCGCCGGTATCTGCCTTGTTGTAGTTATTATTTACTTCTACCTTGTATACCGTAAGGAGTTGTTGTCAGAAGAGTCACAGGAGCTGGATACATCCAATATCCCAGACCCTTCCACAGCTATTACAGACAAGAAGAAGTTTATTATCAGCAGCGTGATTTTTGCATGTGCAGTGGTACTTCTTGTATCCCATGCATCAACAGGTCTGACCGTTGCATTTATCGGTACAGTTATCGCAATCATTACGCTGGTCACATCAGGAAAAGATGCGTTAGAACTGCTTAAAAAAGTAGATTATAAGACACTGTTATTTTTCATCGGATTGTTTATTGTCGTTGGTGGACTGGAGCAGACAGGAATCCTGAAGTCTATTGCATCCTTCATCGGTAAGGTCAGTGGCGGAAATGTATACGTAATGGTAGCAATTATCATCTGGATCTCTGCGATTGCAAGTGCATTTGTAGATAATATCCCATTTGCAGCAACGATGCTTCCAATCATTAAGAGCCTGGCAGGTGCAAATCAGCCATTGCTTGATTGCCTTGCATGGACATTGTCAATCGGAACTGATATCGGTGGCAGTGCAACCCCGATCGGTGCGTCTGCAAATGTTGTTGGTACATCTGTGGCAGCAAAGAACGGATATCCGATCGGATGGGGCAGATATTGTAAGACGGCTGCTCCGGCGATGATTATCGTTGTTACGATTTCCATGATCGTAATCTTCCTGCGTTACTGCGGCGGTGTAACGATGTAAGGGTGCGTATCGCAATACCTGCACAACAGAATAAAGAAATGAAACAAAACTCCGTGCATCGTCTCCGGTGTGCGGAGTAAATTATATCAGGAGACGCGCGGATGCAGGGAAATACAGGAGGTGACATATGTATTTAGTATTTGATGTAGGTGGTACATTTATCAAGTATGCGCTCATGGATCAGAAGGGCAAGATTTATGAGAAGTATAAAGTCCCGACACCATTTCAGGATGGAAAAGTGGATGACAATGGCGATGAGATTACGCCGTATACAGTGAAAACAGAAGATGGTATTGCCGCATTCCTGGAGCAGATTGATATTATATACGGAAAGTATAGCAAGGAATATCAGATTACAGGAATTGCGATGAGCCTTCCGGGACAGGTGAATGTGAATCAGGGTATCGTCTATGGGGGTGGCAGTCTGCCTTATCTTGACCGGGTGCCGCTTGGTAATCTGATCAGCAGACGATGCGGAAATGTTCCGGTTGCACTTGAAAATGATGCAAAGTGCGCCGCACTTGCAGAGGTCTGGATTGGAAATGCCAGGGATTGCAAAGATGCCTGCGTGCTTGTGTTTGGTACCGGAATTGGTGGCGGTATCATTATTGACCGGAAGGTGCGCCATGGTGTCGGTATGATTGCAGGAGAGATGTCCTTTTTATATGACGGACTGCCGATTGAGGATGTGGATAAGATCTGCCCGCTTGAAGAGATCAATTCGAAGCAAGGGGGAGCACTTCCGGATCCTTGTATATGGACACAGCAGGCATCCGTGCAGGCACTTCGCCGGAAGGTTGCTAAGGCAAAGGGACTCAAGTGGCAGGAAGTAAACGGTGAGGATATCTATGAGATGGCAGAGACCGATCCGGAGGTACAGGATATTCTGGAGCAGATGTATTACAACATTGCATGGCACTGCTGTAACCTCTACATCACGCTTGCACCGGAGATTATCCTGATTGGCGGTGGCATCAGTGCACAGCCGAAGTTTATGGAGGGAATCATCAAATATACATCGAAGCTGCGTCGTCTGTCTTATATTTATGAGCGGATGAAGATTGACTTATGCAAATTCGGCAATGATTCGAACCTGATTGGTGCATTGTTTAATTTCCTGCAGAAATATGACCTTGCCAAGTAAAGAAAATGATGAATGAAAATGTGGGCGTTCCCCGCGGTAGATGCAGTCGGGAGCCCGCAAGGAGGACATACATGGAATTATGGGATATCTACGACCGGGACAAACAGCGTACCGGACGAACAATGAAACGAAATGACTGGCATATGCAGCCGGGAGATTTTCACCTGACTGTGCTTGGTGTGATTCGGCATACAAACGGGAAATATCTGATTACGAAGCGTGTCATGACAAAGGCATGGGCACCGGGAAGCTGGGAAGTATCCGGAGGTGCGGCACAGGCGGGTGAGGACTCTTTAGATGCTGTGAAGCGCGAAATCAAAGAAGAAACCGGACTCGACATCTCTTCATTTGAAGGTGGTTTTGTGTTTTCTTATACGCGCGAAAACCCGGACGAGGGCGACAACTATTTTGTGGATATCTATTGCTTTACCGGAGATTTTACAGAAGCAGACCTGCATCTGCAGGAGGCGGAAACGGATGGGTGTATGTTAGCGACTGCAGAAGAAATCAAAGCACTTGGTGCACAGGGGAAATTCCTGCATTATGACAGTATCAAACAGGTATTTTCATAAAATTTACAAAAAAATCAAAATTCATCATTTTTGATGCTAAAATGATGCAAAAATGATGTAAAATAACAGAGAGAGGTCAGAGATGGCTCCTCTCTGTTTTTTGTGCAACCGACTGTCATACGGAATGGTTTGCATTAAGCCGTCATTTACAAATAACAAGGAGACAGTTTTATGAATCGAATTTTAGTTGTGGAAGATGATACATCCATCTCCAATGTCATAGAGATCAGTTTACGGAATGCAGGTTATCTGTGTGATTGTGTCTACGATGGCACCTCGGTTTCCGGACAGCTGGAACAGGAGATATATGATCTGGCACTTGTCGATATTATGCTGCCGGGACCGGATGGATTTTCCCTGATGGAATATTTTAACTATTATCATGTCCCGGTGATTTTTCTCACAGCGATGGGAGATGTGCAGGATAAGGTCAGGGGATTAAAGCTTGGCGCGGAAGATTATATGGTAAAGCCATTTGAAATCATCGAACTGCTTGCCAGAGTGGAACGTGTGCTGCGTCGGTATAATAAAGTATCACAGACACTTACCGCATATGATATTGAGGTGGATACGCAGTCATTTCAGGTAAAAAAAGCCGGGGTGGAGATTCACCTGACGAAGAAAGAGTATGAGATTTTAGTGATGTTCATGCGCAACCCGAATGTCGCATTGTTCCGTGAGCGGATCTTCGAGAGTGTATGGCATGAACCGTACTATGGGGACAGCCGTACGGTTGATCTGCATGTACAGCGTCTGCGTAAGAAGCTTGGATTGGAAGATAAAATTGTACCGGTATATAAGGTGGGATACCGGCTGGAGGTATAAGCTTGAAATTATTCTGGAAACTGTTTTTATCCGTTTGTACCTGTATGATGCTGGCATTTTCGGCGTGTGGAACATTTCTGATCCATTCGGGCTTCAAAAGTGCAAGAGAAAAAGATATCCAGAACGGATATAATAATGCAAGCGTTGTCTGTATCAATCTTGTACAGAATGTAAAGCGGACGATCAATCTTGTATATCGGGATACCGGATATGAAAAACAAAAAAATGTTGTCGTGCGTCAGGCGGCACAATCAGTTTCTGTCCGGAATGCCGGAGAGGAAGTACAGTTTGCACTTTGGACAGATGAAAAAACAAGGATTTACAGTACAAACAGACTGAAAGAATCAAAGGAATCAATCTGCCGGGATGAACTTGAAGCTGGGCAGGAAGGCTACAAGATTGTCAAGCAAAACGGCAGATATGTATTATATACCGGAACAAGTTTTGAGGTACTTGACCGGGTCTATTATGTGGAGACATTTTCGGATATCACACGTGACTATGAAAACCGTGACGCGCAGCTTCGGATGTTCCGTGTGATCATGATTATTGTCATGATTGTCTGTCTCATGCTGATGGCAATCTTAAACAATATGATCGTGGTTCCGATCCGACGATTGTCGAGGGCAACAAAGCTGGTAGCTGGCGGACGTGCCGGAATCCGCATTAGAAAAAGAAGCAAAGATGAGATCGGTGTGTTGGCGGAAGATTTCAACCGGATGTCCACGAGTCTGAACAGGACAATGAAGGAACTGGAAGAAAAAACAAAAAGTCAGGAGATGTTTACAAATAACTTTGCTCATGAGTTGAAAACACCGCTTACCTCAATGATCGGATATGCAGATCTGATCCGTTCCAATCAGCTTTCGGAGGAGGAGTTGATTACCTATGCCAACCAGATTGTTGTGGAGGGCAGGCGCTTAGAGAAAATGTCCATGAAACTGATGGACCTGATCGTGCTTAAAAAACAGGATTTTCTGTTTTATGATATGGATATAACGATTTTTGCGGAAGCAGTGTATGAGACCCTGCTTCCGGTTGCCGGTAAATATGGAGTTGAACTGACGGTCAACGTACAGCCTGCGATAGTGAAGCTTGAGCCGGATCTGATGAAGACGGTATTGATCAATCTGTTTGACAATGCCAGAAAATCGATGGATGGAAAAGGGAAAATTTCTTTGTTTGGTGTGTGGGTATCAGACGAATATCGTATCGGAATCAAGGATAACGGATGCGGTATCGATGAGGAGAATCTGAGCCGGCTGACCGAAGCATTTTATATGGTAGACAAATCACGCTCCCGGGCAAACGGTGGTGCGGGACTGGGACTTGCTATCTGTAGCGAGATTGTGAAGCTGCATCAGGCAAAGCTGCAGATCATGAGTAAAAAGGGGATTGGAACGCAGGTGAGTGTCTGTTTTCCGAAGGAGGTATGCAGACAGGTTAATTCGGAAAAGATGGAAATGGAGGAAGAAGTATGAGGGGACATGCGGAAACGAAGAAAAATGAACAAAAAACAGAGAAAAACAATGAAATGCATAAAAATATCCTGCGCAATTGCCTGTGCGTGCTGGCGGGAGCTGCTGTTTTGACAATCGGAATTATGGCACCGAAGACAATATTTGCCATGATGGATAAAAGTGAGGTTGATCACATATACGTGCAGCAGGCAGATACATCCTATCTGGATACTGCCGCGCAGATGACGATGGAAGAAAAACTTGATTTGATGGACGGGAGATCAAAAGGGATGCATGTGTCAACTTCTTATCCGGTGGAAAATGCAGACGTATATGATGATTATGATATGCAAGTGCAGGTAGCACCGCAGATTGAAAGGATGCAGGCAGCACATTTACTTCCTGAATTAGATTTTGATATTCTTGATATATATGCGGATACGCAGTATGAAACTCTGGTTAATCTGGACAATATGAATCAATACGTGATGCTTGAATATATGGTGTGTCAGGTTTCTGATGATTATATGTATTTATGTGTAGATGTGGAAACCGGAAAGATTTTGGGGTATACTGTATATGCCTATATGACAGATGCTGAATGGCAGGCGTTTTTAAAAGCGGATGTGGTGAAATATATGGCGGAGGAGCTGGGCATTTCCGAAGAGGTTATTATTAAGAAGTATAACTATGGCGTCTATAATGAAATGTATGGAGAAGGCTATAATATGAATGCAGATGGCAAACTGACTGCGAATTATATGGCAGGTGTGAAGGAGCAGGAAAAAGACGGAAAGCAGTTTGTAGAGATTGGCATGTGGGTCGATCAGGATATATCATCGATTGGAACCATCTATGATGGAGTTGCGATACAATGAGCAATATGATGGATGCACCTGCACAGACAGACATAATGTGAAGGCACATGTGGAGCCGTCAGGTGACATACAAAAATATGCAACTAAGATGGAAAAATGATACATATATGAGACAGATATGATGCACAGTCCATGTAAACTACGGGAAGTTTATAAAAGGAGTGTGCATGAAAATGGAATACGAAAGATACAGTGAAAGATACAGACGGAATGAAACGAACGGGAATGTGGGTATAATTTCCGAGGATTCAGAAGTCATCAGGAGGCGGACGATATTGCAGGAACAGCAACGCGAAGAACTGCGTAGAAAGAAATTAAAGAAACGAAAGGAAGAGCTGCGCCGGCGCAGAAGGAGAAAACAACGGGCAAAGGAATTGTTCTGCTTGTGTATCTGTGTTGCCATGCTGGTATTGATCGTGGCATTGGTGCGGAGAGGGATTTCCTCTAAAAAACAGGATGTATCCGAAGTGGTGGCTGCCAGTGAATCGGCGTTCACAGAGCAGCAGGCAGATGCCGCGGAACCAAAGGTGTCGGCAACCGGAGAGATTGCGCAGGTACAGAGTCAGGCATTGCCGAATTATTATGAGAAGAAATATATGGTAGGATCACCAGCGCACTATTCGACAGAGGAGATCCAGACAAGATTGAAGAATCTGTCAGACCGGTATCCGGAGTTCCAGACGATCTACGATCACATGGATCAATATCCGGAAGCACTTTTGAATAATCTGTGCTGCAATCCGAATATGCTGGATTTTGCACTTGGCTATCCGGAGAACTATGATACGACCTCCGGTACGCTGGAGACATCTGAATTAGATGGAATCCCTCTGTTTATCCAATGGGATAAGCGCTGGGGGTATGATGCCTACGGAAATGATGTCATCGGATTGTCAGGATGCGGACCAACCTGTCTTTCGATGATAGTCATTGGTCTTACGAAGAATCAGGAGGCAACACCGGACAAGCTGGCAGACTATGCAACAGAACATGGATATTATGAACAGAATTCTGGAACAAAGTGGTCGTTTATGGATGAGGTAGCCGCAGTGTATGGCGTACAGGGATACTATATTTACCTGAGCAAAGATAACATGCAGGAGGAACTCTCACAGGGACATCCGCTTGTATGTGCAATGCGGTCTGGAGACTTTACTTCACAGGGACATTTTATCGTGATCGCTGGAATGGAAGGAGATAAGTTCCGTGTTCATGATCCAAACAGTATTGAACGAAGCCAGCAGTTGTGGGACTATGATACATTACAATATCAGATATCTGCGATCTGGGCATTTAAGGTTGCACAGTGACAGAATAAAGGAAAACAGACCTCCGATTCGACAAAAATAAAAAAATTGAAAAAGGGGGTTGACTTTCCAAAATTAGAGTGCTATTATAAGCAAGCTGTCGCTGATAAGACAGCAAAAAACACTATTCGACATCACAATATGCCGTCGAAAGAGTCAAAAGAAATTAAAAAAAGTTCTTGACAAAGACGAAATAAAGTGATATCTTATAGAAGTTGTCGCTAAGAACGACAAATATGAACCTTTGACAAATTAATAACATGTTAACCCTGAAAATTTCTTTAAGATATTTTCAAGGATTTATACAAATCCTATTTCATTCATCAGAATGGAAACACA